>NZ_JBQFUT010000005.1:0-312972 GCF_056539305.1 Ruegeria sp. BC1
CATTGGCGAGATCAACTCCGCTACCGTCCGCCTTAACGCGAACCTTCACATTATAGTCAATCACGCGTTTGACAGGCACGAGTACCTTCATCGCGTTCTCCTTTGGTTAGTTTGGTTTGGTATTCTCAAGGGATGGGCGCCCGGATACGGTTTGATACCAGGCGGTTAAGGTGGGGCGACCGGGACGCCAGTCACCGATTGGCTGGCGGAAATCGAGGTATCCCAAGGCACAGGCCAGACCAATGCTGGCGGCATCAAATTGGGTCTCTAGGGCGCTGGGAACGTTCGCCTCGAACCAATCGAGCGCGCGGTTGATCTTGTCCGATTGCCCGTCGAGCCAGCCTTGCGACACCTGATCCTCTGGCCTGATGCGCCGCTCGTAAACACACAGCAAGGCTGCTTCTATGACGCCTTCGGCCAGACTTTCGACGGTCAGCCGATCAAACTCTGTATCATCACCGGGATACAGCCGGGTGGTGGCGTTCAGACTGTCAATGAAACGCAGGATTGCGCGGCTGTCATAGACAACCCGACCGTCCGAACGCTCCAAACACGGTAGTTTCCCCAGCGGGTTTCGTGCAGCAAGATCGGGGTTAGTTTCGAGCGGAGATGTTGCGACTTCAACCTCCTCCACGAGGTTCTCAACACCCTTCTCGATGACGGCGGCACGAACTTTGCGCGCAAACGGCGAGGCGGAGGAAAAAAATAATCGATTCATGGAGAGGCTTCCTGATTAACCATATTGGACGATGACAGGATGCTATCCAGTTTTTTTGCGGGCACCAGCCCACTTTCAGTCATCACCTCTCGGATTGACTTGCCGGTCAACAGCGCCTGTTTGGCAATTCGTGCGGCCGCATCATATCCAAGATGCGGTGCCAACGCTGTGGCAAGCACCAGACTGTTATCCAGCAAAGCGGCGCAACGGTCTGCGTCCGCCTCAATCCCCGCCACGCATTTATCCGTCAGGGCATCTATGCCATTCGTCAAAATCGCAAGTGAATTTAACAAGTTATAGGCAACGATAGGCTCCATCGCGTTCAACTGCAATTGCCCGGCTTCAGCCGCCATCGTGACGGTCAGATCATTGCCTATCACCTGATAACAGACTTGATTGACCACTTCGGGGATGACCGGGTTCACTTTGCCGGGCATGATGGACGACCCCGCCTGCACTGCGGGCAGAATGATCTCACCTAGCCCGGCGCGGGGGCCAGAAGACAGCAGACGCAGATCGTTGCAGATCTTGGATAGTTTCACCGCCACGCGTTTCAGAATGCCCGAGAAGGTGACAAAACCGCCAAGGTCCGACGATGCCTCGATCAGGTCGCTGGCTTGGCGTAGGTTGAAACCGGATATCCGGGCCAGGTTGCCCACGGCGCGCTTTTCGTACCCGACTTCGGTGTTGACGCGAGTGCCGATGGCGGTGCCACCCAGATTGATTTCTTCCAGAAGGCGGCCGATTTCGCGAATGCGATCAATGTCTTCACTGACGGTAACGGCGAAGGAGCGGAATTCCGCACCAAGTGTCATCGGGACGGCATCCTGCAACTGAGTGCGACCCACCTTGGCGATGTCTGCGAAAGCCCTTGCGCGGTCCTCAAACGCTGCTTGCAGGCGCGAGAGCGCCCGGCACAGTGGCGCCACCTGAAAGAGCACGGCCAGTCGAACAGCGGTTGGGTAAACGTCATTTGTGGACTGGCCGTGATTTACATCATCATTAGGGTGCAGATGCGTATACGCGCCAGGCGGATGACCCAGCTTTCCAAGGGCTAGATTCGCAATCACCTCGTTTGCATTCATATTGGTGGATGTACCCGCACCGCCCTGGATCATGTCGATGACAAAGTGTTCGTGATGACGGCCTTCGATGATCTCATCGCATACTTCAACAATGGCGTGGGCCTTGACCTCTGCGATGCCCCCGATTTCCCCATTGGCCTGCGCCGCGGCACTTTTCACCATGGCCAGCGCGGTCACCAGGCTAGGAAATTGCGACAGAGTTACGTTTGTAATGGGGAAATTCTGACGGGCCCTTTCTGTCTGAATGCCGTAAAGGCAGTTCGCGGGCAACTCCACATTGCCAATGGAGTCCGTTTCGGTTCGGTACTGGGGCATTGGTCCGGGTTCAGTTCAAAGTTAACTATGGAATGAGGCTTACAAGACCGGCAGTTTGACCTAAAGACAGTCTTTCCTTTGCACTGATTAGGCCGGTCCGAACCCAGAATTGATGGGTTCCCGAAGCGCATTCGAAAATTGAAAAACACAATGGCTTTTAGGTGTGCTAAATTGAAAAGCAGTGCGATTTCTTAGTCTTAACTAAATGATTAGGCTAAACCTAATGTTTAGTGAGGAACACAATTATTCAGAGCAACACTCCCCCGCGATATAAATGATCGAAACTTTGCGACACGGAGGGAGGCGCGCTTGTCTGGCAATGAACAGATCGCGATTGATGTACGAGATGCGGTTAAACGCTATGGCGACTTCACGGCGCTTAAGACCATCTCGCTGTCAATCATGGATAATGAGTTTTTCACTCTGTTAGGCCCGTCGGGCTGCGGCAAGACCACTCTGCTGCGGATGATCGCTGGGTTCGAGAACGTAACAGAGGGCGCGATATACCTTTACGGTGACGAGATTGAGAACCTCCCGCCCAACAAGCGACCGGTGAACACTGTTTTCCAGAACTATGCGCTGTTCCCGCATATGACGATTTTGGACAACGTTGCCTTTGGCCTCGAGATGCGGGGAAGTTCAAAATCCGATGCCCGTAAACGTGCAGGCGAAATGCTGGAATTGGTGCAACTGGGCCAGTTCTCGACGCGTAAGCCCAGCCAGTTGTCCGGCGGTCAGCAGCAACGTGTGGCTCTGGCCCGTGCGTTGGCACCAAAGCCCAAGGTTCTGTTGCTGGACGAACCGCTGTCAGCGCTGGATTTGAAGTTGCGCAAGGCAATGCAGTTGGAGCTCAAGCACCTCCAGCGCGAGACAGGGATCACCTTTATCTTCGTGACGCACGATCAGGAAGAAGCCCTGACTATGTCCGACCGGATCGCGGTGATGTCGGCAGGTGAATTGCAACAACTGGGTTCGCCAACCGACATCTATGAACGTCCCCACAATATGTTCGTGGCTGATTTCATCGGCGAAACGAACCTGCTGGAGGTGTCGGTGGACGAAGTCAATGATGGGCGTGCCGTTTGCCATCTGGGCGGCGGACACGAACTGACCTGCAATCAGGTCGAAGGCATCGGCGTCGGTTCCAAAGTGCATTTGTCGATCCGTCCCGAACGTCTGTTCATGTCGGATCAGCCTGCCGAAGGTGAAAGCCTGAAAGGGCGGGTAAAAGAGAACATCTTTGTCGGCACCGACATCACCACGATTGTCGACCTTCAGGATGGCCCGGATTTCGTGGTGCGCACATCCAACTCGGATCGCGGTAACAAGCGGATATTCGAGCCCGGCACCGAGATGTTCGTCAATATGGAGCTGGGGGCCGCGCGCCTCCTGGTGGACTGATGGCAGCAGGTGCAGCAAGCGGCGGCAGCGCAACCACAGACACCTATAAAGAGGCCCGCACATGGCTGTTATTGCCCGCATGGGTGACGCTCAGTATCCTTGTTCTGGCACCGGTCATCATGATGTTGATCTACTCTTTCCTGACAAAAGAGTTCCGCGGCGGCGTGATCTGGGAATTCAGCCTGGCGGCCTATGATCAGTTCTTCTTCGATCGCGGCCTGTTCGGGGACGATCCTCCGAAAATTGAATGGACCTATATCACGATCTTTTGGCGGTCGATCTGGCAAGCAGGGGCGGCGACACTGCTGAGCCTGGTGATAGGGTTTCCGACAGCCTACTTCATTGCCACACAACCCGAAAAGATGCGCCCGATCTGGGTGTTTCTGATTACTATCCCATATTGGGTCAACCTGCTGATCCGTACCGTTTCGATGAAGTTCCTGCTGCGCGACCAGGGGCCACTGAACGATTTCCTGATGAACATCGGCCTGATCGACAGTCCCTTGCATATCGTCAACACCAACTTCGCGGTGCAGCTGGGCCTGTTCTATTCCTACCTGCCCTTCATGGTTCTGCCGATCTATGCAGCGGTCGAGCGGTATAACTTCGCGCTCTCAGAGGCGGCGGCAGATCTTTATGCCTCAAAGTGGACCACCTTGCGGCGCGTTCTGCTGCCGGCGGTCAAACCGGGTGTATTCGCGGGTTGTATTCTGGTGTTCGTGCCGTCGATGGGGTCGTTCCTTGCACCCGATCTTCTGGGTGGTGCCAAGAACTTTATGATCGGTTCGCTGATTGAAGAGCAGTTCAAAGGCAACGCCGGCAACTGGCCCTTTGGTGCCGCGGCGTCGATGATCCTGCTGACCATGGTGCTGATCATTCTCATAATCTCTGCGCGGCAACAGGCGAAAGCCAACAAAGGGGAGGGCTGAATGATGGCGACGAGTAAGCAATTCAACATCAAGTCCTATACTGGCTTTAAGGGGATTACCCTGCTGTGTCTTGTTATCCTTTATGCACCGCTGGTTGTTGTGACGATCTACAGCTTCAACGCCTCGCAATCCTTGACCAATTGGGAAGGCCTGTCGCTGCGCTGGTATGCGGATGTCTTTACCGGACCGGAAAGCGGCAAGTTCAAGACGGCGGCAAAGAACAGCTTTATCATTGCCATCGTTGCGGCCACGGTTGCGACCTCGATCGCGACGCTGGCGGCAACCGGTATGGTACGCGGCGGCAAGTTCCGCTTTCGCACCCTGTCCTTCGGGCTGATCAGCCTGCCGTTGATGGTGCCCGAGATCGTTCTTGCGGTTGCAACCCTGATCTTCTTCAACTCGGTCGGGTTCGAGCGCGGGCTGCTGACGATCCTGCTGGCGCATATCGCCTTCTGCATCCCCTTTGCGTACCTGCCAATCTCAGCACGGATGCAGGGGATTGAGGATAGCTATGAGCAGGCGGCACTGGATCTGTACGCCACTAAACGACAGGCGTTCACCAAGATTCTGCTGCCACTGATGATGCCCGGTATCATCTCTGGCTTCCTGCTGGCCTTCATCGTCAGCCTGGATGACTTCATCATTACCAACTTCGTGAAAGGTGCCGGTGTCGAAACACTGCCGACTGCGATCTTCGGGTCGGTCAAGCAAGGCATCAAACCCAATATCATGGCGATTTCGACCATGCTGCTGAGTGTGTCCATCATCATGGTCACGATCAGTTATTTCGTCAGCAAATCAGATAATACCAAGTAACCAACAGATGGAGATCACGATGAACACTTTTTTGAAAAGCAGTGTCGCCGCGCTTGCTCTGGCCCTTGGCGCCAACGCAGCCGCCGCTGAGGGCGAGCTGGTTCTGTACCACTGGTTCGAGTATATCCCGCAGGAGCTGCTGGATAAATTCACAGAAGAAACCGGTATCAATGTCACCATGGACACCTATGACTCGAACGAAGCCATGCTGGCCTCGCTCAAGGCCGGTGGTATCGGAACCTACGATGTTTCTGTTCCCGGCGACTATATGGTCGCGATCATGGCTGGCGAAGGGATGCTGGACACAATCGCCGATGGCGAGCTGAAGAACAAAGGAAACATCGAACCCGAATGGGCCGATCCTGGTTTTGATCCTGGTCGTCAGTCCTCGATCCCGTATCAGTGGGGTTCGACCAGCTTTGCCGTCAACCGCGATTCCTATGACGGCGATATCAACACCACCGATATCCTGTTTAACCCGCCTGCCGAATTGCAGGGCCGGATCAACATGCTGGACAGTCAGGGTGAAGTGATGGCGATGGCAGCCTTGCACATGGGCATTCCGCAATGCTCGACAGATCGCGAGCAACTGAAAGCACTGAACGCCATGCTACAAGAGGCCAAACAACACTGGGCGTCGTTCAACTCGGATACTGCCAAGGAAGTTCTGGTATCGGGTGACGCTGCAGTGGGTCAGATTTACGATGGCTTCTCTGCCAAGGCACGCGAAGAAGGGGCCAATGTGGAATATTCTTATCCGACCCAAGGCTACATTGCTTGGATGGACAATGTGGTTCTGTTGAAAGACGCCCCGAACCGCGACAGCGCGCTAAAGTTCATGGACTTCTTGCTTGAGCCTGAGAACATCGCGGCTGTTACTAACTACGCGCGCTACAATGCAGGCGTTTCCGGTGTGGAAGACTTCCTGGACCCGGAACTGGCAACTCAGCCCGAAAAAAACCCGCATGACAATGCGGGTCCGGGTGTCTTTATCGAAGTTTGCGATGAGGAAACTCAGGCGGTCTACGATCAGATCTGGACCAATCTTAAAAAGTGATCGCCTGACTATAGCTTAGTGAAAAAACTGCCCGCCCATGACTTGGGCGGGTTTCATTTAGACCTAAATCCGCGATTCCTGCGGGCAAAGCTGGTCCTAATCAGAAGTTATGGATTTTTGATTTGCCACTGTCAGAGGCAAAGGTTCATTTTATCCGCGCAGCGGATCGCGCTTTAACTGAAAATCGCAAATACGCATTGGGTAATAAGCCCACGTATAGCGGTTCAGATCTGGTCGAAGTATCGCTGCGCTTTGATCATGCCGAAGTTGCTGCTATTGCAGGGGCATCTCTGTTGTTTGATATGGTCTGTGTGGTCGCGGAAAACCGCGCCTGACGGAAAAGGCCGGACGGCTACATCCGGCAGAAAGGAAACGAAATCATGCTTACACCTATTCGTCTTTTGCCTGAAGGACACCCTGAAACAGGCTTTGTGCCCTCGACCGCGGTCGAAAAAGACTGTTTCACCACCGGCGACACGTCGGAGATCATCAGCAGCTTTTTCGAAAGCGCAGATGGCAAGATTTCTGTTGGTGTGTGGGAATGTGCACCGTGTCTGGAAAAGATCGAGGCCTATCCCGTTGATGAAATGATGACTGTCATTTCTGGGTCCCTGACCCTGACCGGCGCGGACGGAACCGAACAGAAGTTTACTGCAGGCGATACCTTTTTTATCGCCAAGGGAACACCTTGCACGTGGGAAATTACGCAGACACTACGGAAACACTATATGATCGTTTCCTGAAACAGCCCGGCGCGGATTATTCCGCGCCACGCAAGTTGCGCAGGATCGTCAATGCTGCCATCAGCAGAAACATGACCTCAATAACAATTGCGCCTTGGTTGGGGCGATATATCAGTGGGACAGCTACCAACACCCCGCCGACGATATTGCAGACAATGAATGGTATCCGGTTCGCCGACAGGATATCGCGGGTGGCAAGGTAATAGACACACACGATGATGACCGACCCAGCAATCCGACACAATCCGCCAGAGTCAGGTCCGCAAGCATGTTCAATGGCTCAGGTCCTTTAGAATCCGGTCCATCATGTCGTCACAGGCTTTCAATTGGCTCATCTCAAGATATTCATCCGGTTTGTGTCCCTGACCCTCCATCGAGCCGGGGCCGCAAACGATCGTTGGAATACCTAATTCGCTGAAAAACCCGGCCTCGGTACCGAAGGCAACCTTTGTGATCGCATTGCTTTGCGCCAGCTTCTGGGCATACGTAATGACCGCTTCTGTCTGGGCGACGTCAAGGCCGGGATACGCGTTGTATTGTTCAACTTCAATTCGCGCTTCTTCGAACAATGGCTGATAGGTCGTCGTCACCCTGTCCGCGGCTGCTTGAATCTGATCCAAAATGTCCTTGCCCCGATCCGATGCTAAATGTCGGTATTCCAACGTAAGCTCGGCCCGATCAGGAACGATATTGAGCGCTTTGCCGCCTGTCAGCATGCCTACATGTAGTGTTGTGTAGGGCACGGAATAGGCGGGATCGGTGTTGCCATTCTCAGCAAACGCCTTTTGCAGGTTGCGCAACTCGGTCATGAAGTCAGTCGCCAAATGCAGAGCATTTACAAAGTTTGGGGCCAGTGCCGAATGGCCGCTTTGACCATAACAGACAGCCCTGAGCGCCGCTTTGCCTTTGTGGCCAACAGCCACTTGCATTTCGGTTGGCTCACCCACGAAACAGGCGCGGGGCTGGCCCAGCATTGGCGCGAGGCGGTCCAGCATTTGTTGAATTCCAACGCAGCCCACCTCTTCGTCATACGACAACGCAATCTTGAGCGGTTCGCGCAAATCGGCGGTTGCTGCCCGGTCGGCCAGCGCCAGAACAGATGCCACGTAGCCTTTCATGTCCGTCGTGCCACGCCCGTATAGGCGATTGCCTTCGCGGGTTAGCTGGAAAGGGTCTTTTGTCCAACTCTGTCCTTCAACCGGTACAACATCGGTGTGCGCTGATAACAAGACCCCGTCTCCATCAGGGCCTTTTTCCGCGTACAGCCCTGTTTTGTCACCGGATGGGTCGGTGATGCGATGCACGGCAAACCCGCACTGTTTCAGAAAATCCTCGACAAAGGTCGCCAGTTCGAGGTTCGAATTCTTACTGACCGTGTTAAATGAGATCAGCTTGTCGAGTAAATCCAATGATGTTGTCATGAGAATACGACCAGCTTCCAATCCAATAGTTCACTTGCCTGATACATCGTCAGGGGGTTTTCGCACTCGTTGGTGAATTGTGTGCTTTGACACAGTTTTCGGCTATCAGTTTAAGGCTTGAAGAACAGACTTAAATCTCGATTACTCAAACCACTGATTAGGAAAAAGCGAACCTTTTTTCTGTGTGTCAATTATCGGGCGCGGTTTGCAAAAAGGGAACGTTGCCACCTTCGACCGATTGCCGGCAATGCTCAACAAAAGCGCTCACCGTATTGGTTTCGTTTTCGATCCGTGCTTTCAGCAGACCAAACCTCATCGGCCTCATTTCATCGGAAAATGGTATAAAGATCAGCTTTTTCCCGTCCGGTGACAAATTGTTAATGGGCCGGACATTGGCAATCGAAAACCCGAACCCGTTGGCCACCAGGCTGCGCATCACGGACATGTCTTTGGTGCGTTCAGTGACATTCGGTTTGATACCGGCTTCGCGGAAGAATGACAGGAAATATTCACTGCTATAGGGCAGGTCCAGCAGAACCATTGGCAGGTCCTTCAAGTCGGCCATCGAAAGCTGGTCACGTTGCGCCAAAGGATGCCCCGCGTGCAAAACGATGTACGGAGGCAGGTCGAGCAAGGGCAGAAAAGTGAGGTCCGCAGGAATATCGAGGTCATAGGTCAGCGCAACATCCAATTCCGCGCGCCGCAACTGGCTGAAGATATCCGCCTGGTTGAGCTCGCGCTGCTCAATCCGGACGGCTGGATAGTGATCCTCGAAACTACGGCGAAGGCCGGGTAGGACGATCTGAGCAAAAGTGACTAGGCATCCGACAGACAAAAGGCCCTGAACTTTACCGGTGATCTCTCCGGCAAGTGTCGCCAAAAGTTCAGCCTCTCGTAAAACGAATTCGGTCCGCTCCATAAATTTGTGACCGGCCTTGGTCAGAGACAAGCCCCGAGCGTGTTCGCGGACAAACAGGTTCAGGCCAAACTCGGCTTCCAACTGGTTGATAGCCGCCGAAATGGACGGCGACGACACATTCAGCACTTCGCTTGCAGCCGAGATACTGCCTGCCTTTCCCACAGCGACAAAATACTCAAGCTGGCGCAGCGTGTATCTGAAAGGCAAAGGCGTACCCCTAAGTTAATGTGAATCAAGACCGGTACTTAATCCACGTTGTTTTCAAAGCAGTATACTTTTCAAGCGAGTGCAAAGACAAATCTCGTCCGAAGCCGGACTGTTTCATACCACCAAACGGGGTCTGAGCTGACAGCGCGTCTACCGTGTTGACCGAAACCGTTCCGACCATCAGCCTGTCCGCCACCCGGCAGGCGCGGCTGAGGTTGCCGGTCCAGACGGATGCCGCCAGGCCGTAGATCGAGTCATTGGCCATCGCCACCGCTTCATCCTCGCTGTCGAATGGAATAACCGAAAGAACAGGGCCAAAGATTTCGTCACGCGCCAGCGGGTTGTCGTGGCTGACATCGTCAAAGATGGTGGGCTGAACAAAGCAGCCTTTGCCATCGACGCTCACGCGCTCGCCGCCTGCAACCAGATTTGCCGATTTCTTGCCTTCCTCAACAAAACGCATGACGCCCTGCGTCTGTTTTTCATCAACGATCGCACCCATTTTCGAAGCCGGATCCAGCGGATCGCCGGGCTGGGTTGCCTGCGCACGGGTAATGAGTTTCTCAACGAAGGCGTCCTTGATTGATCGTTCAACATACAATCGCGAGTTGGCCGAGCAGACCTCGCCCTGATTGAAAAAGATACCAAAGGCGGCCATGTCGGCGGCGGCGTCCAAATCCTCGCAATCGGCAAAGACCAGATTGGGGCTCTTGCCACCGGTTTCGGGCCAGACCTGTTTCAGGTTTGACTGTCCGGAATACCGCATGAACATTTTGCCGATTCCGGTTGAGCCGGTGAAGGCCAGGCAATCCACATCCATGTGCAGACCCAGCGCTTTGCCCGCGGTAACGCCATATCCGGGAACTACATTAAAAACACCGTCGGGAATACCGGCCTCAGCGGCCAGTTCGGCCAGACGCAGGGCAGACAGGGGCGATTGTTCGGCGGGTTTCAGAACGACCGAGTTGCCAGCCGCCAACGCCGCCGCACCTTTCCAGGTTGCCATATCCAGCGGGAAGTTCCACGGGGTCACCGCACCGACAACACCCAGCGGAACCCGTGCGACCAGTGCCAGATCGCCGGGGCCGGTGGGGGCGACCTCGTCATAGACCTTGTCTATTGCTTCAGCATACCACTGGAAGAAATGCGCCGAGCCAGGGGCGTCGATGGTCACGGCGTCTTTGACCAGCTTACCCATGTCGAGACTGTCCAGCAGCGCCATCTCTTCCAGGTTGTCGCGGATTAGATCGGCCAGTTTCAGCATAACCGCCTTGCGATCACCCGGCGCCATGCGCGACCAGCGGCCATCCTCAAAGGCTGTACGTGCGGCGGCGACCGCGCGGTTGACGTCTTCTTCGTCACATTCCGCGACCGATGTCAGAACTGCGCCCGTGGCGGGATTGATGCTGTCAAAGGTCTGGCCCGACGCAGCGTCAACAAATTTACCGTCGATGAAGGCCTGTCCCCGGAATGACAGCCCGGCGGCACGGCTTTTCCAGTCTTCATGTGAGTAGTCCAACATGGTGTTTCTCCCTGATTATTCGTCGCCGGGCACGCCGTATGAGGGCGCTTCGCGAGGGTCGAGCGCCCGCTGAATGTAGGCATCAAGTTGCGGTTTATAGATGTCCCAGGCGGTTGCGATATTTTCGATCGGGCAATCCTCGGTCCAGTCACAGCGCAGATCGGCGACAGGCCAGCTGACTTTGTCGACGATCTTCATGCCGGCGGAATGGACGGGCCCGGCCTCGCCACCAGCCTTCAGAGCCGCCCGCAAAGCCGCAATCAGGCGATCCCCGATGTGGCCAGAAGCGGCCAGAAAGCCGTCAACGATGGCCTGCGGAACGCCGTCGTTGTCCAAAAGATTACCGCCCGAGGCGACGTTTTCACCCTGCGCCTGCGTCCAAATACCCAGAGAGTTCGGGCCCGAATGGATCGCGGTTCGCCCTTGGATATCCACGGCCAGCACCTGCCGGTATTCGATGAAATTTCCTTGCTTCTTCACCTCATCCACGGCCTGTTGCGCCGACAGCCCCTGTTCCAACAGGTCTAACGCAAGCGGGCCCAAACTAGGGTCTGTCACATTCTGGGATGCTACCGCACCAACGCCGGCGCGGGCAAAGGAACAGCGCGCGGCAACGGCCGGTGAAGACGAAGAGATTGCCAATCCGAACATGCCGGTGTCCGGGCAGCGAGCGACCAGAGAAAACGTCATGCGTGCCTCCTGCAAAATACAAAACTAAGGACCGAGCCGCGCAAAAGGGGAGAGGGGCGCGACCCGGCCAGTGTGGTTATCGGGGAAGGCCGATCAATCGGGAATGACAGCGGTGCCGTCGATTTCGACCAGCCAGTCGGGGCGTGCCAGCGCCTGAACCACCAACCCGGTCGAGCAGGGGTGAACACCTTTGATGTATTCGCCCATGGTGCGATAGACGGCTTCGCGGTGGCGCACGTCTGTGATGTAGACGACGACCTTGACCAGATGCTCCATCGATCCGCCGGCCTCTTCGATCAGCTGCTTGATGTTCTGCATGACCTTATGGGTCTGTTCGACCGGATCGTGGCTTTCGATATTGACTGCATCGTCCAGGTTCTGCGGGCATTGGCCGCGCAAATAGACGGTTTTGCCCCCATGGGTCACAACGGCCTGACACAGGTCGTTGTCCAGGTTCTGTTCCGGATAGGTGTCTTTGGTGTTGAATTTGCGAATACGAGTATGCGCCATTTTCGGTATCCTGATACTGTTTGTTTATTCTGCGGCTGACGTAATGATTGCCGCTTCGCCTTCATATTCGGCGTATGCACGTTGGATTGCGATCTGGTCGGCGATGTATTTGGCGTCGTGCCAGACACCCCACAGGAAGGTCGAGCCACGGCGTGATTGCCATGGCAGGCCCAAAAAGTAGATATCCGGTTCGACCGATACGCCGCGCTGGTGAATGGGTGCGCCTTTTTCGTTAAAGGCGTCAGCCTTAATCCAGCTGAAGTCTTGGCGGAAACCGGTGGCCCAGATAATCGTGCTAATGCCTTCTTTGGCAAAGTCGATTGATTCCAGCGGGTTAACCAAGCTATCGGGGTCGGCATACGCCTGCCGCGCTTCGGGTTCTTTCGGCAGATTCAGGCCGTTACGTTCTACATAAGCGTCAGCCAGATCCAGCATCTCAAGATAGTTGGCATCGCCTGCGGCCACGTTGCGTTGCAGGTCGTCTGCAAAGCTCAGTACACCATTCTCGAATTTCCGGGTTAGCCCGACGAGTGTGACACCTTCGTTGCCCAGACGCCGGAAATCCATGGTGTGGCCGCCATAGGCACCACTGACCGAGATAGTCACGTGCTCAGTTCCCGGTTTCATTGCGGCAACGTCCCACAGACCCAGTACACCCAGCCACCAAACAAAATCGCGACCACGGTACCGGCGCGGCGGGCGGTCATGCGGGCCAACCGACAGGAACACTTTGCGGCCAGCGCGGTTCAGCTCATCCGCGATCTGCGCACCCGAGGAGCCGGCACCCACCACCATAACCGCGCCTTCGGGCAGCTGGTCGGGGTTCTTGTAATAGAACGAGTGCAGTTGCTCGACACCTGCAGTATCGGGAACGATCGGGGGGATGACAGGGTGCTGGAACGCGCCGGTGGCCGCGACGATGCGTTTTGCCTGGATCACACCTTCCGAGGTTTCGACACGGAAGCCGCCTTCACCGGGCAGGCGCTCGGCCTTGAGCGCTTCGACACCTTCGCGAATGGGGGCGTTTACCATCTGAGCGTATTCAACCAGGTATTCAGCGACGCGATCCTTCGTAACGAAGGCATCGGGGTCGTCTCCCTTGAACAGCAGGCTTGGGAAACGGTCGTGCCAGGCCGGTCCATTGGCGACCAGCGCATCCCAGCGACCGGTCCGCCAGGCTTCGGCCGTCCGGTTTTTTTCCAGAATGATATGAGGAACATCATTGTTCCCCAGATGCTCGCTGAGCGCGATACCTGCCTGTCCACCACCGACAACCAGCGTGTCCGTTTTCTCCAAAGTCATAGTCAGGTTCCCTTAGTAATGTATTGAACCGGTCTTATTGACCGTCGACAGCACGGGCGTCAGACCAGCCCGAATAGGCTGCCGGGCAATAGCCGTTGCGCCGATCCGGCACGCCTTGTGCGTTTCTCGGACAAAGTTCCACATCTTCAAAAATGGCGAAATTACTGTCTAACTTACCCCTAATTAGGCTTTGGCTAATCTGGCAGTTACCCCGTTTGTTTTCCGCATGCTTACCGGATCTGAGACAGGAAAGGCGCGATCAGATAATATAGCTCGCCCTGAGAAGATATCTGGCATTTCCTGTATAGCTGCTTGCGAATGACCTTCACGGTTTGCGGGCTGATCCCCAGCGTCAGACCGATAGAGATCGAGGAATGCCCCTGTAGGATGAGAAGGGCTATCTCTGATTGCCGCGCACTGAGTTTGATGTCTTTTTCGGCAAACATTCTGTCGCGCAATAGCTCAGCGACGTTTTCGGTCGAAGATTCTGGCCCGGATTTAAGTGTCCGCCAGTTCCGAATGGCCAGCGCATTGACGACTGGCGCGATTTGGCGGGCCGCAGCGATATCGCGGGATGAGAATTTTGATTTGGTTGTCGCATCCCGACCGATACTGACGGTGATGCCGATGCCCGAGGCTGGGTTGCTTAAGAATGCCAACTCATCGACCAGCGTGGTACGTTGATAATAGGATTTGTAGTATTCGTTGCGTTGAAACTGGTCGGGTGCCACTTCGGTCAGACGATAAACACCGTCCCGCGCACCTTTGCGGAACAATCCATACAAAGGATCCAGCAGGTAGGCACCGTTCACATAATGGCTGTCCATCCTTTCAAAAACGCGCCGTTCGATCGCACTGGTCAGAAACACTTCGGGTTCCCGATTCTCGAAGAAGGCCAGGATCGTGATGTTGTCAAAACGGCAGGACTTCCGCAGCCAGCGCTCCAGTTCTTGTGGGAAGGTCTCTGTTTCGATTGCAAGAATTGCAGCTGCCAACATGTCGGGTGCTGGGTCGAGTTTGGTCAATTCGTACCTCTCTGGGGGTATATACCCCTTATCCTGAGCTGACATAAGATTGATTGCATAATTTGGGGGTATGTTTCCAGTCTAATGCGCCAAAGGCAGCAAGGCCCGAAATCAAATCCAAGCTGATTGGAGCCGCCCCGCCAGATGTCCAAGGGAGATCCAGCATGCGTGATCCACGCTACGATATACTGTTCGAGCCTATCAAAATTGGTCCTCATACAGCAAAGAACCGGTTCTATCAGGTGCCGCACTGTAACGGGGGCGGTTATCGGGATCCCTCTGCCGCGGCAGAAATGCGCGGGATCAAGGCCGAAGGGGGCTGGGGTGTTATTTTCACCGAACAGTGCGAGATGCACCACACCTCTGAAATCACACCATTCATCGAACTGCGTCTGTGGGAAGACAAGGACATCCCGCAATTGCGCAAGATGTCCGAAAAAATGAAGACCCATGGCGCGCTGGCCGGTATCCAATTGGCCTATTCCGGTATCAATGGGCCGAATATGTATTCCAAAGAGGTACCGCTTGCCCCGACGGCGCTACCGATCCGCACCTTTACCAATGACCCGGTACAGGCTCGCGCGCTGGATAAATCCGACATCAAAGATCTTCGCCGCTGGTTCGTGAACGCGGCCAAGCGATCGAAAGAGGCGGGGTTTGACCTGATCAACCTATACGGCGCGCATGGTTTCGGCATCTTCCAGCACTTCCTGAGCCGTGCAACCAACCAGCGGACCGATGAATACGGCGGTTCCTTGGAAAACCGGTCACGGTTTGCCAACGAGGTGATCGCAGATATGCGTGACGCGGTTGGTGACACAATTGCCATCGCCCTGCGCGTGTCGCTGGACGAAACCATCGGCGATCTGGGCTTTTCGAATGCCGAGGTGCGTGAATTCGTCGAAATGAACCGCAACCTCCCGGATATCTGGGATCTGGCGCAGGGCACGTGGGAAGATTGCTCGGGACCGTCGCGTTTCAAGGACGAAGCTGCGCAAGAGGAACTGGTGCGCGGCATTCATGATCTGACCGACAAGCCCATCGTTGGTGTTGGTAGGTTTACCTCGCCCGATGTGATGGTTAAAATGATCAAGTCCGGCACGCTGAACATGATCGGTTGCGCCCGCCCGTCGATCGCTGACCCTTTCCTGCCCAAGAAGATCGAGGAAGGCCGCATCGACGATATCCGCGAATGCATCGGCTGCAACATCTGCATCACCGGCGACATGACCATGTCGATCAGCCGTTGCACCCAAAACCCAACCTTCATGGAGGAATGGCGCAAGGGTTGGCACCCCGAGAAGATGAACGAAAAGGGCGACAGCTCAAACGTTCTGGTTGTCGGGTCGGGCCCAGCGGGTCTTGAGGCTGCGTGGGCTCTGTGCCGCCGCGGATACGACGTTGCCGTGGCGGAGGCCAAGGACGTGATCGGTGGCCGCGTGGCGCGTGAACGCTTGCTTCCGGGCCTCAGCGCCTGGGGCCGGGTTGTAGATTACCGCGACTATCAATTGAGCCAGCGCCCAAACGTCGAGATTTATCGCGAAAGCGAATTGGACGCCGACAGCATTCTTGAGTTCGGGTTCGAGAACGTGTGTATCGCAACCGGGTCCACTTGGCGTCGCGACGGCGTGTCGCGTCAACACGTGGTGCCGATGCCCATCGCCGATGGGGCCAAAATCTATACCCCGGACGATCTGATGGATGGGACCATCCCGTCGGGCCGTGTCGTGGTGTATGACGACGACCACTATTACATGGGCGGTGTGCTGGCTGAACTGCTGGCCAAAAACGGGGCTCAGGTTACTTTGGTCACTCCGTCGCCCTTAGTCAGTGACTGGACGCAGAATACGTTGGAACAGATCGCAATCCACCCACGTCTTGTCGAGGCTGGTGTTGAGATCGTCCTAAACCAGGGTGTGACCGAGATTCACGCGGATCACGTGGTGTCGAACTGCACCTATACCGACAGAACCTGGAAGATCGAGGCCGACGCGGTTGTGATGGTGGCCTCACGTATCGGTAATGACGGTGTTTTCAATGCTCTGAAGGAGAAGGAGGCGGATTGGGCCGATGCCGGTATCAAGTCCGTCAAGTTGATCGGCGACGCCAATGCGGCCGGGCCGATTGCCTGGGCGACCTATGCGGGTCACAGATACGCGCGTGAACTGGACGAGCCTGGCATCGGTGATGCCCTGCCATTCCGCCGAGAGATCACGGAACTGGCTCCCGATTAAACAAGACAGGGGCGAGTGCAGCGCATTCGCCCCAAAATATTTGAAGAAAAGCGACCCGAAGCGATCGACGGACAAGTATGGCGGCAAGGGTCGTAATACCAACTACTGACGACGAACCGTCGGGTTTGTTCTAGCAGCTCCACTGCCAGATTCAGGCCGGTTTAGGTTTCCATATCCAAACTGTGTACGTCCCGCCCTGCGCAGATCAACTGTCCTTTGGTCACGTGCGAGGCGCGATTTTTCACGCGCCTCCAGAACGCCAGTGATCAAATCTTCGGGAACGTCTGTCACATCGATATTCTTCTAGGCACTCGCGCAACTTAGGGCGCGCCTGTATTCCCTAAGATAGGCGCGGCATTCGGCGCACACCTTCAGGGGCAATTCGAACACAAACCTTTGCCGCGGTGTCAGACCGCCATCAAGGTATTCGAAAATAAAGTCTTCGAATTCTTCACACGAGATCATCATCGGTGCCTTGAACATCACCGCGTGCATGCGCCGCGTGAGGGATATGGGTTGCTTAGCTGACTTTGAAATCACCCAAAACCGGTTCCAGCAATTTTTTTAAGGCCGCTCTGGCACGAAGTACCCTGATTTTTACGTTGAATTCACTAATGTTCAAAATGTCACCAACTTCTGCGGTCGATAATCCTTCGATGTCAGGAAGTATTAAAACGATACAGTACTATTCAGGAAGTTTCATGATCGTTTGCTGCACTTACAGAACCATTTCTGAATCGCTCAGCAAGGATCCGGCGTCTCATTCACGATCAGCGACTGGTCGATGCGACAACCGCTATCGTCAAGTTGAGGAAGCAACGGGTCGATCGGGTTCTTGTTCCGCGTTTTGGAACGCCGCAATATCATCAAGGCTTCGTTGACGACGACCCGATGCATCCAGGTTTTCAGAAAAACCCCGCCTTCAAATCCGTCGATGCCGGAAATTATCTTTTGAAAGTCGTTCTGCACGGCGTCTTCCGCGTGCATCCGGTCGTTGAGTATCCTTTACGCAACGGCCAGCATCCAACCAATATTGTCGGTAACAAGTACACGGGTTTCATAGTCCCCATGCCTGTGCGTCACATCCTAATCCATTTGGCTGTCGGTCCCGCCTCCCGCGGATTTCTGAAGAAAAAATCGCGAAACTTATTTTGTAACCAGACCCCACGGCAATGCATCTAAGACGCATAGAAGCTTCACAGTATCGTCAATGGCTGGGGATCAAACTTTATGTTTCTTACGGAATACGGCCCAAAACCCGCAGAATTCACAACAGACCGGGGTGTTCCCTGCCGTGAGTTTCAGAATGGTTCCTCAAAATAAGTAACATTCCCGTTTCTTTTGATGTGCTTGGATTTACCGCGGTGAAAAAACTGTTTTCGTTAAATCAACCCACTCAGCCAAAGTTGCCTGCACGGCAGCTTAGCAAGGAAGGCAACCTCAATGAACAAAGTTGAAGTTTGCCGCTACGACGACCTGAAAGACCGCAATCCTGAATATGCACTGGTCGGAGAGGTGGATCTTGTCGTCGTTCGTTTCAATGACAAGGTCTCGGTCATGTACGGACGTTGCGCACACCGTCGTGGTGCACTGATGGCGGACGGCTTTGTTCGGGGTGACAACCTGATTTGTGGCGTCCACTACTGGGACTAGCGTGTCGATAGCGACGTGTCCGAATACAACAACTCCGAATCTTTGCACAACTTCCAAAGCTGGGTGGAAGACAGTGCCATTCTGGTCGACGCGGACGAGATTGCCGCCTGGGCGCAGGAAAACCCCCAGCCGTTCAATCGTGATGAATACCTTGGGCTCTATGCCGATACATCGGACGGAACCGAGGAAGAGCCTTACAACCAACTGATCCAGAACTACGCCAAGCACGGTTTGAAACGGGTGGGTCACCAAGGCGCGGTGGAGTCCATGGGTGTTCCCAGTACTCAGTTGCCGGATTGGGATGACATTCAATTTCTCGCGGCTCAGGTGGCCAAGCTGCTGCTGCTGAACGAAGATCCGGTTGGCACCGAAGTTGTCATCGGGCCGAACGCCAAGAAACCTCTGACCCTGAATATCCCGTTGTTCGTGTCGGACATGAGCTTTGGTGCACACAGCGAAAACGAAGGCGGAAAGTGATGCGGAAACATTTTACAGGATTTACTGCAAGAACATTCTCGACAACAGGATGCTCTTGTACCGCGCAAAGTACCTGCTGAAGTTCACCAACAACATGTTAGCCAAGGCCACACCGTTTCTGTTTTATCTGATTGGAGGTATCCTTGTTGTCGAAGGCGATATCACTCTGGGGTCTCTGACGGCAGCGCTGGTGGCTTAGCAGCAGTTGGATGAACCTTGGCGGGTTCTGGCGCAGTTCTTTCAGCGTTCGAGCACCACGAAAATGCAATATGGGCAAATCGATTTCAAAGTATCAGAGAGCTAACCAGAAACACAGCGTACCCCATTACTGAAGCGAACCCACACATTCCTGAAAACTAAGGAGATAACATGACAGCCCCTGACACTCTGGCAACAAGTCCGTCCAAAGCCTCAGACCTGCTTGTATCAGCGCTAGAGGCTGAAGGCGTGAAACATATCTTTGCTGTTCCCGGTGAAGAAAATCTGGACGTAGTTGAATCCCTGCGCACCTCGTCGATCGAACTGGTTCTGACCCGGCACGAGCAGGGCGCGGCGTTTATGGCCGCAACTTACGGCCGGCTGACCGGCAAAGCAGGCGTCTGCATGGCGACACTTGGCCCGGGTGCCACCAACTTTGCCACTCCGGCGGCTTACGCGAATCTGGGCGGCATGCCCTTGATCATGATTACCGGTCAGAAACCGATCAAAAAATCAAAACAAGGCCAGTTCCAGATTGTCGATATCGTCAACCTGTTTGAACCGATCTGCAAAATGTCCAAGCAGATTGTTCATGGCAACACCATACCAGCGTTGGTTCGCGAAGCATTTCGGATGGCCGAGGAAGAACGCCCCGGCGCCGTATTGCTGGAACTGCCCGAAGATATTGCGGCGGAAGAAGTGGACGAGGTCGTGTTACAGCCACACCCCCGCCATTATGCAATCGCAGGCGATACCGTCCTGCATGAAGCTGCCGAATTGATAAGGGGGGCCAAGATGCCCTTGTTATTGCTTGGGGCCGGTGCCAATCGAAAATACGCGCGCAGTGCCCTTAGCGAATTTGTCGATAAAACACAGATTCCGTTCTTTAATACGCAGATGGGTAAGGGTGTGGTCGATGAACGCTCGGAATTGTTTCTGGGAACGGCGGCTTTGTCGGATGGCGATTACCTGCACTGTGCAATTGATCGCGCAGACCTGATTATTAACGTGGGTCATGACGTTGTCGAAAAACCCCCGTTCTTTATGGAGCCGAACGGCACCAAGGTCATTCACGTCAACTACAAGGCGGCGCAGGTCGATCAGGTCTATTTCCCTCAGGTCGAGGTTGTTGGCGATTTGGCCAGGTCCATTACCAAACTGGGTGAAATTCTGGGTGGCCCGCTTGATTTTGACCGCAGCTACTATAAGCGCATTAAACAGGAAACCGAACTGCACACCTCCGAAGGGTCGGATGACACGCGGTTTCCCATCGTCCCGCAGCGCTTTGTTGCGGACACGCGAAAAGTGATGCGAGATTGCGATATCATCGCTTTGGACAATGGCATCTACAAAATCTGGTACGCAAGAAACTACAAAGCCTATCAGCCCAATACTGTCTTGCTGGACAACGCTCTGGCTACAATGGGGGCAGGGCTGCCGTCAGCGATGATGGCAGCCATGATGTACCCCGAACGCCGCATCATGGCTATCTGCGGGGATGGCGGGTTCATGATGAACAGTCAGGAATTGGAGACCGCTGTTCGACTGGGTCTCAATCTGGTTGTCACGATTCTGAATGACAGCTCTTACGGGATGATCCGCTGGAAGCAGGTCCATGCTGGGTTCTCGGACTGGGGGCTAGAATTCAACAATCCGGACTTCGTGCAACATGCAAACAGCTACGGGGCCACCGGGCATCGTGTTGAGCGGACCGAAGACCTTGTTTCGGTGTTCGACAAGGCGTTCGAGGCCGGGGGCGTGCACCTTGTCGATGTGCCCGTCGATTACAGCGAAAACCAACGGGTCCTGATTGATGAACTGGCCGAAAAGGTGTGCCTGATATGACGGAACGTGTGGATGTTGTGAATCCGTTCAGCCTTGAAACCATTGGGTCGGTTGGGCTTTCTACGTGGCCTGAAATCGATGGCATGCTGGAGACATCACACGCGTTGCACCGTGAGCGCGACAACTGGTTGCCTGCCTATCAGAGGATCGAAATCCTCAGGCGAACCGGAAAGATCATGGAAGGCCGGTTCGAGGAGCTGGCCTTGCTGATCGCCAATGAAGGTGGAAAGCCACTGATGGACGCGCGCGTCGAGGTGCGGCGGGCCATAGACGGCGTTGACCTGTGCATACACGGGATTAGCCAAATGGCCGGGCGTGAGATACCGATGGACCTGACGGCAGCAGGCGCTGGCCGGATTGCCTTTACCCAGCGCGAGCCGATTGGGGTTGTGGTTGCAGCCAGCGCTTTCAACCACCCCCTAAATTTGATCGTGCATCAGGTCGCCCCAGCGGTGGCAACGGGCTGTCCGGTTTTGGTCAAACCCGCGATGGATACACCGCTGTCTTGCCTGACCTTCGTGGAAATTCTGCACGAGGCCGGGTTGCCCAAGGATTGGTGTCGTTTTGTGGCCTGTGGCAACGAATTGGCCGAGAAAATGATCACCGACCCTCGCGTAGGGTTTTTTTCGTTCATTGGGTCCGCGCGGGTTGGTTGGATGCTGCGGTCCAAACTTGCGGCGGGCACACGTTGCGCGTTGGAACACGGTGGTGCTGCACCGGTCATTATCGAGGATTCAGCCGATATTGAATCGATGTTGCCTTTGCTGGCAAAGGGCGGTTTTTACCACTCGGGTCAGGTCTGTGTTTCGGTCCAGCGGGTTTTTGCACCCAGAACATCAGCGCGAGGCATAGCCGAGAAACTGGCTGCACTGGCTGGCTCATTGAAAGTGGGCAACGCCATTGACCCACAGGTCGAATGCGGGCCTCTGATCAGGCCGAAAGAGGTAGACCGAATTGAAACCTGGGTTGACGAAGCTGTTCAGGGTGGTGCGGAAGTTTTGACCGGCGGTCGGCGATTGGGTGAGACAACCTATGCGCCCACGGTTTTGCTGAATCCACCAGCAGACGCGCGCGTATCGACCATGGAGATTTTCGGCCCGGTTATTTGCGTTTACGAATACGATGATCTTGATGCAGCCATACAAACAGCAAACGGTCTTCCGTTTGCGTTTCAGGCGGCCGTTTTCACCAATGCGCTGGACACAGCGATAAACGCAGTCCGCCGTCTGGATGCGACAGCTATAATGGTCAATGATCATACGGCATTTCGGGTGGACTGGATGCCGTTCGCCGGACGACGTCAGTCAGGGTACAACACAGGTGGCATCGAATACACGATGCACGATATGACGCAGGACAAGATGGCGGTGATCAAAATTTAACATAACTACTGTTACGCGGAATCGAAGTTGCGTACGGGCCAGTTCCCTTACATAGGAGAACCGGCCCGGGAGTTTTTAGAAATGTGCCGACTTGGTGTTTTCCGGCGTCGCAGGCGGGGCAAATCTGGTCAGGTCAATACCTTCGACTGCGGTTCTGTACTCTTCGATGTTTGGCGTCCGACCAAGGATTGCTGACAGCACCACAACTGGTGTGGACGCCAGCAGGGATTCACCTTTCTTCTCGGCGGAGTCCTCAACAACACGTCCCTGGAACAGGCGTGTTGATGTCGCCAGAACGGTATCACCTTTTGCTGCCTTTTCCTGGTTGCCCATGCACAGGTTACACCCCGGGCGTTCGAGGTACAGGATGTTCTCGTACTCGGTTCGGGCGGCTGTTTTCGGGAACAGATCGTCGAATTCAAAGCCCGAGTACTTCTGGAGAATGTTCCACTCACCCTCTTCTTTAAGCTCGTCGATGATGTTGTAGGTCGGGGCCGCCACGACCAGAGGTGCCTTGAACTCGACCTTTCCCGTTTGCTTTTCCAGGTTCTTCAGCATTTGGGATACGATGATCAGATCGCCCTTGTGGACCATGCACGATCCGACAAAGCCAAGATCGACCTTCTTCTCTCCGCCATAGTAAGACACCGGTCGGATCGTATCGTGGGTATAACGTTTGGACACATCCGCATTGTTGACGTCAGGGTCCGCGATCATGGGTTCATTGATCTCGTCCAGATCAACGATAACCTCGGCAAAGTACTTGGCACTGTCGTCCGGGGTCAGCGCGGGCACTTCGCCGGAACGGATTTCGGCGATCCGCTTTTCTGCTCTGTCGAGCAGACCCTGCAATGTGCCGGCCTCGTTCTCCATGCCTTTGTCAATCATCACCTGAATGCGGCTTTTCGCAATTTCCAAAGATTCCACAAGGGTCTCATCCTGCGAAATGCAGATTGACGCCTTGGCCTTCATCTCAGCCGTCCAATCCGTAAAGGTGAACGCCTGGTCCGCCAACAAGGTGCCGATGTGAACTTCGATCACGCGACCCTGAAAGACGTTGTCGCCAAACTGCTTGAGCATCTGCGCCTGAGTTGCGTGTACCACATCACGGAAATCCATGTGTTCGGCCATTTTGCCCTTGAACGTCACCTTGACAGATTCCGGGATCGGCATGGTTGCCTCACCCGTGGCCAACGCCAGCGCGACGGTGCCCGAGTCCGCACCGAAGGCGACGCCCTTCGACATCCGAGTATGCGAGTCGCCACCGATGATGATCGCACGGTCATCGACAGTGATGTTGTTCAGTACCTTGTGAATCACGTCGGTCATCGCATGGTATTCGCCCTTGGGGTCACGCGCGGTGATCAGGCCGAAATTGTTCATGAATGACATCAGTTTCGGAATGTTGGCTTGCGCTTTCTTATCCCAGACTGACGCGGTGTGACAGCCCGACTGATAGGCACCGTCCACGGTGGGCGAGATGACAGTGGCGGCCATCGCTTCCAGTTCCTGCGAGGTCATCAGACCCGTGGTGTCTTGTGAACCGACGATGTTCACTTTGACCCGCGCGTCCGAACCCGCGTGAAGCACCGTGCCCTCGGGCACGCCAACGGAGTTGCGGTTAAAGATCTTCTCGACCGCGGTCAGGCCCTGCCCTTCATTCGATATTTCCTTCGACGGCGCAAATGCGGACTTCACGTCTTGCCCCAGCGTCTGCGCCGCAAATGTCTGAAGCTTTTTGCCAAAAACGATCGCGTAAGATCCGCCAGCCTTCATGAATTCCAGCTTTTGCGGAGTAAAGGACGCCGACACATCCACCAGCTCTTTTTTGCCATCGGCATCGCAGAGCGTTTTATCCTTGGTGTTGATGGTCAGAACGGTGCCTGTTTCGACCGAGTATTTCTGCTCCAGAATTGGGCTGTCATCATTGTTCAGGATCGGATTGCCTTCGGAATCCACCTTCTTAACCCAGTTTTTGAGGTCGATACCTATGCCGCCGGTCACTCCGACGGTAGTAAGAAAGATCGGCGAAATACCATTTGTACCTGCAACGATCGGGGCGATATTGACGAAAGGCACATAGGGGCTGGCCTGCTTACCGGTCCACAGGGCAACGTTGTTCACGCCCGACATCCGCGACGAACCCACGCCCATAGTGCCCTTCTCGGCGATCAGCATCACGCGCTTGTCGGGGTGCTGGGTTTGCAGTTCCTGAATTTCCTGCTGAGCCTTGTCCGAGATAAAGCACTTGCCGTGCAGTTCCCGGTCAGAGCGCGAGTGCGCCTGATTGCCCGGTGACAGCAGGTCGGTCGAAATGTCGCCTTCGGCTGCAACGTAGGTCACAACTTTGATCTCGTCTTCGATCTCGGGCAATTTGGTGAAGAACTCGGCCTTGGCGTAGCTTTCCAGAATATCTTTCGCAACTGCGCTGCCGGCCTCAAAGGCCGCCTTTAGTCGGTCGGTATCGGCATCATACAGGAACACCTGGGACTTCAGTACCTCGGCCGCTTGCTCGGCGATCGCGGCATCTCCACCCAATGCCAGGTCCAGCAGAACTTCAACCGACGGGCCGCCCTTCATGTGCGACAGTAATTCAAACGCGAAGGAAACTGAGATCTCCTCGACTTCTGCTTCGCCAAGAATGATTTCTTTCAGGAACTGGGCCTTTTCACCCGCAGCGCTGGTTGTGCCGGGAAGCGTGTTGTAGATGAAAAAGTTCAGCGACTCGGCCCGGTGCTCGCTCTCGGAATCCTTGATCTGGGCAACAATCTCTTTCACAAGGGCACCATCATCGATGGGCTTGGGGTGCAGGCCCTGTTCTTTACGTGTCTCGATCTCGCTGAGGTAGTCTGTATAAAGGCTCATGGCTGTTCCGGCTGTTTGCGTTGTGTGATGTTTCGCGCCGGGTATGCGGCAGTCTGACCAACCCCGGCAACCATTTGTATGCGGCGGTATACTAATTCTGCGAGAGTTTCAATAGACCATCTGCGCGCACCTGTCCGGCGACTTTTCATTCCTTTGGATTGCCGGTAAGTGCAAAACATGGACATCAGCACCACCCCTGCAATGGGTACTCATTTACTTGTAGATCATTTTGGCGGTGAAGCGCTTGATAACGCGGCGCGGATCGAAACCGCCCTGAGACGCGCCGCCAAGGCCGCCGGGGCAACTGTACTGATGTGTAACCTGCATAAGTTCGGCGGCCACGGCGGGGTGACCGGGGTTCTGCTGCTGGCCGAGTCGCATATCTCGATCCACACATGGCCCGAGAAAGGCTATGCAGCCATCGACATATTCATGTGCGGTAGCGCCCGGCCCGACAAGGCCGCAGCGGCGCTGAAACAGGACCTGCGCCCAGATCGGGTCGCGGTCACGCGCGTCAGCCGGGGGTCAACGGAACCAATAATCCCACCCGTCTAGGTAGTACCCTGCCAATACATGTGTTTGTAGTGTATTTGGCCGCGCCGCAACGCGATCCATGTCCGCGCCAAACACCTGTGCCGCCTGCCAGACTTCGTTCGTCAGATAGCTTAGTGTTTCCGGCAACCTTAACGCCCGGCCCTGCAGCGGCTCGGGCGATGCCAGCACGAAACCCCATTCCCCAAAGCTGGGTACATAACTGTGATAAGGCACCGTTTGCATCCCCTGCCCCGGATTTTGCGGGTTTCGGCTGCTCTCTAACGTTTTGACCACTGACCAATAGGCCTGACGCGCGAAAAAAGGCGAACCAGCTTGAGTCACCAACAGCCCCTGCCCGCTCAGACGCTCGGCAACCAGACCATAAAACTGCCGGGTGTAGAGCCGAGACAGCGCAATGGATTTGGGATCCGGCAGATCGATAATAACAAGGTCATATATCTGGTTATCGCCTTCCAGAAACTTCCAGGCGTCATCATTGATTACGGTGACACGCGGATCGGATAGAGCGTATCCGTTCAGCGCCGAAAGGTTCGGGTGATCGCGGAAAATTTCGGTAACACGCGGGTCAAGATCTACCAGCATCACGATTTCGACCTCGGGATAGCGCAGCACTTCACGTACAGCCATGCCGTCGCCCCCACCCAGAACCAAAATGTTGGCGCGCCGAGGTGCCAGCGCCATTGCCGGGTGCACCAGCGGTTCGTGATAGCGGTGCTCATCCAGAGTGTCGAACTGTATCGAATGATCCAGAAAGAGACGCACCCGGTCGCGATAGCGGGTAACCGTGATCTGCTGATACGGCGTCGCCTCCGAGAGGATTACGTCATCCTCGAACAGTTCAGCTTCGGTCACCGAGACCAGCTTTTCTGAGTGCCACAACGCCACCATGGTCGCTGCAAAGGCCAGTGCCCAGATCACGACCTGCAAGCGGGTGGCCCAGTGCCGAAACAACAGCAGCGACATTCCGGCCACTGCCAGATTCAACCCTCCGAAAGCTAGGCTGGCCGACATCAACCCCAGATGTGGGATCACCAGCAAAGGAAAGGCTAGCGAGGCCACAAGAGCGCCCACATAATCAACGCTCAACACATTTTCAAAGCGAAACTTCGATGCTCCGATCTGTTCCAGAACCCGGGCAATAAGAGGGATTTCCATCCCGGACAGCACACCGACGGTGATCAGCGCGGCGTAGAGCGGGGTCGCGACATGACCCATCCACGCGTAGTTCAGAAACAGCACCGGAGCCATGAAGCCGCCAATGATGCCCAGCAGGATTTGTGCCCACACAAATCCGGAAAAGGCCTGTGTGACAAAGCGCGACATCCACGCCCCAACTCCCATGGCCGACAGAAATATCCCTATGACCAACGAAAACTGGCGCACCGAGTCGCCCAGCAGATAGCTAGACAGAGTCGCCGCGATCAATTCGTAGATCAGCCCTGCGATGGCGACCAGAAATGTCGCGGCCAGCAACCACGCCGAGCGTGCCTCAACCGCGCTTGATGGGGTCATGACAAGATGACTGCCGCAATGATGATCGATACAGATACAAAGAGCAGCCCGATCAGGATGGCCAGTGCGATGTTCTGATCATGCTCGATTTCCCGGACAATCGAAAATGGCGTCAACCAGTCGATGACCTTCCAGACTATCCACATCAGCGAAACGCCGAGGAAAGTGTAGAAAATGGTGCTGATGATTTCCGCGATCTGAATTGCTGCCAGATAGTCCATAGGTTCCCCGCTATTTTACGCGATTTGATCGATAATACCCGCCGCCGTCACTGCCGACGCGAACGGACCTGTCCAGATCGTCGCTCTCCGAGCCGTATCCGTGATAAGATACGTACCCTGTGGCAGCTACGGCGGCCGTTGAGATGAGAAGGAAGGCGATTCTGAAGGCTGTCACGTTAATCCTCGTCTACCCAGTCAGACCCGGACCAGCGCGCCTTTTGATGCAGTGCTTTACGTCCGAACTGAATCCCGAACAACACTCCGAATGCGACGCCCAGAAAAACCAGCCATTTGCCACTGGACAGACCAGACTTCACGTCGACCGTCAGGCGCGAGAAGGGTTGATCCGGCACGACCCCGACCCCTTTTCCACGCCACAGGCCTTGTTCGGGGGCTGTGATTGTCAGCGTATACGATCCGGTACTCTCGGAGCGGAAGACTATACGGGTCAGCGATGACCCCTCGCGCCAGCTGCCGTCTGAATCGCGGCCGGAATAAACCTCGATCGTACGCCCGGCCTCGAACACTGGTTGATCGTCGGGGTCTGTCAGCTCTATATCCAGGTAGACCCAGCTGTTGTTCACATCTCCGCGCAGAGAGATCGCCGTCAGGTTGCTGTCGGCCTGCAGCGGGATGGCCAATTCTACTGGCAAATCAACCGCGCCGATTTTTTGATTGCGCAGCACCTCGTGACCTGGCCGCGAAGAGAATATGGCGGCCATGAGCAGACACAGGACGGCAAACGCCAGAGAGCTGAATTGCAAAAATTTGTAATTCCGCCCCGCCACAAACGGCTGCAACGGATGAACGCGATGGGGTCTGAGGTCCAGCTTTGCCCCAAAAGCAACCTCGGCCTCTTTTGAGGTTACATAGATCGAGCGATAAGCCTCGCGCTCGGTTCCTGTTTGTGAAAACCCGAGCATTGCCGTGTCGGACATCGCAGACACCGTTACCGTTCGTTCACCCTTTTTCGGGCTCCAGGTAAACTCGCCTTCGACATAGGTGATCGTGCTGGTGGTCGTCTCGTAATAGCGGTACGTGCCATTGCTTGTCCTGACAGAAGGCGGATTATCCGCTGTTTCGACCCAGCGTTCGGATATCCAGCCCTCGCCGCGGTAGCGCCGGGAAAATACCAGATGACCGTTTTCCAGCGTCAGCCACGCTTAGCCATGGGTCGGGGAATAGAGTTGATGATCAATCCAGGTAAAATTGCGACCCGCCCATCGTTCGGTGTGTTCAATCAAGCCGATGATGACGAATTCGACATCATACAACACCCCGCGCATGCCGATCGACAGAGGCGTCTGGGGCCGCTTTTGATCGGTGAATGTGCGCAAGACCTTATAGTTGTCCTGCGCATCTAACTCGGACCCGCAATAAGGGCAGATCTGCACCACGACACGACCCCCGCCCAGAACATCAAGCCCGGCGCCGCAGGACGTACAGTTGATCGATGAAAGCTCGGGTGTTCGTGTCATGCGGGCTGGTGGACTTTTACGCTGAACGGGTCGTTCCAGCGTCCCTCGTACCAGGACGTGTTTTCGCCCCAAAACTCGCCGGACAACAGAACGTTTCCTTGTGCCGAAGCGTTCATGAACTCATAGGTCTCGCCGACGTTCAACTCTTCGTCGAACTGGCCGCGCAGAGCGATGCATTCGGCTTGTTCCACTTCGGTGACGGTATAGGTGGTGCCGGCAAAGTCCAGCGTCTCTCCGGGTTTGAACGGGGGTTTGACCTGCGGCATCTGATCAGTCGAGATGCGGTTTTGTTCGACCACATCGCCTTCATCGACAGATATCCATGAGATTGCCCCGTGCGGGGACACTCCGCAAAACTCATCCCAGAACCCTCGGCCATAGGAAAAGCGCGCATGCCCGACGATTAGGAAGGTTCTCGATCGCAATTCAACGGAGTCACCAAGACCAAAAAGCAGCGGCGCGTCATGCATCACACCCTGTTTTCCAGCGTGTGTGACGTGATCGTCCTTCAGAAACAGCGTGGTATCGCACGAGGCGCAGGCTACCACCTTGGCTGAGTTCAACGTAAGAGGGCATAAAGACCCGCAATTTGGGCAATTAAATTCCTTCATGCCTTCAGGTCACCCATAGCCGTGCAAAATTCAAGCTGTGATTGAGCGGATCGCCAAATTTATCCCAGACGGCCTTCAGTCGCGAGGTTGACCGAAAGGGTTTGATCCATCATCCTGCCCTGTAACAGACTGACCCGGCGCATTTATTTTCACGTCGCGGTCATTTGCTTGAATGATTGGCAAGGCCCGCATTATGTCCGATGTATCGCAGAAGCAATATGTGCTGGATACGCACAGACTGCGTGATCCTGAACAGACCCTCAAGATCGTAAAGCCGTTTTTGAAGGAGATGGGTATAACTCGGATTGCCAATCTGACCGGGCTGGACCGTGTCGGACTACCGACGGTTATGGTGGCACGCCCCAATTCTCGCTCGGTGGCAGTATCGCTTGGGAAAGGGTTGTCACTGCCAGCGGCAGAGGCGTCTGGTGTGATGGAAGCGATCGAGTCCTGGCATTCAGAGCGGGTACAGTTGCCGCAGCGGCTGGCCAGATATGCCGAGCTCGCCGAGGAGGCCGCTGTTGTGGATGTCATGCGGTTGCCGCAGGTAACCGGCGGGCGCTTTGATCCGCATGCCAATATGCTGTGGGTCCAGGGGCACGATCTGGCTGCGGGGCAAGCGTGCTGGGTTCCGTTAGAGATGGTCGATACCGATTACACTTCGGCCCCCGTGGGTGGGCAGGCGGCTTTTCCCCGCACTACGAATGGGCTTGCGTCGGGCAACAACCTGTCCGAGGCGAGCTGTCACGCGATCTGTGAACTGATCGAACGAGACGCCACAACCCTTTGGCATCATCGACCCGGAAGCCCACGCCTTGATCCCGATAGCGTCGACGATACCCGGTGCCGTCAGGCCATCGAGATGATTGAGTCTGCCGGGCTTGAGATCGGGCTGTGGAATACAACCTCGGATGTCGGAATTGCCAGTTTTCGCTGCGTGATCTGCGAGGCTGGCGGGCAACCCGGCCATATCGGTATCGGGGACGGGTGCCACCCTGATCGCGCTATTGCTCTGTTGCGGGCGCTGACCGAGGCGGCCCAGACGCGTCTGACCTATATCTCGGGCGCGCGGGACGACCTCGACCCAGCCGAGTTCACCGATGCGGCCAAGTCGGAAAGGGGCCGCTTTGTGCGTGATCTGATCGACGGCACCGCGGCAGATCAGAAGTTCGGTGATTGCCCTTCATATGTGACCGCGTCATTCGAAGACGATTTGTCCTTGCTCATGCAGCGGCTTGCGGCCATGGGCGTCCCTCAGGTTGTAACAGTCGACCTGTCCCGTCCCCGGTTTGACATTGCAGTGGTCCGCGCGGTTATTCCCGGGCTTGAGGCGCCACATGATGAACCGGATTTTATTCCCGGCCCACGGGCTCAGTCGATTGCGGAAGGGCTCTCATGACGGCAGTGATTTTTGTGGGGCCAACCCTTGCGCCGGATGCAGTCTCGGCCTGCCTGAATGCCACGATCCTGCCACCCGTACAGCAAGGTGACGTCTATCGCGTTGCGCGTGACCAACCCGATGCGATTGGGATTATTGACGGGTTTTTCGAAGGGGTACCCTCGGTCTGGCACAAAGAAATTCTGTGGGCGATGGAACAGGGAATTCCGGTGTTTGGCAGTGCCAGTATGGGCGCTCTGCGTGCGGCTGAACTGGCCGATTTTGGCATGATCGGTGTTGGGCGTATCTTCGAAGACTACCTAAACGGCGTTCTACACGACGACGATGAAGTCGCAGTGTTGCACAGCCCCGCCGAGTTGGGGTTTCAGCCGCTGAGCGAACCAATGGTGTCGGTTCGGGCGACTGTGGACAAAGCCGAGAAAGTGGGCGTCCTTTCTGCTGATTCAGCCGCTCGTCTGCTGCAACACGCTAAGGCGATAAACTACCGTCAGCGTGTCTGGCCAGATATTGTGGGCGCGATGCAGGCGTTGCCGGAAATTTCAGAGTTTGAGGAATGGTTGCCCAATGAGCGCATCGACGCCAAGGCCGAAGACGCCCGCGCCATGTTGACACGTATGGCCGAACACCTCGGTTGTGCCCCCCTGCCCCCGTTGGAAGCCGTGCGCACCGAACCCACGTTGATGTGGAAAGCCCTATGCGCGCGTGTCGATGGTCAAAAACCCGCCGCAGATCGCGCCGTTGTTGATGAATTGCGTTTGAACCCGACGTTGTTCAGCGAAATACGAGATCGCGCCGCTCTCGCCCTGTTGTCGCAGGAAGACGCCATGAGGCAGGGGCGAACCCCTGAGCGAGCCGAACTGGTCAGGCAGATGGAGGATCACCGGACCAATTCTGGTTTGACGCTGCGGTCGGAACTGATGGAATGGATCGACGCGAATGACCTAACTGCAGAAACCTATGAGGCAATGCTAACGGACGCCGCTCATGTTGATGCGGCCGTCACGGCCCGCGCGGATCGACTGGAGGCACAATTGGTGTCGGAATTGCGTCGTTTGGACCTGTACGCGGACTTGCGAAGCCGAGCATCCAGCAAGGCAAAACACGCGATGCCCAAGTTCACGACCGGAGTTGATCGTCTTAGGGCGCTGTTGTGGTATTTTGAAACTCGCCTTGACCAGGGGGTGCCTGATGATCTTGACTCTTACGCAGTGTCGCTTGGTCTGACCGGGCGGGACGCGTTTAATGAACTGATAGAAGCCGAGTTTTTATTTTGCCATAGGGGCGCCGACCCGGAAGACCCCTCCAGCTAGCTGGAAAGGTTCTTCGGGCGCGGTACGGGAGGGCGTTTTATGAATGTATCCGAACAGATCGAAGAAGAGGAACCGGGCACCCGTTTCCTGCTGTATCCGCAATCTCCGTTTCTCGAACCTAATGCACAACTTGAATTGGTCGAGGTTTCTGCACCACAAGGTAGCATCGGACCGGGTCCATCCGGGCCGCGCATGTACACCGTCAATCCGGTCGGAAAAACCACCCCGTACGGGGCCATTGTGCCGGGGCCAGACGGGCCGGGAATGTACCTACCCCCATGGGACGGTTACGTTCAGCCACCCGCCGTTCCGGACGAGTTTGGTAATTTCATCCATATCGACCCGACCGATCCCGCATTTGAAGCGGCCCATCTGTTTGGCTCGGCCCACTTCACTATGGACGTCTGGCAGGGCTATTTCGACCGCCCGATCCCCTGGCATTTTGCTCGTGATTTTGACCGGCTGGAGCTGTCCTTGCTGCCCAGCCTTGATAACGCGCATATCGGCTGGGGGTTCCTGGAAACCGGCGGCACACATGAACACGGCAATGAATATCGCCCCTACAGCCTGAACTTCGACGTGGTCGCGCATGAGATCGGACATGCCATAATCTACAGCGTGATCGGCATACCCTCGGATGGGGATGCGTCGGGCGAATACTACGGGTTTCATGAATCGGCCGCTGATCTGGTGGCCTTGCTTGCCTCGTTACATTTCGGATCGGTTGTTGAGGATCTGCTCGAGAACACTCGCGGTAATCTTTACACGTTCAACCGCCTCAGCCGGTTTGCCGAATTGTCGGAAAATGCGCAGATCCGGATTGCGACAAACAATCGAACCCTATCAGAATTCGCTGCTGGATGGTCCAGTGAACACGCCCTGTCGGAACCATTGACTGGTGCTATGTTCGACATTTTTATCGATATCTATCACGAGCGCCTTCTGGTGCACGGGCTTATCTCACCAGAGGAAGAGGACCTGTCGGACAAACTGGAAGACTCGCCGGAGTACAGCGAGGTGATGCAGCGCATATTCGACAATCGATATGCTGAAAACCCCGAAGGTTTCCGCATCGCACTGCTTGAGGCGCGTGATTTTCTGGGCACCTATCTGGCCGATGCGTGGGAAATGCTGGACGCCGACATGCTGAGCTATTTCGGGGTGGAAAAGGCCCTGCTTGCGGTGGACCAGGAAATCACCGGTGGCGCATTTATCAATATAATCGAGGGCAACTTTCGCATGCGGGACATTGGCCTAACGACCGCAGGGCCGCGCCTGCCCGATCCCGAAGGGGACAGCCATTCGCATTCAGTTCGGACACAGGTGCCCGGGTAACGTGTAAAATCCTTTATTTTGAAGTGGTTTTATGGCATCTAGAAACGGGATGATTTTTTGGATTTCCTGACCCGGCATTCAACCGGGTTGTATTGAGGGGGGTTCGGTTGCCAGGCTGCTGGACCCGCAGTTGGGAGATGAGTTTATGGCAGAGACATTGCTCAGTTTTTCTGAAGTGCTGATTTACGGACGTGAATTATCGGATTTGAGTTACACCCGCGTTCCAAAAGGCGGTAAGGGTGACAACAAACATTTGGACAAACAATTTGCGGTTCCGGGTAACGAAAAACCGGTGTTCGCAAAGATTTACGGCTTCGCCTTTGAGGGCGCCTACTATGACCTTCCTGAGCCAGTGATTTTTATGGTGCATGGCAAAGGTGAAGAAGTTGCCAAAACAAATGAACCACCCAACCATGCATCCAGAGCACCGCAAGAGCCCAGCTTGGGCGGTGTGGCCGCCGCGGACTATCAAATGGCCGACGATATCAGGGTCTGGCGGTATGACAAAGCCGATCAAACCATGCGTATGGACGTTATGACCGGCCAGTTCGAACAAGTGTTGTTGGATGTCTGTCTGGGCGATGGCCCGGGCGTAAGCGGTGCCCGTGTCAGTGGCGCACGCGTAAGTGGTGCCCGCGTCAGCGGGGCCCGCGTGAGTGGTGCCCGTGTCAGCGGAGCCAGAGTCAGCGGTGCTCGTGCGCGGGGCTCAGAAGACTGACGCTGGATTTATACCAGGATAAGTTCGCAACAGGCCCTGTCTCAGCAGGGCCTGCTTCTTTCAGAACCCTGCCTTTTTCAAACCTTCAACAAAATGCTGTGTGTCTTCTTCCAGCTTGTCCGGTTGAACAGTTTCCCAACGTGCCAGAGAAAAGTTCGGGTGTGCGACCCGATGCTTGTCCGCTATTTGACGGGCAAGGTCTGTTTGGCCAAGCTGCGCATAGCTTGCCGCCAACAAACGTTGCCCCTCCGTCGGGTTGTTCATCTTGTTGACGGCCTCAATTGAGTCCTCATAGCGCCTGAGATTGAAATACGCCCCGCCCAGATGCCACAAATACTGATCCGGGAAATAGGGGTTCAGGCGCATCGCTTGCTGAAGGTGCGTAATTGCCGTTTCGTTATCGCCGGAATGGGCCAACGCGTCAGCGAAATCCGAATGCATGTCTGCATCATTTGGGTTCAACGCCAGCGCGCGCTTATAGGATTGCAAGGCTGCATCATGTTCTTTGCGATACAAATGCACATAGCCCAATTCGCCGAATCCACGCGCATCCGTCGGATCCAGATCGATAGCGCGTTGCGCAAAGGACAAGGCCCGATCCAGCGCATCGGTGGGGTTTTCCGACCACGAATAGCGCCAATCGATATTCAACGTGCGCGACAGCGCCGCCGCCGCACGGGCATAGCGCTCGTCTCGCTCTAGCGCAGTTTGGTAGAAGTTCTGCGCTTTGCGATTATCGTTCCGTGTGTATTTGAAGATATGATACTGGCCCTGAAGAACCGAGCCATACGCCTCAAGGTCGGCCGGAATGGCTTGAATCATGCGTTGTTTTTCATGTGACTCGATCATCACCGCAGTTGCGGCCACAATGCATTCCGTCACTTCGTCCAGAATGTCGAATATGTCATCAATTTTGCGATCAAACCGTTCGCCCCAAATGGTGCGTTCTGTGGTTGCATCAATCAGTTCCGCCGTAATCCGAATACGGCTTGCCGACCGGCGCACACTGCCGCGAGCAACATAGCGCACGTTCAGCTTTTGAGCGGCCTCTTTCGGAGGCATAGTCTGCGTCTTGAAGAAAAAGGACGAGTTCCGGGCGATAACGAACAGATTGCGGAACTTGGACAGGTTCATGATGATGTCGTCTGTCATGCCTTCGGCAATCCAGCTGTCCGACTCGTCACCTCCGTGGCTGCTAAAAGGAAGAACTGCCACCGAAGGTGTGTCCGGGCGCTCTAATATATCTCCGGGCAAGTCCGGGCGCATTGTCCCTGCCATAGTAGCGCCCGCAACCTCGCTGCGCACACAATAGATCGACACGGGGGAAAGAATGTTCTTGAGGTGCTTTGGCCCAAGAAACTCATAGCCATACCTCAGACGGTTGCAGACCTGGTCGTAAACGGCCGAGCTGACGTAAACCCTTTCAGGTTCAGCGATTTCCTGAAGCCGGGCTGCGATATTGACGTTGTCGCCGTGAATGCCGCGATCGTCGATCAGAATTTCACCCAGATGGACGCCGGCGCGAAAGTTGATTCGCTGGTTGTCACTGCGCGTCTGATTGTGCTGGCTGGCGATACGGTGCAGTTCCACCCCAAACTCCACCGCGCTGGTGGCGGTTTCAAACAGCGCCAGAATACCGTCACCCCGAACCTCGACAACCCGACCATTGAAGCGGGCACACGTTTCTTCAAGCTGAGATAGCAATGATTTCAGTGCGTTATACGTGTCGAGCTCATTCTCGCTCATCAAACGCGAATAGCCCACGACGTCGGCAAACAAAACCGCGCCCAGCCTCTGCGTTATCGAAAGATTTGAACTCGTGGTGCTCACATTCGTTACTCGTCTAGCGGGTTATCTAAGAACCCGATGTCACCTTACAGCAAAATTTGCTTTTGCAGTTAGGAAGCAAAACCATCCCCATTAGTCACACTTATCAACCTGCGGTGGCCAAGACCAGCCAGGGGAACTATTCGGCCCAAATGTAACAATAGTTCCGGGGTCGAGCTCGTTCGCTAGATCCTGTCGTAGTTCCATCCAGTCCTGTTTGAGAACACCTACGACGACCATGTCGTAAAACGCACCGTCAGCGAACCAGGCCTGTCGCATGTTTCCTTCGACCTTACATCCCAACCGGGCCACAAGGTCGCGGCTGATGTTGTTGTCGGCACGGTAATAGGATGTCAGCCGGTTCAGGCCCAGCTGGCGAAAGGCGAAATCGACAACCAAAGCGGTCGCCCTAATGGCAAGACCAAGGCGTCGGGCTGACTTCTCAACGAACATCGCGATAATCGCGTCTCTGTTTATCGGTGAAATCGCCTCCAGGCCAGATAGCCCTAGAATTTGCCCGTCTTCGGATTCGACGACGAACCAGTGCTTGCACTTGTTGTCATTGGCCTCAAAAGCATCTCGCCAGACGTCTTCTGTCTGGGCCAGATTAAACGGCATCCGGGACGTTCGGTCAAAGCGGGCCAGATCGTCAATGTCCTGAAACCAAGGCGTTACAACCTCAATATCCGCTTTTTCCAGGGGTCGCAGCTTGAATACGATGGGAGGTTTGTCTGGCAATGGAAAAACTACCTTCAATCAATGGTAAAAATTATGCTTTTCGGACGATAACATAAATTCATCAAAATTACGAAACGGGAATACCGGACTTTGCAGGGCGATTCTACCACCCATGCCGGGTGGAGAAACAGCTACCGGGAACAGCGACTGACCCACCGGAATTGGTCCATCCAGACAACCGTAAGTGGATTGTGCTTTAGCCGTAAAGGGTCGCCGAAGGTTTTCGGGTCATCTATGTTTGCGGTGTCAAAATTGTAGACCCCGGTGTCGGTCAGTGCCGGGGCATCCTCGTCTTTCATTGCGACGAAAGTCGCTTTGACCGTTTCATAACCGATATCGACAGAATCTTGGATGGTGCCCTGCCCTCAACCCGTTGTTGATTGCGTCTTTCTGTGTATTTCCGCTGTCGTCATCGACGATAACCAGACCATTTGCATCCAAATTCTGCACCCCTTTCACCACACCTATAGCGGAACCTTCATTTGCTCTAAAAGCGCCGATGAGGTCCAGTTTGGTGCTCGGGTTATCGCCACTGATATCAATGAAGCGGCCTTGTCCAGATCGTCATCGCTTAGTTCATTCAAAATGATCAGGGGGTCATTGCCACCCAATTCCAGCGCTTGACGCTTTTACCCGGCCTTCGAGGCCATCAGTTACCCACAGGAACACCGCCGGTGAAGGCAATGATGTCTATGTTTTCGTTCGAAATCATCTCATCGCCGATGTCATGCCGCCAGCCGGTGACGACCTGAAACATCTCGGGCGGCAGCCAGGCTTCGTAGAGAATATCTGCCAGCGTCAGCGCCGTCAGCGGGAACCGTTCCGACGACCTCATTGGTATAGGGGTAATGCACGGGCACAGCTTTTTCAGTGGAAACCACCTGCCCCCAATGCGCATGCCTTCGTTGCGAATTTCAGTTGTGCTCATGATCCCGTCCATTGTTACTGCACCGCCGCTGTGGTGGCATAGAAAAAGGAGGCAAAGTTACGCAGATCGGACGTATTGCCCAGGTCGACGACGCGGTTGACGAAAAAGGGCACTTCCTGTGTTCGGTAAGGCCGCCATGGCTGCGCAGGGGTTCTATCAGCGCCACCAGATCATGCCGGTCCGCCGAAGTGCCGATGGTCATGTTCTCACCCGAGATCATGGCGATGTCCCCGATCCGGTCGGCGGGCAACTCAAAGCGCCGGATCGCCCCTTCCATGTCGACCACAAGTATCATGTCGCCGATTGCATCCAATTTGGCCATGATGTCAGCCTTGTTCGCGCCTTCGGGCAGGCAAGCCGTGGCAAACGAACCGACCGCCCCGTGATGTACCACGCAGGGGTCGGTGATCGGCGGGATCACGCGGGCAGCGCCTTTGCCCAGCCAGTCATCCACTAGATTCTAGACATAGATCACGTTCGGCGATCCATCGGCACGGTGTTTAGGTTTCATACCGTGATCTGCCGTGACAAAAATGGCCGCGCCCATTTCATCCAGTTGCGCAAGATTCCGTTCGAACATAGCATAAAAGTCTAGCGCACCCTGCTGATCAGGGGCGAAGGTGTGCTGGATGTAGTCGGTGATCGACAGATACATGATATCCGGCTTGAATTCTCTCGGCAGTTTGACACCGGCGGCGAATACAAACTCGGAAAGGTCTGCCGAATAAACCTCGGGGACCGGCATGCCCAGCCACTCGCTGGCGTTGTCGATGCCATGTACGGCTTTGGTTGTTTCACCGGACCGCTCAGACGAAAACGCAACCGCGCGATCTTCGTCAAACTTCAGGCCCGCACCCAGCAAGGCCCGCAGCTTGTCTTTCGCCGTGACCACGGCAACGCGGTACCCTGCATCCTAAAACTGAGAGAAAAAAGTTGGCGCGCGCAGGAAGCGAACGTCAATCACTATCCCTTCTTCACCACTGTCCGGGTCGATCAGGTAGTTGCCGCAAATTCCGCGCACAATCGGTGGGTGATCGGTCGCAATCGACAAGTTGTTGGGGTTGGTAAAGGACGGGATGACCGAGTAGGCCAGACGGTCGGTTCCGGTTTCCCGTATTCGCTTAAACCTCGGCATCAGCCTCTTGGCGATGGCCACGTCCAGATACTCCGGCTCACACCCGTCCAGATAAATCGCAATGGCAGAACCTTGGGTTGCAGGTAAACCCGTTCATTTGCAGTGATTGGGGCGTGCAATGTCATCTTTTGGCCCTTGGTTATGATGTCTGTGCCAAAGGTCAGGTTGGGTTGAATTCAAGCCACTTTCGGAGATGAGGCTCGCGTGTTATCCAAAGTGGTCAGAAATGCCTCTTTCGTTCCCGCAAAGTTCTGGCCTCGCTCTCCGACGAAGGCCTCATTGATGATGTCTAGGCGCTAGCTGTCAAATATCCCATAATCGGAAAATCAGGTGGCGACCCGTAGGTCGGTTAGGAACTTGTCCAGACCTTCCGAGCCCACCATTAGTTCCGGCCCAAATATGTCTTGCAGCGCGTTCTGTCGAAACCCGCCGATTCCGACCACAGTCCGCAGGATGACCGGCAGGGAGAATAGGCACGCGATACCGTGCTGCACACCCCATTTCAGCGTGATGGGGTAGGACAGGTTATGCGCTATCGCGGTCTATTTGTTGGAACACGCCAAACCCGCGCTTAGCGCCGCTTCTGCTATCCGGGTGCGCAGATCCAGATTACCCGGATCGCCGAGCAATACGGGAAGCGTGTACAAAACCTGTTTGGCGGTAGCTACTGCGTGCCAGGCGAAATCGGATTGGCATTAATGTTCCGGATACTCTCCAGTGCATGCGAAAGCGTATCGAGCCCTGTGGCCAGCGTCAGCCCATAGGGTTTGTTCACCATGAGCTCGGGATCAAAAACCGCCGCTTCCGGGTAGAGGCTGGGGCGTGCCAGAGAGTATTTCCGCCCCTTTTCCTCATGCCAGACCGTCGCCCAACAGGTCACTTCGCTGCCTATACCCGCCGTTGTAGGGAAAGCAATTATAGGAATGGATGATAGCGTTTCGGCACCTGACTTGGTCTCAAGAAACAGAGCTACTTTATCGACACCCCCTCCAGCGGCGGCATGTACATCCGGGTTGGGCGCGACATCACCGATGATCAGCGAGGCAGGTCCGGCTATTCAGCCAGCTTGTCTGTTAGCGCCTCAGACCGCGCATAGCGGTAGGTCACCAATGTATAGGATCGGTCAGCGATCAACCGTGGCAATTCGCGAACGGTCCCGGATCCAAGTAGAGTGCTGACCGGATTGGAATATGCCCACATAAGTAGTCTTACTAGAGTGGCAGAGGCACATGATTGCCTGCAATCCGCCGAATATTTATTCATCGGTCCAATAGATTGATTGCATAAAAACTATTGAAGTAACCAATAGTGTGGTCGAAGTAAATTCACGGCCCTTGATCAAAATCTTCATGACAACATTGCTGGTAAAGGGCTTGGAAATCCGCCACTCATTTTGTATTTTGGATACAAGTTTCCAGCACCCGAGACCATCTGAATGCCCAGAACCCGCGCGATCCCCCGACAAAGCCTGCCGGATGTTATCACCAACGATCTACGCGAGCGGATTCTGAGTGGTGAAATGGCCGAAGGCGAGACCATCCGTCAGGAGGCCTTGGCCGAGGATTATGACGTGTCACGCATGCCGATCCGCGAAGCGTTAAAACGGTTGGATGCAGAAGGGTTAGTGCAACTGACCAACAATCGCGGCGCCGCCGTCACCACGCATTCCCTGTCCGAGATCGGCGAGATTTTTGACTTACGTGTTCTGTTGGAAGTGGACCTGTTTCAACGTGCGATCCCACAGATGACAACAACCAACTATACCGAATGTGAACGCATTCTGGTCGAGATGGAAAAGTCCTATGACGCCTATGATGTGGGTCGTTGGGGCAGTCTGAACAATGCATATCACATGGCGCTGTACGCCGCGGCTGGCCGCGGATTGACCAATGAAATTCTACAGCGCGTCAATGTGCAATCCGACCGCTATGTCCGCATGCATCTAAGCGTGATGGAGCAACGCGACCCCGCCAAGAAGGATCACCGAGAACTGTTGTCCCTGGCCCGCGCGGGTCGCGCCAAGGACGCCTGCGACCTGCTGACCAAGCATATCCAGCGCACCAAGCAGCAGCTGTTGGAGATGATCATCTCCACCCGAAAAGTGGACTAGGCCAGGTTAATCCAGCGGGTGCAGACAGGCAACCTGATGGGGGTCGCCAGTCAATTCCGGAGGCGCGGCCCGGCACTCCTCGGTCGCCAGCCAGCACCGTTGTGCAAAGGCGCAGCCTTTGGGAATGTTCATCGGTGATGGCAATTCGCCTTCCAGCTTGATCCGCTCTTTCCGGGCTTCTGGATCGGCGCGGGGTGTCGTGGACAACAGTGCTTTGGAATAGGGATGCCTGGGTGCGTCGAACAGCAATTCCTTGGGCGCTTTTTCAACTGCCCGGCCCAGATACATAACGATCACGTCATCGGCAAAGTGCTTCACCACGGACAAATCGTGGGAAATGAACAGGTAGGCCAGGTTCAGACGTTCCTGCAGCTCGACAAGCAGGTTTAGAATCTGCGACTGGATCGAAACATCCAGCGCCGAGACCGGCTCGTCCAGCACAAGAACCTTAGGGTTCAACATCAGCGCGCGGGCGATAGCGATCCGCTGACGTTGCCCCCCCGAAAACATATGCGGATAGCGGTCGTAATGTTCGGGACGCAGGCCGACAAGGTCGATCATTTCACGTGCGCGGGCTTCGCGATCAGCTGCCGACATCTTGGGGCGGTTGATGATCAGCGGCTCTTGCAGAATCTGCCCGATCCGCTGGCGTGGATTGAGCGAGCCGTAAGGGTCCTGAAAAACGATCTGAACCGTCTCGCGCATTTGCGCCCATTTCGACGGGGTGATGTCTACCCCGTCAATGGTCAGGCTGCCCGAGGTCGGTTCCTCGATCATGGTCACGACGCGGGCCAGCGTCGACTTTCCGCAGCCGGACTCACCAACGATGGCCAAGGTCTTGCCGGGTTGCAGATCAAAATCCACACCGGACAGAGCTTTGACCGTCGCCGGCTTCGACAGCAACCCGCCTTTGACAGAATAGAATCTGGCCAGCGCGTTGGCCTGAACGATTGGGGCGGTCATGCCAGTTCTCCGGCGGTTATCTTTTCAACGTAGTGGCAGCGGGCTTTGCCAAAATCGGCGCTATGCGGCGTTGGTGGCAGAGAACGGCAAAGGTCGTCCGCATATTGACATCTGGGGCTGAACAGGCAGCCTTTGGGCCGATCGAACTGCCCTGGTACGACACCGGGAATAGTGGGCAACATTTTGGATGTCGCCCGTTCCGGAAGCGCGCTGAGCAACGCGGACGTGTACGGGTGGCGTGGAGTTCGGAACAGGTCTTTGACCGGCTGTTCCTCGACCTTTTGGCCTGCATATTGAACTTGCACCCGTTCCGCAGTTTCCGCAACCACACCCATGTCGTGGGTGATTAGGACAAGACCCATCCCCTGTTCGTCACGCAGCCGCACCAGCAGGTCCAAAATCTGCGCCTGAATGGTCACATCCAAGGCGGTTGTCGGCTCATCCGCAATCAGTAACTTGGGGGTGCAGGCAATGGCCATCGCGATCATGACGCGCTGGTTCATCCCGCCCGACATCTGGTGCGGAAAGGTGTTCAGACGACTTTCCGGCGCCGGGATGCCAACCTGATCGAACAACTCTATCGCCCGTTGGTGGCGCTCCTTGCGGTTCAGGCCCAGGTGGATTCGCAGTGCTTCCTTGATCTGGAAACCAACAGTGAAACAGGGGTTCAGTGACGACATCGGCTCCTGAAAGATCATGGCGATGTCCTTGCCGATGATCTTGCGGCGGTCGCGGGCCGAGATTTTGGTCAGGTCAATGCCCTCGAAACTCAGCTGATCCGCGGTGATCGTGGCTGTCCACGGCAACAGCCCCATCAGCGCCAGCATCGACACGGACTTGCCCGAGCCACTTTCACCCACAATGGCCATAAGCTCGCCCTTGTCGACGGAAAGATCGACGCCATCCACGGCGCGGAACTGCCCCGAGGCAGTAGCGAATTCGACGGTGAGGTTTCGGATGTCCAACAGGCTCATGTCGTCAGCTCCGCTTCAGTTTCGGATCCAGCGCATCGCGCAGACCGTCGCCCATCAGGTTGATGGCGAGTACCGTAATGAGGATGGCGAGGCCGGGGAATGTCACGACCCACCAGGCGCGCAGGATAAACTCACGCGCTTCGGCCAGCATGGTGCCCCATTCTGGTGTGGGCGGCTGCGCCCCCATGCCCAGAAAGCCAAGCGCGGCGGCGTCCAGAATTGCGGTCGAAAACGATAGCGCCGCCTGCACGATGATCGGAGCCAGACAATTGGGCAGAACGGTCTTGAACATCAACCGGGCTTTTCCAGCCCCGGCCACACGAGCCGAGGTCACATAGTCTTTCTGACGCTCAGACAGCACCGAAGCACGGGTCAGGCGCACGTAATGTGGCTGGAACACGATGGCGATGGCGATCATTGCGTTGGTCAATGACGGGCCAAGGATGGCCACCAGAACCAGCGCCAATAGAAGCGACGGGAAGGACAGGATAATATCCATAACCCGCATGATCAGCGTATCAACCCATTTGGGTGCAAACCCGGATAGCAACCCGATGATCACGCCGCCCGTTACAGCAACACAGACCACGACGATGCCGACAAAGAAGGAATACCGCGACCCCATGATCAGCCGGGACAGCATATCCCGGCCCAGCGGATCGGTGCCCAGCGGAAACGCCCAACTGCCGCCCTCTTGCCACGCGGGGGGTTGCAGAATGTGATTGCGGAATTGCTCGGTCGGATCATACGGCGCCAACAAAGGTGCAAAGGCTGCGCACAAAACGAAAGCGGCAAAAACCCAAAGGCCCATAACCGCACCGCGGTTTTCACTAAAATAGTACCAGAATTCGCGCAAAGCGCTGGGGCGGTCTTCAGTTTTTGTAGGGATTGCGGATAGTTCAGCCATCACCGCCTCCGGATTTTGGGGTTGATGATGCCGTAGAGGACATCGACCAGAAGGTTCACCAACATCACGATCACAGCGATCATCAGCAGGCCGCCCTGCACCACCGGATAGTCACGGCGAAAGATGCTGTCGACCATCCACTTGCCGATACCCGGCCAGCTAAAAATCGTCTCGGTCAGAATGGCACCGGCCAAAAGCGTGCCAACCGAAAGGCCGATCACCGTGATCACCGGGATCAGCGCGTTTCGCAACGCATGCAGGCCGTTGATCCGCGTCGGAGCCAGGCCCTTGGCGCGTGCAGTGCGAATGTAATCCTCACCTAAAACCTCAAGCATGGCCGAACGTGTTTGGCGGGCGATAACCGCCAGCGGGATGGTGCCCAGAACAATTGTCGGCAGGATCAGGTGCCGCACTGCGGACTGGAACGCGCCCGCCTGTCCTGACAACAGACTGTCGATCAACATAAAACCCGTGACACTGGGGAAGTAATAGAGCAGATCGATCCGGCCTGAGACCGGCGTCCAGCCCAGATTGCCGGAAAACACGATGATCAGCAGCAGCGCCCACCAGAAGATTGGCATCGAATATCCGACCAACGCCGATGACATCAGCGCGCGGTCAAAGAACTTGCCCCTGTTCACGGCTGCAATCACACCCGCAGGCAGACCCAACGCCACAGCAAAGAACATGGCGCAGAGGGACAATTCCAACGTCGCTGGGAAAAGGGCAAAAAACTCATCCCAGACTGGCTTTTTGGTGACAAAGCTCTCGCCCAGATCACCATGCAAAACGCCGACAAGGTAATCCCAATACTGTTGAAGCACCGGTTTGTCGAAACCCAGTTTTTCCACCATCTCCTGATAGCGTTCTTCGGTCATGCCGCGCTCGCCAGCCATGACGATGATCGGATCGCCGGGCAGAACCCGGATGAACATGAAGGAAATTAGCGTCACACCCAAAAAGGTCGGGATGAACATGCCAAGGCGGGTCAAAAAATAGCCAAACATCAGCGACCTATGATTGTGAGATCTTTGGGAAAGCTGGTCAGTGACCGGCAGCCGTTTTCGGTCACCAGTACGTCATCTTCGATGCGAACGCCGAAATTGTCCAGTTGATAAAGGCCCGGTTCGTTGGTCCAGACCATACCTGCCAGAATTTTCTGGTCGTTTCCGCGCATGATATACGGAGCCTCGTGCACGTCACGGCCCAGACCGTGACCGGTTTTGGTACGTATTCGGTCGGCATAGGGCGACGCCTCAAGCACGCTGATCACCGCATCGTCGATGTCATGCGCAGTTACACCGGGGCGGCAGGCGTCAAATCCCGCCTGATTGGCGCGCAAAACAGTATCATAGACCGCCCTGCCCTCGTCCGAAACGTCCTGAACAAAGAAGGTTCGGGTGATATCAGCGGCAAACCCATGTTTGCGGGCCCCAAAGTCAAACAAAAGCGCGTCACCTGATTTGATCCGATAATCCGCCCGCGCCTTGCCATGCGGTTGCGCCGAGTTTTCGCCAGCCGCGACAATGGGCGCAAAAGCCAGTGAAGCCGCGCCTTCGGCGAACAGCGCTTGTATCAGGGCCTGTTCAATTTGCACTTCGGTCTGTCCGACACGCACGTCTTCGATGACCCGCTCTAGCGCGCGTTCCGAGATATCAATTGCCGCTTGCAGCGCGGCAATGTCTTCTTCGGTTTTGACGGCACGCAAGCCCGAGATTTCCCGTTCGCCGTCCACAATCTGTAGGTCAGGCATTGCCCGGGAAAGGGCCTTGGACACAAAAACCCGCATCACCTGCCCTTCGACAGCCAGCGACTGTAATGGCATGTGCGTGGCAAGCGCAGCAAAGGCATCATCATAGCCTGTCTGATCTCGCCAATCGAACACGGCGCCTTCAAACCCGACCAGCGCCCAAGAGCCCAGTTCCAAGTTCGGAACAATCGCGGCCGGGGTCCCTGTCGCCGGGATTACGACCACAAAGGGCCGCTCGTGGCTCATGAAGGGTTTACCCAATGCGCGGGTGAAATTTGGGCCGGGCACCAGCGCCACGGCATCCACTGACATGTCCTTTGCCAGTTGGCGGTACTCGGACAAATCCGGCATTCTTGCCGACCTCCAGAAAAAAGAAACCGGAGCCACCGCTGGGGTGGCTCCGGTTCGTAAGTGGTGTTTTATTCGACGCCTACACCGTAGAAGATGTGGCCACCCAGCGGGTGTACTTTGTACCCCTGCACCTCATTGCGCATCGGCATGTAAACAACCGAATGTGCAATCGTTGCCCAAGGCGCCTGATCTTTGAAGACGGCCTGTGCCTCTTCATACAACTTCGCGCGCTCGGCTTGATCGGTGGTCTGTTTGGCCTTCTGGATCAGCGCTTCGAACTCATCGTTGCACCACTGGGCGCGGTTCGATGCTTCGCGGCCGTCACAACCCAGCAGAACCGCCAGGAAGTTGTCCGGATCACCATTGTCACCGGTCCAACCCAGCAGCACCGCGCCGTCACGGTTCAGTTCTTTCGACCGCGACAGATACTCGCCCCATTCGTACGAGACGATCTCGACGTCCACACCAACCTTGGCGAAATCCGCTTGGATCAGTTCGGCCATACGACGGGCATTCGGGTTGTATGGACGCTGCACCGGCATTGCCCAGATTTTCATCGACAGGTCGGACACGCCCGCCTCTTCCAGCATCGCCTTGGCCGCTTCGGGATCATATGCGTCGTCGGTAATGGCGTCGTTGTAGCCCCACATGGTTGGTGGGATCGGGTTCTTGGCAACCTGGCCCGAGCCCTGGAACACCACATCAATGATGGCGTTCTTGTCGATCGCCATGTTCAGCGCCTTGCGGACCTTCGGATTGTCGAAGGGTTCCATGGTGGTGTTATAGGCCAGATAACCAACGTTCAGGCCTTCCTGCTCCATCATGTTGATGTCCGCGTCATCCTTCATCGCCTGAATGTCGGCGGGGTTCGGATAAGGCATGATGTGGCACTCGCCAGCCTTAAGTTTCTGATAGCGAACCGATGCATCCGGGGTGATCGCAAAGATCAGGTTTTCCACGTCTGCCGGCGCCTTCCAATAGTCGCCGTTCTGGGCGTAACGGATCACGGCGTCCTTTTGGTAGTTTACGAAAGAGAACGGACCGGTGCCGATCGGCGCAGTGTTCAGCTTTTCAGGCGTACCCGCTTCCATCATCGCGTCCGCGTATTCAGCCGACAGGATTGATGCGAAATCCATCGCCATGTTGGCAACAAACGGTGCTTCGGGCTTAGTCAGAGTGAATTTGACTGTGTAGTCGTCGATCTTTTCGATGGATTCGACCAGATCAGGCATGCCCATGCCCTGGAAGTATTCCCAGGTGCCGCCGGATACCTGATTGTACGGGTGGTTTTCGTCCTTCTGACGCATGAACGAAAAGATCACATCATCCGCATTGAAATCGCGGGTCGGAGTAAATTCGTCGTTCGAGTGGAATTTGACGCCCTGACGCAGCTTGAAAGTGTATTCCAGACCGTCATCGCTGGCTTCGACGCTTTCCGCCAGTCCGGGAACTACATTGGTTGTGCCGGTTTCGAACTCGAGCAGGCGGTTGTAAATCGGGTGAGACGAGGCATCAAAGGTCGTGCCGGCTGTGAACAGCGCCGGGTCGAACCCTTCGGGCGAGCCTTCGGAACAATAGACCAGAGTATTTGCCTGTGCCGCTGCACCGGACAACGCGATGGCGGCAGTTGCGGCCATTAATTTCAGTTTCATGTGTTTCTCCCAGAAATGTGTTTTCAGACATTCGCATTGCTCTTTATGGCCAGAGCTTTGATAGGCGACTCGTATCACCGCGACATCTCGGCCCAATGTATCCAAAATACAAAATCCATTGTCAACTGGCTTACACGGCCTATACCCGACAACCAGCAGACGGCTTGGACACACCGATACGTTCACCCTTTTGAGGCGTTTCGGCAAGGGTGTGATGGCTATGATCAGTTAGACTGGGAAAAAAGGTCCATTGCCTGCAAAGATCAGCCTGTTATCGCCGACCCTTGGTTATGGTGTGCATAAAACAACGCGCAGCGCATTGGCGCGATCAAACCCCGTACCGGGCCATGAACATATCAACGGCCTGTAGCGCGATTTCATCAATCTCGGACTTGGTGAAGCTGGTTTGAATTCCAAAAGCTGCGCGGGTCCAGATACGGACTTTGCACAGCTCGGAAAACTGTTCCGCTGCGATCAGAACATCTTCGATAGCCAATTCACCTTTTTGGACAGCCTTTTCCAGATATTCGGCCATCTGCTGCTTGCCGTTTTTTGGACCGGCTTCATAAAACGCCTTGCCAAGCTCGGGGAATCTATCCCGTTCAGCCACGCAAATCCGAAAAACCTGTTGCGCAAACTCCGAAACCAGAAAGGCGGTAAGCTGAGTTGCCGTGATTGTCAGAACCTCGCGCACTGGCTTGGAATCGTCGATCATCGCCAGGACGCTTTCCGCCATGCGTTTGCATTCGGTCTGCGCAACTTCCATGAACAACAGCCGTTTGTCAGGAAAATAACTGTAGAGCGTCGCTTTAGATACCCCCGCAGCCCGCGCGATGTCGTCAACGCTTGCGCCTTCGAACCCATCCGCCATGAACACCTCTCGGGCACCGCTTAATACCTGATCGAATTTGCGGCCCGTACGCAGGATGGCGGCTGTCTCGGTCATGGGCTCTCCTTGGTTAGCTGATCCCCTGAAACTATAAACCGTTTAGTTCAGATACAACGATTCGCGAAACTCCCTTGCGTAGCAGAACGTGAACTTCGCTCTTTTATCTGTCAGAGACCCGCTGCTTACGTTCGCGGCCGCTCGGGGCTTGCTGGTTGGCCAAACAATGCTAACACTCTGGCCATGGTCGATATCTTTCTGCGCACGCTTCCTTTTTTCGCGATCATCGGCCTTGGGTATTGGGCCGGGCGCAGCAGGTTTTTCACCGCAGCAGCGACGGCCTATCTGACCAAATTTGTGTTCTATTTTGCATTGTCGGCAATGTTGTTCCGCTTTGCCGCCACCCTGCCCTTTGCCGAGATTTTCAACGGACGGTTGGTCATCGGCTACCTGCTGGGCACCATGGCGGTCTATTTACTGGCGACTCTCGTGGCGAGGCTGCGCGGGCTCGACATTCCGACGGCCGCGGTCGAAGCTCAATGCGCTGCCATAGGCAATGTCGGATTTCTGGGCCTGCCGATGCTGGCCTTACTGTTCTCAGAGGCGGCCATCGGTCCGGTGATGCTGGTTCTGACCGTCGATCTGGTGGTGTTTTCATCGCTTATCGTAATATTGATCCACGCGGGGCGCGATGGACAACTGACGCCGGGAACTTTGCGGCTTATCGCGCTGGGGCTCGCGAAAAATCCGATGATTGTTTCGATAATAGCGGGGTTGGTGTGGTCGGCATTACAGGTGCCGGTTCCTGACGTTTTAAATGACTTTCTGACCATTTTGGGTGGCGCGGCAACACCGTGCGCTTTGTTCGCGATCGGAGCATCGCTAGCCTCGAAATCAGCTGAACGCGTTCAGATCGCCGCTTGGCTGACTTTTTGCAAGCTGATCATCCACCCATTCTGCGTTGCCATAGCGCTGTTGTGGGTGATCCCAATTGCGGAGTTTCCAGCGTCGGTTGCCATTGCAGCTGCGGCGCTGCCGGTTGCCGGCAACGTCTATATGCTTGCGGCTCATTTCGGCGTGGCCCCGCATCGCGCATCAGCCGCGATCCTGTTGTCCACGGCGGCCAGCATTCTGACCTTGCCCTTAGTGGTTGCCTGGCTCGCCACGCCCTAAGCCTCATCTTCTAAAAAGTACACTTGCCTCAGGCGCTCGGGCTTTACGTTGTGTCTTTGGATCGTTAGCCATATCGCGACCTAATGTTAAGGACACTGCCAGATGGAAACCCTTTCCGAAAACGCCTGTTTCGGTGGCGTGCAGGGCGTATACCGCCATGCCTCTTCAGCCTGCCAATGCGATATGACCTTTGGTCTGTTTCTGCCCGCCGAAGCCAAGGACGGCCCGGTTCCAATTCTCTGGTATCTGTCCGGCCTCACCTGCACCCACGAAAACGCAATGACAAAGGCTGGCGCGCAAGCCTGGGCTGCTGAACAAGGCATCGCCGTTGTGTTTCCTGACACCTCGCCACGGGGCGAGGGTGTGGCTGATCACGAGGATTACGATCTGGGTCAGGGGGCCGGATTTTATGTGAACGCAACGCAGACCCCTTGGGAACCACATTTCAACATGTGGGATTACGTGGCCGAAGAACTGCCCGCCCTGCTGGCCGAAAATTTTGCCATCGACATGGACCGTCAGGCGATCACCGGCCATTCGATGGGCGGCCACGGAGCGCTGACGCTGGCGATGAACTTGCCGGGGCGGTACCGCTCGGTCTCGGCCTTCGCTCCGATCTCGAACCCAACCGGAGCCGATTGGGGTCGCAAGCAGCTGAGCGCCTATCTTGGCGATGAAGAAAGCGCCTGGGCCAAACACGACGCATCGTTGATGATGAAGAAAACCGGATTTGACGGCCCTATTCTGATCGACACCGGCGCGAATGACCAATTCATCGACCTGCTGCGCCCCGAAGCGCTGGCAACAGCCATTGCCGAACGCCGCCAACAGGCAACATATCGGCTGCAACCGGGCTATGATCATTCCTACTTCTTCGTGTCCACCTTCATGGAAGACCACATTACCTTCCACGCCGAGGCGTTGTACGGAGACTGAGGGATGAGCAAATATGATTATGACCTGATCATCATCGGCTCTGGTCCTTCGGGCCGGGCCGCAGCGATTCAGGCGGGGAAACTGAAGCGTCGGGTTCTGGTGATCGACCGCAAGGATCGGCTGGGGGGAGTGTCTGTTCACACGGGAACCATTCCCTCCAAGACTCTGCGCGAAACCGTACTGAACCTGTCGGGCTGGCGCGAGCGCAGCTTTTACGGGCGCTCATACCGGGTCAAGGATCAGATCCGGGCCGAGGACCTCAAGGCGCGTCTACACATGACCCTTGATCACGAGGTCGATGTGCTGGAACACCAGTTCAACCGCAACCACGTGGAAACACTGAACGGGTTGGCCAAGTTCATTGGCCCCCACGAGGTAGAAGTGGCCACCGATGCCGGTGAAAAGACGCGCCTTACCGCGGCCAAGTTCCTGATCGCCACCGGAACCAAGACCTATCGCCCGGATTACGTGCCGTTCAACGGCAAGACCATCGTCGATGGAGATGAGTTTCTGGAGATGGCTGAGATTCCCCGATCGCTCTGCGTTATCGGCGCGGGCGTCATCGGTGTCGAATACGCTACTATGTTTTCAGCACTGGATGTGCGGGTCACACTGATCGAGCCCCGCGACACGTTTTTGGACTTCATCGACAGCCGCCTGATCCATGATTTTACCCATCAGATCCGCGAAAACGGCGTAGATCTGCGGTTGGGGTCAGCCGTCGAAAAGATCGAAGACGCGGGCGGTCATGTCGAAATTACTCTTGAAAACGGGCGTCACGTCCGGGCCGAGATGCTGCTGTTTGCCGCTGGCCGCATGGGGGCCACTTCGGCATTGAATCTGGATGCGGTAGGGCTGAAAACGGACCATCGCAACCGGATTAGTGTGGATCGCAAATCTTATCAGACCGCCGTGCCGCATATCTACGCGACCGGCGACGTGATTGGGCATCCGTCGCTGGCTTCGACCTCGTTGCAACAGGGTCGGGTCGCTGCCTGTCACGCGTTAGATACGCATACGCTGGCGGAAAGCCCGTGGTATCCTTATGGCATCTATTCTGTACCCGAGATTTCTACTTGTGGCATGTCCGAAGAGGAATTGCAGGAGCGCGGCATTCCGTACGAGGTCGGCGTGGCGCGGTTCCGCGAAACCTCACGCGGGCACATCATGGGGCTGGAACACGGCATGCTGAAGATGCTGTTCTCGCTTAAAACTCGCCGGGTGCTGGGCGTACAGATCGTAGGCGAAGGCGCGACCGAGTTGATCCACATCGCGCAGGCGGTTCTGAACCTGAAAGGCACCGTGGATTATTTCGTGCAGAATACGTTCAACTATCCGACCTTGGCCGAAGCCTACAAGATCGCCGGTCTGGACGCGTTCAACCGCATGCCGATCCCTGAAGAGTTCAAGGTTCGCAAATCGCCCGCGGAATCTGCTAAAAAACCGGCCAAAAAGGCGTGACCACGCTCTATATAGATGGCGACGCCTGCCCCGTGAAGGCCGAGGCCGAGCGGGTGGCGACACGGCACAAAGTGCCGATGGCGTTGGTCTCGAATGGTGGGCTGCGGCCCTCGGCGAACCCATTGGTGCAAGTCGTGATTGTCGCGGAAGGTGCGGATGAGGCAGACAAGTGGATCGCTGAACGATGTGGCAGAGGGGATGTGGTGGTGACCTCTGACATCCCCCTTGCAGCGAAATGCGTTGAAGCCGGGGCGCGGGTTTTGCGCCCCAACGGCGAGGCGTTCACGGCCGCCAATATCGGCCAACAACTGGCAATGCGCGACCTGATGGCCGATCTGCGCTCCGCCAACCCACTTGGGGCTGGCGGTGGTGGTCGTCCTTTCAGTAAAGCAGATCGCTCTAGATTTTTGGACGCTCTGGAACGGGAAATTCGAGCAGCAAGCCGGGAATAGCCGCACGCAATGCCGGACTAAAATACTGACGCGAAATCGGAAACGCCCGTTTACAAGTCTCTCGTAAGAACGCACCCTGTGTTTGAAATCCAGTAAGGCTTTTCGAAAGCGGAGACTGCACCATGAAAGTACAAGGCACTCATTACAGGTCTATCTGGTGGGACAAATCGGCAGGTGAGGTTCGGATTATCGATCAACGATGGTTGCCACATGACTTTCGGGTGGTGACACTGAAAACGCTGGATGAGTTTGCCGCTGCGATACGGGACATGTGGGTCAGAGGAGCGCCCCTGATTGGCGCGACTGCGGCGTTTGGAATTGCCGAACAGATGTCACGTGACAGCACCGAAGCCTCGTTTGACGCCGCATATGAGGTTTTACACGCGACCCGGCCCACCGCAATTAACCTGCGATGGGCATTGGACAGATGCCGTGAGGCACTGATGCCGCTAGCCGCCAGAGATCGCGCGGACCGTGCTTGGGCGCTTGCGCAAGAGATCGCGGATGAAGATGTCGAGATCAACGCCTCGATTGGCCGCCATGGGCTGGAACTGATCAGGAAAATAGCCGAACAAAAGCCAACGGGCGAGCCGGTTCGCCTGTTGACCCACTGCAATGCAGGCTGGTTGGCGACGGTGGATTGGGGCACTGCAACAAGCCCCATGTATCACGCGCATGATGCGGGCATTCCTCTCCATATTTGGGTGGATGAAACCAGACCACGGAACCAGGGCGCGCTGACATCGTGGGAGTTGGGTGAACAGGGTATTCCCCATCGTTACATCGTGGACAATGCGGGGGGGCACCTCATGCAACACGGGTTGGTTGACGCGGTAATAACCGGAACGGACCGAACCACGGCGCACGGTGACGTCTGCAACAAAATCGGCACTTACCTAAAGGCTTTGGCCGCCCAAGATAACGGTGTCCCGTTTTATGTCGCCCTGCCCTCGCCTACGATCGACTGGACGGTTCGCGATGGCGTGGCGGAAATCCCGATCGAAGAACGCGATACAAAAGAGGTTACCCATGTCATGGGTGTCGATGATCAGGACGAGATCTCAGAGGTTCGCGTGACGCCACATGGTACCGAAGGCGGCAATCCAGCCTTTGATGTCACACCAAACCGGCTGGTATCGGGATTAATCACCGAGCGCGGCGTTTGCGAAGCCTCTGCCGAAGGCCTGGCCCAACTGTTTCCGGACCGGGCTGGTTAAAACTTTGTTTAACACCCTCCACGATTGTGCGACTGACCTTGCGGGGCTTGGACGCGCTTAACTTGCTGAGTATGAACGATGATTGAAAACTGGTATAAACCTGATGAAGCGCAGCAATGGCGCGATCATGCCGGAGCTAATCCGGCAGATCAGGAACTGGGTGAACGTGTTTATACGTCGCGCCTGATCGGTCAGAACCCCGATCTTTTGATGCATGGGGGCGGCAACACGTCAGTCAAACTTGAACGCCCTGACCTTTTTGGCAATCCACAGCGTGTTCTTCATGTCAAAGGGTCGGGATGGGATCTGGACAGTATCGAGGCGCCGGGCCTACCGGGCGTATGGCTGGACCCTTTGATGAAACTGCGCGCTTTGGAACAATTGTCGGACTTTCAGATGGTCAATGTGCAGCGCGCCAACTTGTTGGATTCAGGCTCACCTAACCCTTCTGTTGAAACGCTCCTGCATGCGTTTCTGCCACACAAATATGTTGATCACACGCATGCGACCCCTTTTCTGGTATTGGCCAATCTGCCCAACGCCGCAGATGTCTGCCGCGAGATATTCGGAGACCGGTTGGGTATTGTGCCCTATATCATGCCAGGCTTCGGGCTGGCCAAAAAGGCGGCCGAGGTGTTCGACGAAAACCCGAATGTCGAAGGGCTTCTGCTATTGCAGCACGGGCACTTTACATTCGGCGCGACGGCGCAGGAAAGTTATGACCGGATCGTGTCGCATACTAACGAGGTCGCAGCCTATTTTGGATTGAAAGACCTCACGACGATCGGGCGTCGTGATCCTGCGGAAAATCTCGACGTATTGCCAATCCTGCGCGGAGCCATCGCCGACGTTGCAGCCGGGCAAGACGATCCGATGCCAGTCTTCGATCTTAGAAACGGGCCTGAGGTCATGCGGTTCTTTGACCGATCAGACGTTGATGCCCTGGCCCAGCGTGGCATGGCTTCGCCTGACCACGTTCTGCGGACAAAGGGATGCCCGCTTGTCCTGCGTGCATCGGATCTTTCGGGTGGCAGAGCTCAGCTAAGGGCCAAAGTCGAGGAATTCGCCGATGCCTATCGCGCCTATTTTGATCGGCAAGCACCGCAAGCTGATGAGCCCAAGAAACAGTTACCGCCAGACCCCAAACACGCCTGGATCGAAGGTGTCGGGATCATCGGTATCGGACCGAATGCCAAAGCGGCCTCAATTGCGGCGGACCTGGCCGAGCAAAACCTGCGGGTTCGCTCGGTTGGCGAAGATGCGGGCGGTTTCTTTCCAACCAGCGAAAAAGATCGTTTCGATTGCGAGTACTGGTCACTCGAGCAGGCGAAACTCGGCAAAAGCTCTCCTCCGCCACTTCAGGGGAAAATTGCGATGGTTACCGGAGGTGCGGGCGCGATTGGTCTCGCAACCGCCAAGGCATTTGCAGATGCCGGGGCAAACATCATGCTGGTGGACAGGGATGAGGCGGCCTTGGTCGAGGCCAAGTCGACCCTTGGGGCGTGGCATTCGACATTTGCGTGCGATGTGACCGAGGATGGTGCCGCAGATGCTGCGGTTGCCGCAGCTATACATCGGTTTGGCGGTCTGGATATTCTGGTGTCCAATGCCGGATCAGCCACCTCTGGCGCATTGCTGGAGCTTGGAGAGGACGAATTCCGGTCTGCTTTCGAGTTGAATTTCTTCGCGCACAAGGCTTTTGCAACCCGTGCCGCGCAGGTGATGCAAACTCAAGGCCGAGGCGGACAAATTCTGTTCAACATCTCAAAGCAGGCTATCAACCCTGGGCGAAATATGGGTGCTTATGGCACTCCCAAAGCCGCCACTTTGTTCCTGTTACGCCAACTCACGCTTGAACTGGCCGAGCATGGCATCCGTGTGAATGGGGTGAACGCAGACCGCATTCGATCTGGTTTGCTGACCGACGATTTCATTCAGGAAAGGGCCGCCGCGCGTGGGGTTTCCGAGGAGACCTATATGGCGGGCAACTTATTGGGTCGCGAAGTCGAAGCCGAACACGTCGCAAATGCGTTTGTTGCGCTGGCTTTGATGGAGCGCACAACCGGGCATGTCGTGACAGTGGATGGTGGCAATACCGAAGCCGAACTGCGGTAATCATCTTTACCGGATTACGCTATGAATGAGGCGTTTTTTCATGCCTTAGGCTGGGACTGCTGACCTGTTCTCGCGAATGGGCAGGTGGACGATAGCACTGAAGGCTCCGATGCCAACTCCGATCCACCATACCATTGTGTAGTCCCCAAATTGGTCATACATGCGTCCACCTAGCCAAACGCCGAGAAAACTGCCGACCTGGTGACTGAAGAAGATGATGCCGTAGAGCGTGCCCATGTAACGTAGGCCGTAAAGATGTGCGACCAGCCCCGACGTCAATGGTATTGTGGCCAGCCACAGCGACCCCATTACGAGCGAGAATACTATCACAGACACCGGAGTGATCGGAAACATGATAAACGCTGCGGCCGCCAGAGTACGTCCGGTGTAGACAGTCGCCAGCAGATATTTCTTGGGAAAGTGGTTCCCCGCCCATCCAGCCAGAAGCGTTCCCCCTATATTGGCCAAACCGATCAGAGAGATAGACACCGCACCAAGCGCAGAGGTCGTCTGAATGCCGATCGAGTGCAACACGCCGCCCGGCTGGATCGGGCCGCACATCTCGGTCACGAAGGCCGGGAAATGGGCGGTGATGAAACCCAGCTGGTAACCGCAGCTAAAAAACCCAAGGAAGATCAGCGCATAAGATGGATCACGGAAGGCTTTGCCAAGAATGTGGCTCATGCTTTCTTCCAGCACGGCCTTACTAGCCGGTTGCGGCGCGCGCATGAATGGCAATGTCAGGATCAGTGCAAGTATTGCCAGAGCAAAGATGATAAAAACCTGCTGCCAGGGCATGAACGTCAGCAGCCATTCGGCAGTGGGAGCGCCAAGAATCTGCCCGAAACTGCCTGCGGCGGTCACCACAGCCAGTGACATTGAGCGGTTTTCATCCGAAGAGGCGCGTCCAACGACGGCAAGAACCACGCCAAACCCGGTTCCGGCGATGCCAAAACCAACCAGCCAGGCATACATCTGATGTTCGAATGGCGTGACGGACCAGGCCGACAACACCATACCAGCCGCATAGGTCAGTGCCCCAAGGATGATCGCCTTCCGATCGCCGATCTTTTCAGCAATCGCTCCAAAGATCGGCTGACCAACACCCCACGCCAGGTTTTGTATCGCAATCGCCATCGAGAAATCGGTGCGCAGCCAGCCGAACTCGTCCGCAATCGGGATTTGAAACACACCGAACGACGCACGCACGGCAAAGCTGACCGTGATGACGATACATCCCACGATCAGGATCGGATTCAGCAGGCGGGCCGATTGCGACATGGAAACCTCGGGGTTTTATTTCGGTGGACGGTAGCGAATCTGCATCCCGCGTCAAATCAGCAGATTTGGTGTCACGGATCAGCAAATTTGATGCGTGGTCTGAAAAGGTTACTTTTCAACACGCAACACCAGCGCTATGGCTCGGGCGTATGACGGATTTGATTTCGCTATACAATGCCCGTATTGCCGAGGGCAGTCTTACACGAGACGATGCGCAAGAGGCCGTTCTGCCCCATTTCGAGCGCATCCGGTCCGCGCTTGCATCACCGGTCAAACGCGGGCTTTTCCGCAAAGCGCCTCCTCCACCCCAAGGTTTGTACCTGTGGGGCGGCGTGGGGCGCGGCAAATCTATGCTGATGGACATGTTCGTCGACACGCTGCAAGAAATCCCTGCTCGACGCGTGCACTTTCATGCCTTCATGCAGGAAATCCACGCGGGCATGCACAAGGCCCGTCAGGATGGGGTCGAAGATGCACTGGCCCCGGTCGCCCAGAACGTTGTGAATTCGGTCAGGCTGCTGGCTTTTGATGAGATGCAGATCACCGACATAACCGATGCGATGATCGTGGGGCGGTTGTTTGACCTGCTAAATGACGGCGGTGTGGTTATTGTCACCACCTCGAACCGGCATCCCGATGATCTCTACAAGAACGGGCTGAACCGGCAGCTTTTTCTGCCCTTCATTGCGCATATCAAGGAACAGCTGCAGGTGTGGGAGCTGGTCTCGCCCACAGATTATCGCCAGAACCGGCTGGAAGGGGCAGCGGTTTATTTCACCCCGATTGGTCCCGAAGCGCGACAGAGCATTCGCAGTGTATGGCAGGACCTCGCGGGGGGCGAAGCAGAACCGCTGGTATTACAAGTTAAAGGCAGAGCGGTCGAGCTGCCCGCGTTTCGGAACGGCGTGGCCCGGGCCTCGTTTTACGACTTGTGCGGGCGCATGTTGGGTCCGGCGGATTATCTAGCAATCGCTGACGCGCTGAAGGTTCTGGTGTTGGAGGACATTCCCCTTCTTTCGCGCAACAATTTCAACGAGGCCAAGCGTTTTGTGACACTGATCGACGCTTTGTATGAAGCAAAGGTTCGATTGATCTGCTCTGCCGCAGCGGAACCGGAAATGCTGTATGTTGAAGGCGAAGGTACGTTTGAATTCGAGCGCACCGCCTCGCGCCTGCGTGAGATGCAGGGTAAAGATTGGGGAAATTAAGGGGCTGAGCCAAGCCGCCGATTGCATTTTTTAGGTGGCACAACCTCTCATATGGCAGCTTGTGTCAAATACCGAGGCGGCCCCTGCCTTCGTTGGCTTTGTTGAAGCGAAGGCCGGCTTTCAGCCCAAGGCAGACCATTGATAATGGTAGAGCACCCGCTTTTGTTTGCCCTGGAAAACACTTTACAGGCCAATTCGATTTGCCGGTCGTTTTGAAGTTCTGACCAAAGCGGCGGACCACTTTAGTTGCGCTGCAGACCAAGTTCGATTACTCATCGGAAAAATTGTATATCATGGAACGCAACTGAACATCCTACGCACTATGAACTAGAAAATAGGACAAACATGCTGATTAAGCTTACACACGTAATGAGTCTACTTGCGGCAGTGACTGCTTTTTCACCTGCCGTTGGGCAAGATGTCCAGTCTTCGACCCTTTTTACAAACGTTGATGTCTTTGACAGTCGAAATGCAACTGTGATCGAGGGCGCTAACGTCCTGGTCATCGGCAATCTCATCTCCGAGGTTTCAACCACTGAGTTGCCATCCAACGGCGCAACTATAATAGATGGCGGTGGGCGGATGCTCGTGCCCGGTCTGATTGATGGGCACAATCACATCATGCTGGGTGCCAGTCCCATTGCGCTGGCTTACAATCAGCACTGGACCTACGTAGGCGCGCTGGCAACACGAGAGGCCGAAGCCATGCTAATGCGCGGTTTTACGACCCTGCGGGACGCGGGAGGACCATGCTACGGAATCGCCCAGGCCATTGATGAGGGCATCGTGCCCGGGCCGCGTATATTTTGTTCCGGACATTTCATAGGGCAGACGTCCGGGCATTTTGACTTTCGTTTATATAATGAAACTCACCCACGGCAACGCAGCGAACGCAGCTTCTTTGAGACACAGTGGTCTTTCATCGCCGATGGTGTCCCGGAAGTTCGAGCTATGACCCGCGAGGCGTTGCGATTGGGTGCGACCCAAATCAAACTGAGCCTGGGTGGCGGCAACTCCAGCCCCTATGACCCTCTGGACACGACGCATTACTCGATTGAGGAAATCCGAGCTGCAGTAGACGCGGCGGAGGACTGGAACACCTATGTTTTAGTACACGCCTATACTGATGAGTCGGTTGTGCGAGCGCTGGCCGGAGGGGTCAAAAGCATTGATCACGGCAACCTAATCGCGGAAGAAGCCACCATAGCAGCAATTCGCGATGCGGGCGCTATTCTCAATCCTCAGTTCCTGATCTTCACACCAGATGAAGAGATGCTAGCAGGAGGGGACCCGGACACTATCGCCAAGGGCGCACCGGTTCGTGACAATGTGGAGACCTTCGTTTCGCTCATCCAAAAGTACGACCTGCCGATTGCCTTCGGGGTCGACCTTTTTGGTTCACCGGAACTTCTTGCCATGCAGAATCTGGAGTTTGAACGGCGCGGACGGTGGTGGTCGGGAGCGGAAGTTTTGCAACAAGCCACATACAATACCGCTCAACTCCTTGCCTTATCTGGGCCGCGAAACCCATACCAGGAAGGGGCGCTTGGAGTTGTCGAGCCCGGGGCTTATGCCGATCTTATTCTGGTCGATGGCAACCCGGTGGAGGACATCACTTTGATGGTTGATCCAGCGGCCAATTTTTCGGTTATCATGAAGGATGGTGTAATCTACAAAAACATTCTCGAGTAAAGCGGCCCTTCAAACGCTCTGGACAATTTGAACGGCAGGTTCTGTCGGGCCAGTCTTACGTGCCCTTGTCCGAAATTTGTCAGTGATTGGCAGTGATAGCTCTGAAAAAATCTATCCAATCGCGGTGACGACTATGAATTTCGGCCTATGAACCCAGGTTCTTCGATGGCTTATTCCACAGTTTAGGTGTTTGCTTCGATTGAGAAATCGAACATGCAAAACTCATCTGAGCGCCTTGGCAACTCAAAGATCAGCCTAGAAAGTGACATGCATTTTATGGGAGAACTCGGTTAAAGCCTTAGTGAGCGGCGCACCTCGATAAAACCTCTCACGCTGGCGAATTCGTTCGAAATTGGAGATGACAGTGAGTGGCGAAGAAAACAAACCAATCCCAGCACATGTGGAACTAGACCCCGATCACGAAGACGCCATCGTTCGATGGTGTAACCGAATGATCCGACACGGTGTCAGAGCATTATCGGTGCTCATGCTTGGTATCATTATCCTGGCAGTTATTGATGCCGGTTTCACAACATATCAGAAGTTTCTGGAACCGCCTGTTTATATTTTAGAAGTCAGTGACCTTCTCGCGGTTTTCAGTGCTGTGTTGGTCGTTCTTATTGCGATAGAAATCTATACAAACATAACTCTCTATCTGACTGCCGACGTCATCCACATCAAGCTTGTTGTCGCAACCGCCCTGATGGCGGTAGCTCGAAAAATCATCACACTCGACGATAAAAGTTTGGAGCCTCAGTACTTTCTTGGTTACGCAGCGATCGGCCTTGCCCTGGGCCTAACATACTGGCTTATAGATAGAAAACCGTGAAGCAACTCTGACAGTGGCTTCGCAGAACACTTAGACTGTGCATCCGAAAGCTTTGTCTTCGGTCGTCGCTTCAAGGAATGCAGGCAGCGTATCCGCAATCACCGCAAAGAATATGTGGTGTTGTCGGCTTGCGCTTTACATATGTCTACGATGATCCCTGGCGGGCGCAACCGCGCTGCGTGAAGGTTTGCCGGTAGGTTCAGAAAGGGCGAATAACGACCAAAGCCCGAGTGGCTAACCCCGATTGCTTGCCATTGGCATGCTAGCGACGGCGATCAACGCAAAGACAAAATCGGCGGCGTTCGCCTGTGCTATCACGCCCTCAAAACAACAGGCCAGCGACCCGACGGTGTAAAGTTCAGCTGGACACTTCAGCCATATCTACGCCCGCATCACGCAACAGATCAAATTTCACCGCCGTTGCGCTGACCTGCCTGTAAAAAGCGATCAGTTGTCGCGTTGGTCCTTGCAGGCGGGTCAAGCCGACGGTCGCGGCCACGACCGTGCCAACATCTGTATTACCTTCCAGAACCTGCCAGCCACCAACAACGAGAACTCCTACAGTGCCAGCTCCGTTAATTATGCTGAGAACAAATTTCGATGATAGTTTCCACACAAATATCCGGGAACGCGCCTCGTAGATTTCGTCGAATTTAGGCGTGATTTCCGCGGCCAATCGATCGGCATCAACAAGCCAGTTTGTGGCCTTGCGCAATGTGTGAACCCGATCTGAGACAAGCAGGTTCACGCGCGTCTGAACGAATAGAACGATAAATACCTGTGGAATAATCATGCAGATTGCGATCAGCCCCAGAGAGGGCTGGTTGGCCGCAATGTATCCGACGATCACAACAAGGGTTCCGGCCTGTACGATAGGTTCAGACAGAGCGCTACCAGAGAATTTTCCTACTTGTTCGGCTTCGGCTGACACCATTGTGGCCTTTGCACCATAGGCAACTTTCTCGGAACCCGCGGGGTTTTCGCGCGACAGATTGCAAATTCGCTTGCGCAGTTTGCGGATCATGTCCTCACCCAGAACGCTCGAAAGATACCCCAGCACCCATTTCAGCGCGAGGCTGAGGGTTATCACTGCACCCATAGCAGCGCCGAGCCACAACAAGCCTTCGGGGTTTATGTTCTTTTCCGTCAGTCCGTTTACGATTTCTTTCTGATAATTCAGAGGAAACGCCGCGAGGGCGGCAATGATCAGCGACAGCAAGATGTTGACCACCTGACGTCGCCCGGTTGTTCTCCAGATGGATTTGTAAAATTCAATCACTTCACGTTCCCCCAAGATTCTTGCAGCACCTTAGCTGAACGAGGTAGGTGCCGAGTTGTTGACACACTGTAACACTCAATTTCATTCACATAAAAAGATGCGTGTTTACCAAGCGCTTCCGGTGAATTTGGAGCCCACGGTTTCTTGGAAGATTAACGGTCGGGATTTGGTTTCCCGAACTGGAGGAAAGCCTCTGGCCCCGAGATTTGGCATAGCGCAGCCGCGCCCACCTCTATGCAAGTCCCCTAATCAAGTTCACAAGTGCAGGTTTCGGACAGTGCACCTTACCCACCCTTATATTTGATTTTTTGCATGTTTTTTCCTACACTGCGGGTTCAGATTTGCTGCCTAGGGGGTCAGTTATGAGAACTCATTTTGAACCCAATTTTTTGTTGCATACGTCAACTGTCTTTGCGCTTTCACTGGGGACTCAAGCACTCGGCTTCGAAGGTGAAGTTCCTCCGGATGATGCTGTCCCTTCACAAACCTACTCGCCGTTTGTTGACCGGTCTTATCCCGATCAAGTTCTGTTCGGCGATCTTCACTTCCACACAGAAATCTCTTTCGACGCAGGACTAGTGGGAACCTCGTTGAGCATTCATGACGCCTTTCGCGTGGCCCGAGGGGATAGGGTAACTTCAAATACCGGGCAGCCTGTTCAGCTCATCAGGCCCCTCGATTTCCTCGCTATTACCGAACACGCAGAAATGTTGGGGCTTGCAACCGCTGTTCGCGCAGCAGACCCCCGGCTATTGGCCGACGACTGGGGCCGCTTGACCTATGAACGGTTCAATGCCGGGCAGGAAGGTCGCATGGAGGCGTTCGCCGACATCATCGAGATCGCATCAATCGAAGGACGCGACCCGACAGCTGGCTTGGATTTGGACGGGGACCTCTGGCAGCAGATCGTGGAGACAGTCGACGATTACTACGAACCCGGTGTGTTCACATCGTTGGCGGGATACGAGTGGACATCGACACCACGTGGCGACAACCTTCACCGTGTAGTGATCTTCGGGGACGGCGCCGATAAGACCAGTCGCACCCGCCCATTTACCTTTTTCGAAAGCGAAGACCCCGAGCCATTGTGGGATTACCTGGCGACCTACGAAGAAGAGACGGGCGGAAGCGCCGTTTCCGTTCCGCATAACGGCAATATATCCAACGGAATAATGTTCGCGCCCACCAAGTTTGACGGCACACCGATGGACGCAGAATACGCGGCCAAACGTATTCGCTGGGAGCCCATGCACGAGGTGACCCAGATCAAGGGAGATGAGGAAACGCACCCTTACTTGTCGCCGGATGACGAGTTTGCGGATTTCGAAACCTGGGACGTTGCAAACATCTCGGGGACCGTCGCAAAGACCCCTGAAATGCTACGTTACGAATATGGACGTTCTGCTTTGAAGGTTGGCCTTGAGGTCCAGCGAGAGACGGGCATAAACCCCTTCAAGTTCGGCTTCTACGGTACAACCGACACGCACACCGCCCTCCCGACTACGCGGGAAGACAACTATTTCGGCAAATACCAACACACTGAGCCTTCGGCAAATCGCCACAACTTCGATGTAATTCCTGCCGAAGACCCGGCATTGCGTATCATTACGGCGCAAGAGTCGGCAGCGGGTCTCACCGCTGTCTGGGCACGTGAAAACACGCGTGAGGAAGTCCACGGGGCTATCAAGCGCAAGGAAGCGTACGCCACAACCGGGCCGAGAATGCGGGTCCGCGTCTTTGGCGGCTGGGGTTTCGATTCTGATGATCTGTACGCGTCGGACTTTGTTTCCAACGGGTATCAAAACGGCGTGCCAATGGGCGGAGATTTGAAGAACGCGCCTGATGGAGTTTCTCCCAGCTTTTTGATCCGCGCGCTTCGCGATCCGGATGGTGCAAACCTCGACCGTGTCCAAATCATCAAAGGCTGGATCGACGAGAGTGGCGACACCCATGAACGGATTTTTGACGTGGCCGTTTCCGATGGCCGAGAGATCGGAGAAGATGGTCGCGCGCGGGAACCGGTGGGCTCAACGGTTGATGTTGAAAACGCGACGTACAACAACTCAATTGGTTCTCTTGAACTCGCCGCTTATTGGCAAGATCCAGATTTCGACCCCAATAACAACGCGTTTTACTATGTGAGGGTTATTGAGATTCCAAAGCCACGTTGGACGACAATAGACGCAGCTTTCTATGATATCCCGCTGCCAGAGGCCGTCCCGGCCGAAGTCCAGGACCGTGCCTACACCTCACCGATCTGGTACAGCGCCGAGTAGCAACATAGTTTTTTCGGCGAAACCGTTCGTGATAAGCTTAGACGCCCATATCGCGAGCGTGCCCGCTGCCCGACTTGGTGGGCGAAACGGTACAGTGCGGCAGTCCTCAGCCGTTTTCACGCAGGATGTTGCCGGCCAGATAAAGTGAGCCGCAAATCAGAACGCGGGCCTGCGGGTCCTCGTCGGTGATGGTTCGCAGCGCACTGGAAACGCTATCGGCCGTCGAGGCAGGCAAGCCAACCTGCGTCGCGGCAGAGGCGGTGTCTTCGGCGCTGAGCGTGGCGGCTTCGCCGGGGATTGAAACGGCGGTCAGGCTTTGCGCCTGCCCTGCCAGCGGAGCAAGGTAGCCGGTCACGTCCTTGGTGTTCAACATGCCGCAGATCATATGCGTTGGGCGTACGGGTAGTTTGGACAGAACGTCCGCCAGGGCTACCCCGGCAGCTACGTTGTGGCCGCCATCCAGCCAGAGTTCGGCCTGAGGAGCCTGATCAACCAGAGGGCCGGTTTTCAGACGCTGCATCCGGGCGGGCCATTCGGCTTTGGTCACGGCGGCCTCATAGGCGTCATCACCCAGATTCAGGTAGCGCAAGACCGCCAGTGCGGCCCCCGCGTTTTGCAGCTGATGCGCGCCCAGCAGGTTCGGCATCGGCAAATCCCGCAGACCGGTTTCGTCCTGATAAACCAGGCGCCCGTTTTCTTCAGTCACATGCCAGTGCTGGCCGTGGATCAGCAGCGGTGCCCCCAGACGCGCGGCGGTGTATTCGATGACTTCCAGCGCCTCGTCCTGTTGCGGGCCGACAATACAGGGCACGCCCGGTTTGATGATGCCTGCTTTTTCAGCGGCGATCTTACCCAGCGAATTCCCCAGAAACTGTTCATGATCGATTGAGACCGGGGTGATCACCGTAACAGCTGGTTCATGGACGACATTGGTGGCGTCCAACCGGCCGCCCAGACCGACCTCAAGCAGGGTATAATGCGCCTGCGTGCGCGCAAACGCCAACAGCGCCGCGCAGGTCGTGATTTCGAAATAGGTGATGTTCTCGCCCCCGTTGGCGGCGTAACATTCATCCAAAACTGCAGTTAGAGCAGGCTCCGATATCAGCTCGCCCGCCAAACGGATGCGCTCGTGAAACCGCGCTAGGTGGGGCGATGTATAGGCGTGCGTCGATAGTCCGGCCCCTTCCAGACCGGCCCGGATCATCGCTTGGGTAGAGCCTTTTCCGTTGGTCCCTGCGATATGGATGACCGGCGGTAATTTAAGCTGCGGATTGTCCAGCGCTTCAAGCAAACGCCAGACCCTGTCCAAGGTCAGGTCAATGATCTTGGGGTGCAGCGCCATCATCCGGTCAAGGATGAGGTCGGATGACTGAGAGGTCATTTCTCAGCCTTCTCCTCAGCAGGGGCTTCCTTTACGGTCTCCTCCGACTCTGGCGCGGGTAAGTCGCCTTTCACCGCAGGAGGCTGGTTCATAAGCATCCGGGTGATGGTGATCAGTTCGTCGCGCATCTCGGTCCGCTTGGTTACGCGGTCCAGCATCCCGTGATCCAGCAGGTATTCTGCACGCTGGAACCCTTCGGGCAGTTTTTCGCGGATAGTCTGTTCGATCACGCGTGGACCGGCAAAGCAGATCAGCGCGTTGGGTTCGGAAATATGCACATCACCAAGCATAGCATAAGACGCGGTCACGCCCCCGGTGGTCGGGTGAGTCAGCACGACGATATAGGGCAGGTTCGCCTCTTTCAGCATTTCAACGGCAACCGTGGTACGCGGCATTTGCATCAGGCTGAGGATGCCCTCTTGCATCCGCGCGCCACCCGCGGCTGAGAACAAGATCAAAGGACGTTTCAGCTTTACCGCCTCTTGCGCGGCAGCGATGATGGCGTTGCCAACATACATGCCCATCGATCCGCCCATGAACGAGAAATCCTGCGCGGCGGCCACAATGGGCGTTCGCCCGATCTCACCTTTGGCGACCAACATTGCCTCTTTCTCGCCGGTTTTTTTCTGCGCCGCCTTCATGCGGTCAGGGTATTTTTTCTGATCCCGGAATTGTAGCGGGTCGTCCTTGGGCGCGGGCACCTCAACCTCTGAAAAGATACCGCCGTCGAACAGGTGGTTGAACCGCTCGCGGGGTGTGATCGCCATGTGGTGACCGCATTGGGTGCAGACGTTCTGATTTTCCGCCAGCTCACGGTGGAACAGCATCGTGCCGCACTCGTCGCACTTGTGCCAAAGATTTTCGGGTACTTCCCGTCGCGAGAAGATCGAGTTGATCCGAGGGCGGACGTAGTTTGTGATCCAGTTCATGTTGGAACCTTATTATGCGGCGTTGACGTCAAATAAGACGCTACGGAAGGAAATGCAATCAGCGCCTGAGCGCAAGTCGCGCAGTGAGCCAGCAAACAATCATCACCACGAAATCCACAAGCAACCACTGCCGCAACATATCGGTTTCAGACATGTCATAAGGTAGCAGGTACAAGGCCAACCCGCTGAGGTGGTCGGGCAGCGAGATGAACAATAGTGCAATGGTATTATTAAAGAAATGCAAGGCGATAGCAGGCCCCAGTGTTCCCGAGCGTGCAGTCAGGTCCGAGGCCAAAAGACCGAAGACGCAGGACCAGATCGCCACAAGCATCGCGTTTTCCCCGGTTATCCCCGGTGCGTAATGCCCTGCTGCGAACAGAACCGATGGCAGGCCCATCCAAATTACCGGCGACCGGAACCTTGCAGCCAGCGATTGCTGTATATAGCCACGAAAGAGAACTTCTTCGGCGCTGGTCTGAATCAGCACAGCGGTCAAGGACAAAGGCAGCAAGATCAACCAGTGAGTCAGTGCAAGATTCTGGGCCAGCGGCTCGCCTACGCCATAAGGCGGCAACACTGCCATCACGAGACCCACCACTATCAACGCCACCAACACGCGCCAAAACTGGCGCACCGCAAGGGCGCGCGAACCCAAAATCGAACTCAATGTTCGATGGTGCAGTTGTCGCACCGCAACGGCTACACCCAAGGTCAGAAACCCGAAGCTTGACAACAATACCAAAGCGGCCAAAGCCGATGTGCCGCGGAGAAACCCTTCGGCTTGATCCGAAGGTGCAATGCCGCCGATGACCGCAAACAAAACGGTATTCAGCGCAATATAAACAGCAACAACAATCGCCAGTCCGACCACGAGGCGCCAAAGCTCGGGCCTTTGGCGGGCCGCACTCACCAGCCCTTCGTGAGCGGAGTAAGCGAGGGGGTCACGCATTGTCGTCTACACTGCCTTCGATTGTTTGCGGAATGTCGGGGTAGACATCAGAGGGCACTTGGGCCGTATTGATCCTGTTGGACAGCATGGTCAGATACCCCGCCACGGTTTGCAGCAGTTGCACAGCAACAGAAGCGTCGCTTTCGACAACGGCGCGCAGCTCTTCGGCGCCGATGCGCAAAAAAGTACAGGACGTGATTGCCGTCAGGTCTAGTTGTCGGGGCTCTCCGGTAATGATCGAAAGATCACCGATCAATCGACCCGGTTCGATGATTGAGACGGTCCTTTTTTCTCCACCTTCGCCCAGCCAATCCAGTTTGGCCTGCCCCTTGATGCACAGGTACGCAGCATCGGGTGCCTGCCCGCGGGAAAAAATCATCTGCCCCGCTGCCACGTCGTACCATTGTGCCGAAAACGCCAGCAAACGCTGGTTGCGCGCGTCTATGCTGCCAAACAACTCGGTCGATGAGATGATTTTCAACTTACGGCTAAGATCGGCTGAAGCGCCTTCTTCCTGAGCGATCTCAGTCCGCGAGACACCGTCGATTCGGCCATCCTTGACCTCAATGAACAGATCATAGGCCTCGGGATGGGCAAAGTGATCTTCCATAAAAATCATGATCGATTCAGGCAACAGCTCGCGCAGCCGCAGGCGCGTGCGCAGGCGGCTTTCGGAATCGTGGCTGGCCAATGCCTTGTCGAGGATCAGAATATCAGGTCGTTTGATCCCCGCGCGGGAAAAGGCGGCGCGTTCCTGGAAAACTGTGGGAAGGTTGTTTCCGCCCAGACCCGACGGCAGATCATAGATGATGGCCGCTGCGCGCCGCCTCAGGCCGGCTTCGTTCATGGCCTCGGCCACGACGTTTTCGATCTCATCTGCGTGTGCGCCGGCCATCAGCGAAACACGGCCGTAAATCGCGTTTTCTATCGCTGTTAGTCGAGGAATATAGCTATCGGGCGAGACCGGAAGGAACATGCCACCCATTGCGTTTCGCAACTGTTCCGCCCGTTCTTTTCGGATGGCAAGGATCTTGTCTTTGTACTCTTCTGGAAAATCCGGGCCGATCTGTTCCGCAGTCAGCATGAACGGAACCGTCAGCAGCAACGCACGTTCCTCGTCACTGATCTCGGATTCACCTTTCACCTTGCGCCGATCTTCGATGTCCAACAGGCGGTGGTACATATCTTTGGACATGCCCAGCCGTAGAAACAGCGGGTGATCCGTTCCGTCCCGGCCAAATGCACGGTCGAGCGTTTCCAGCACCGCGCTCGAAATACTCAGCGCGTCTGCAGCCAGATCATGTGTATTCAGCATAGACAGGAACCGCCCGTCGCCCACCAGAACATCCGGCGAGATGTCACGCGATGGTGCGCCAAACAGCAGATTGCCGCCCAGCGGAACAGCGGGGTTAAATCGATCAGGATCAAACCGATAGACATATTGATTCAGCCCTTTGTCCCGCAACCCGTCCTGAATTGTCTGACGCAAATTAACGATGCCTTGCGCCAGCACCGGGTGCAGTTCGGGATCAAACCTGCTGCGCAGGGTACGACGGAACATGAACTCATCAATGCCCATCGCCTCGACCAGCTGAAACCACCAGTCCCGAATGTCTTCGATATCGTCCAGCCCTGCCAAACCGGGATCAATCCATTCGTCTGACAACGAATCCGGGGGATTACCGGCCCGCACGGCCTCGATCTGCCACCGGGACGGCGCTTTTTCCGCCTCGGCTTCGTGCTGGGGGTGAGTGCGCAGCGGCATCAACAGGTTGTCACCCAACGTTCCGTCAAACAGGTAAGGGCGTGAATATGCGTAACCGATCCTGGCGGCGATAACGGCCTGATGCAAATCGTTCAGGTTATGGCCGGCCATGATCACGTCGCCCTGCACTGGCAGGACCTCGCGGGTCAACACCTGGGCCAACGCGTTGCGTTCCGAGGCATGGGCCGACTGGATGGCTACTCGCGCACCTTTGGGGATGGTCAGGTCTATGTCTTCCAGAATGGTCTTGCCGTCATTGTCGCGCACAGTCACGTTGCGCAACTCGATATCGCCGGTCAGATGCGGGATCGTCTCGGGCTCGCCCACGAACAGGTCCTCGGGGATCATGTTCGCCGGAGCAAATCGCTCGGTCACGACCTCCCACCGCAGGGACATGTCCTGAACCTGATTGTAATAGGTCAATAGGTCCTTCCATGGGCCGCTCAGGTCCTTGTAGGCCCCAAGTGCCGCCACCAGTGCACCTACGGTCACTTCACCAGTGATCGCCAGATAACCGCCCACCGAGTAAAACAGAAACGGCGTCATCTGAGTAATCAGATTGTTGAGGAACTTCATGAAGAATTTCTTGTTGTAGATCCTGAAGCGGATCTCGAACAAGATGCCCAACCGATGGCTGAACTGCGCCAGCCTGTACCGCCAGCCACCGTTAGTACGCAGATCGCTGATACCAGCGGCGCTCTCGCCGATTTCCGAACTCAGGTTCCGAACTTCCTGAATGCGCTCTTTGTTCAGAAGGTTGATCTGACGTTGTAGTTTAGGGATCAGCCAGGCTTGTAGCGGGATCAGGGCAATGCTCGCCAGCCCGAACCAAACGCTCTGCATGAATAGAAAGGTGACGATCGTCATCATCTGGCCGAACTGGAACACTGGCTGGGCAATGGCATCACCCATCAACCCGCCCATTGGTTCCGCTTCGGAGGTGATCATCGAAACCAGTTCGCCTTGGCTGGTTGTGGCAAAATAGGATTTCGGGAACCGCATGCTGCGGTGGATCAGAGTGAACCGCAACCGGCGCAACATTCGTTCGGCCAGTATGCCCTTCATCGTGTTGATGCGCATTTTCATCAGGCCGCTGGCGATCACCGTAGCCAGAAAGGCGAAGCACAGGACCAGCAGATATTGCACTTGCGTAACAGTAAGACCAAGGACCTCAACAGTATCGGCAGGCGCGCCGATGGCATCGTTGATGATCTGCTTGGGCAGTTCAAGCGAGGCGTAGAGGAATGGAAATGACAATACCGTCAGCAACAGCAGCACAAGCTGTTGTTTCTTGGAATGTTTCCAAATGAATGCGAATAGAGTGGGTTCCATGCCCCGGGCTTGCCTCAATAGTATTGGATGCGTTGTCGGATGATCCGCCGTAATCAGGTGTCAGACGGTACTTACAGACCCTGACGATTGCAACAATGGTGCCCCGGCTAACAGATCAAAGCCGGAAAGCCCATCCGAAAACAAGTTCACAAAATCGGGAGGTTTACACACTATTTTCGTTTATTCATCTTTAATCTCGGCGCTCTCTTTGACTAAAGAGGGGGCGAGCTTGATTGATGGGATCATGGGCAGAATTCTGGATCGCTATATTAACTACAGGGTCGTAAAACGCTGGCGGAACGCGCTGAGCGGTGCAGCCGTGGCGCCCGAACCTAAGCTGCGTCAGCAACGCGACGATGCGCGCTGGTTGCGGTGGCATCTAAATCAGTTGATCCACGAAGCCAATAGTCGGCTGACCCGCCCCAGGATGGGATCGCCTCAATTCCCCAAACCGCTTGGAACCGACTGGAGCTGGCGGCCGGACCTGTGGCGAGGGCAACTGGCCCGTCGGGGTTTGGCCTCGGCCCCGCGCAAAGCGCCAATGGATCAGCAGGTAACTCTATTTCATGACTGTTCCCTGGCCGAGATCGGAATGCGGCAAACCCGGAATATTCGCGATAACGATCTGGCCGCCTGCGGGTTGTCGATCGAGGTTTTCGGGTTCTCGGGCAATTTTCTGTCTCTGTCCGTTGAGCTGCCGTCGGACGCATCGCAGGGCCTGACCAAACAACACCTGATGCGCGTGGATGCCCTGATCGAGCCCGAACACATGCTGGGGGTTTTCGCCCGCCTCAACATCCAGCACGGGCCGAACACCGAACAGGTACTGCGCAAGCTGGATTTATCCGCGCCTTCAGTCTCGGTTGATTTCGATCTGGCGCATTTGCCTTTGAATGAACGACGGATCGAAAAAATCTGGCTGGACTTGATCTTTGAAAACCCGGAAATGAACCACGTGATGCTGCGCGATCTGACCTTTTGCCGCCATCACCGGGCAGACCTGTAAAAGCATTGGCAATGACACACGCAACACTTACACCCATCCGCTTTGAAAACGGCATCTGGCTCGGGCACTTGCAAGCTGGGGCCAAGCCACAGGTCGAGGTTCGCTATCTGGATCAGACCGTGCCAGAAGTTGATGTAACCCAAGCGGATAGCGGGTGGGAGGTCCGCATTCCAGTACCTGCAACGGCATTGTCCGACGGGGTTCATTGCTTTGTGATCGTAGATGCGACCACCGAGGTGAAACTCGGTGATTTCACAATTATTGCGGGCTCTCCGGCCGCAGACGACTTGCGGGCGGAAGTTGAGCTGCTGCGCGCCGAACTGGATATGTTGAAACGTGCCTTTCGGCGGACGCAAAACGCAGCAGGCTGAGGTGAGGCCTTCAAAAACTCAGACCGCCCTCGTCCAAAAGTTATCGAAGGCAGTGGCAATGGGTGCGTTAGTTACGTTTTTTGGGACCAACCAAGCTTTGGCGGTCACTTGACCCATTCAGCACGGCGCGCGATCCTGGGATATGGAACGACCCAGAACACAATACGCCAAGGCCGGTGACATCCACATTGCCTATCAGGTCTTCGGGGATGGCCCGATTGATCTGTTGTGGGCGCAAGGCTGGGCAACTCATATTGAATACGCTTGGGAAAGTCCCGATTATGCGCGGTTTCTTACCAAAATTAGCCGATTTGCACGCGTAATTTTCTTTGACAAACGCGGTGTCGGCATGTCTGACAGGGATGTCGGGTACCCTACACTCGAAGAACGGTCACAAGATATCAACGCGGTGCTTGACGCAGTGGGAACCAACAAGGTTGCGATCTTTGGCATGTCAGAGGGTGGAGCGATTTCCAGTGTCTTCACCACCACATATCCCGAACGCGTCAGCCATCTGATTCTGAATGGAAGCCGACCACGTTACAAATGGGCCCCGGATTATCCACTCGGGTTAAAACCCGGCGAAGTAGAAGAGGCAATAAGGCATTTCAGTAGTTACGCAGATGGCGACTTCATCGGATTGGACGGGGCGCCCAGTATCTCTGATGATCCAGCAGCACAGCGCTGGCTTGATACCTATTTTCGATACGCGGCAAGTCCCCGCGCCTTGATGAAATTATCGCAGATGAATTATGACATCGATTACCGCCATGTTCTTAAGGCGATACAGACCCCTACTTTAATCTTGCACCGCGAGGGCGACCGGTGGTGCAATGTGGGTCATGCGAGATATTTAGCTGCCAATATCGAGGGCGCAAAAATACGGATTCTACCGGGCGAAGACCATATTGCCTGGTACGGCGATCAGGATCAGTTGGTTTCTGAAATCAGAGCATTCGTAACCGGTGAAGCTGGATCGGTATCCGCTGAACGGACGCTGCTTACACTGGTTTTTCTTGATCTTGTTGATTCAACTGAACGCCTAACCGAGATGGGTGATGACCGCTGGCATAGTATTCTGGTTCAACTTGATCGGACCGTAGAGCGCCGTGTCACTGCGTTCGGCGGCACCACAGTCAAACACACAGGAGACGGTTACCTACTTTCATTCCGAGGGCCGACAAGCGCATTGGATTGTGCGAAAACGCTGCGTGAGGACGTGACGGGGCTGGGACTGAAAAGCCGTATAGGTGTGCATACAGGTGAATGCGAAGTTCGCGGGCAGGATCTGACCGGTTTGGCGGTGCACGTAGCCTCAAGACTGATGGGCGAGGCAGGCCCGAATGAAATTCTGGTCTCTCAAACCGTCAAGGATTTGACGTTGGGCTCAGATCACAGTTTCAGCGATCTGGGACAGCGTGATTTACGTGGAGCTCCGGGCGAATGGACGCTTTTCGCCATGGCGAATTGAATTTCGTGTTTTAGTCCAAATTGCAGGAAAATAGGGTCGCCCTATTTGGGCGACCCATATCGTCACTGTGACGGCCCGTTCGGGTTGAAGGCCGACAAACCTTTGAGGATATCAATAGCATACGCCAGCTGGTAATCCTCTTCCCGCAGTTCGGCCGTGGCTTCGGCGCGCGCGCGGTCTTCTTCGATCTGGCGGATTTCGTCCTCGCTCAGACTGTCATTGTTCAAGCTGCCGCGCAGATCGGCCTCGGACCGGGTACGTGCATTGCTTTCATCTTCCTCGGCTTCGGCCACGGGGCGCGGTTGCTCGACAATGATGTCGGGGCTGACGCCAAGTGCCTGAATCGAACGGCCCGACGGTGTGTAATAGCGCGACGTGGTTAGGCGCATAGCACCGTCACCGCGCAGCGGCATGACCGTCTGCACCGAACCCTTACCAAAGCTCTTGGTGCCGACGACAATGGCGCGGTGGTGGTCCTGCAAGGCGCCCGCCACAATCTCAGAAGCGGAAGCAGACCCGCCGTTGATCAGAACAACAATCGGTTTGCCCTCGGCAAGATCGCCGGGGGTTGCGTTGAACCGTTCACCTTCGCTGGGATCGCGGCCACGAGTCGAAACGATTTCGCCCTCATTCAGGAACGCATCTGAAACCTTGATTGCCTGTGTCAGAAGGCCACCGGGGTTGTTGCGCAGGTCCAGCACGAAACCGTTTACCTTTTCAATGCCTCCGGCCTCTTCGATCTGCTCATTCAGACCCTCCTGAAGATTGGGGAAGGTCTGGTCGTTAAAGGTGGTCACGCGCAGAACGACACTGGTGCCTTCGGTACGGGCGCGAACAGCTGTCAGTTTGATCGTGTCGCGGATGATGGTGACGTCAAATGGTTCCTGTTCGCCTTCGCGGACGACAGTGATCACAATCTCGGACCCAACCGGGCCGCGCATCAGATCAACCGCCTTGTCCAGCGTCAGGCCAAGGATGCTTTCGCCATCGACATGGGTGATGAAATCGCCCGCTTCGATCCCGGCCTCGTCCGCTGGCGTATCGTCGATCGGCGAGACAACTTTGACAAAGCCCTCTTCCTGCGTGACTTCGATCCCCAACCCACCGAATTCGCCACGGGTTTGCACGCGCATCTGCTCGGCATCGTCAGGGGAAAGATAGCTGGAATGCGGATCCAGCGAGGTCAGCATGCCGTCAATCGCCGCTTCGATCAGATCTTCCGGCTCGACCTCCTCGACGTATTGTGCGCGGATGCGCTCAAAAATATCGCCGAACAGGTCCAGCTGTTCATAAACGCTGGCCTTGTTTTCAGCCTCTTGCGCCAGCAGAGGGCCAGCGATCTGAGTGGTTGCGATTATACCCGCCACGGTTCCAGCCAATCCGGCCATCACAAATTTTTTCATTCTCGATTATCCATCCTTGTCGGTCCGGAACCACGATTCCGGGTCCACTGGGCTGTTATCCTGTCTTACCTCTATATAGAGCGTTTCTGACCGATCAGTTCCAGTGCCATCACCGCTAGTTGACAAAATAGCGCCGATTTCCGGGGTTTCTCCGGGCATCAAACCTACCGGAGTGCCCTCCGGGATAACTTGACCGGGGTTGCCATATACCTCCTGCAGACCCGAAAATACGAATAAAAGGCCGGGTTGGGGTTCCAGGATCACCAGATTCCCCAAGTCAAGCAGTGGTCCGCGATAGCGAATCGTGGCGGCCGTCGGAGATGTCACGATCGCGCGCGGCCGGGTCCCCAACACGACGCCGGGGCGCTTCACGCCTGCTGCGTCAGTCTCACCGGCGCGGTGCAACAGCACGCCTTGCGCGGGCAAAGATATCTGGCCTTTGATATCCGAGATATCCGCGCTGGTTTCTGCAATCTCGCCTTCTGAAATCTCGGACAGCCCGCTGGCGAAACCCTCCAGTGTTTCCGATGACGAAATCAGGATCGCGGTTCGCACTGGATCTTCCACAAAGCGTCTGGGCAAATCCGTCCGATCAGCGATGGCAGTGCTCAGTTGCGTGCGGGCGGTCTGAACGCCGCTCAGTCCCTCTGTCAGGGTTTCAGTGGCGCTTTGTTGCAACTGGCGCAGGGTCTGCACCTCTTGCAAGTCGTTGGCCAGTGCCTGCGCGCGAGCGTTCAGTCCGGGTGTCACTTCGGACAACATCATACCCGCACGCGCTGAACCTAGCGGCCCCGAAGGGTGCAACATCAGAACCGGTGGCGCTGTCGTCTCAATGGTCTGCAATACGCCCAGCAGTTGAGCAATCTCTTCTTCACGGGCGTGCAATTCCGCGGTCAGCTGCACCTCTCGCGTGGCGGCGCGGCGCAGACCTTCGCGCATTGCGGCCAGCCCTGCTTCGTAAGCTTGAATGGTTTCAGTGAGGGCTCGCACACGGTCGCGAGCGCCCTCGGCCTCGGTCAGGGCAACCGATGCCTGCTCAAGCATCTGCGCAGCATTCAGCGCTGCGGTCGCCGGATCGGTCTGGGCATGGACCGGCGTCGCAAACAGCAGCGCCAAAAGTAGCGCGCGTAGGTTCATGACAACAGGCTCTTTCCGGTCATTTCCGGTGGCTGTTCCAATCCCATCAGGTCTAGCAGCGTCGGTGCCAGATCCGAAAGGCGCCCATCTCGCAAAGTGGCGCCCTTTGGCCCGCCAACCAGAGCCACAGGCACAGGGTTCAGAGTGTGCGCGGTATGCGGCCCGCCGGTTTCCGGGTCGACCATCATTTCACAGTTACCGTGATCAGCAGTGACGATCATCGCGCCACCGGCCTTTTTCAGCGCAGCAACCACTTGCGCCAGCCCCCGATCTACCGCCTCACAGGCTTTGATCGCAGCTTTCAGATCGCCCGTATGACCGACCATGTCCGGGTTAGCATAGTTGGTTACGATCAGATCGTACCCTTCCTCGATCGCCTCGACAAATTTGGCGGTCACTTCGGCCGAGGACATCTCGGGCTGCAGATCGTAGGTCGCCACATTGGGCGACTTCGGCATGAAGCGGTCTTCCCCCACCTCGGGTGTTTCCTTACCGCCATTCAGGAAGAAGGTGACATGAGGATATTTTTCGGTCTCGGCCAGGCGAAACTGACGGCAACCCTGTTTGGCAACCCACTCACCCAAAGTGTTCACGATATCGCGCTTGGGGAAAACTGTAGTCATGTATTCATTGTGGCCGTCAGAGTATTCGACCATCCCAAGCAGTGCGGCCAATTGCGGACGGGGACCGGTATCAAAATCCGCAAAACCGGGTTCGCCAATCGCTCGCAGGATTTCACGAGCGCGGTCAGCGCGAAAATTGAGGCAGAAGAAGCCGTCACCATCTTTTACACCCTCATACCCATCCAGAACGGTCGGAGAGATGAACTCGTCTGTTTCCGATTGGTTATAGGCATGGTCAACTGCGCCGTGCGCCGTGGCAGACATACGCCCCTGCGCTTTGATCATTGCATCATACGCTTCGCTCACGCGGTCCCAGCGATTGTCACGGTCCATTGCGAAATAACGCCCGCAAACCGTAACGATCCGCGCGTTGTTCGGCAGCTTGTCTTCAAGCTCAACAATATATGAAAACGCAGATTTAGGGGCCACATCGCGCCCGTCAGTCACCGCATGCAGCGCGACGGGAACGCCGACATCTGTAATAGCCTTGGCGGCGGCAACGATGTGATTGAGATGACCGTGAACACCGCCATCTGATACCAGCCCCATCAGATGCGCCGTACCCTCCGTGGCTTTCACTTCGGCAATAAAGTCCTGCAACGCCGCATTTTTGAAGAACGAGCCATCTTCGATCGCCAGATCAATCTGGCCCAGATCCATAGCAACAACACGACCAGCTCCGATATTTGTGTGGCCAACCTCGGAATTGCCCATCTGGCCGCTGGGCAGACCCACATCCGGCCCATGAGTGATTAGCGTGGCATGCGGACCATTTGCCATGATTGCATCGAATGTCGGCGTTTCGGCCAGGTATGGCGCGTTGGCCTTAGTGTCCTCTGACAGGCCCCAACCATCAAGAATGCACAGGACAACGGGTTTGGGGGCGGTCATTATGGCTCTCCGGATTTCTGCTCTTGGCCTGTCTTGTATCGCCTGTCCCTCGACGGGTGAACCGCCTTTTAGCCACGGTCGAGAAGATTTAATGACTCTGGGGGTCGTCCTTGTCGATGTAATCGGCATAAGGCCGGGCTTTGCGTCCCCGATACTTGACGGTTAGCTCCAGCGGGGTTTCATTTTCGTCATAAACCCCAACGACGATCCCCCTGCCCCGGCTTTTCGTCCGCATCTCGACAAGTTGCTGTTCCGATCGCGTAGTGCGCTGCGACGGTCGGCGCGTCCAGGCGAACAGGTGGTCATACATATGGGCAATCACGTCAGAATGGTCGGCACAATCACCCAAATCGACAAGTTCGTCGGGGTCATTTTCCAAATCAAACAGCATGGGTCTGTGGCCACCTTCGCAGTGGATCATCTTCCACTTTTTGTCGGCCACCATAAACATCACCGCATCCCGAACCGAGGCATTCAACGCATCAGCAATAGGTGAGGCAGAATAGTCATATTCACAGATAACCACCTCGCGCGGGGTTTCCGTTTGGTGCCCATACAAAAGTGGCATCAGCGAATGGCCTTCAAGGATGTGACCCGCGATTTCACCACCCGCGACGTCAATAAATGTAGGTGCCAAGTCGATGGATTCGACCAGCGCATCGCTGACCGTTCCGCGTGTCGCATCTGCCTGAGTGGAAGGGTCGTAGATGATCAAAGGCACTTTGGTTGACGCGTCATGGAAAAAAGTCTTTTCCCCCATCCAGTGGTCCCCCAGAAAATCGCCATGATCCGAAGTCAGGACGATCATGGTGTCGTCCATCCGGCCTGTTTCCTCCATCCAGTTGAACAGGCGGCCCATCTGATCATCAGCCTGTTTGATCAAGCCCATATAGGCCGGGATCACCGCCTCGCGCACTTCCTGACGTGAGAATGCCTGACCGATTTTCGTGTCCATGAACGCCCTCAAAACCGGATGCGCGTTGCGGCGTTCTTCTTCGGATCGCACCACAGGCAACACATGCTCGGGTCCATACATCGATGCATAGGGTTCGGGCACAATGTACGGCCAATGCGGTTTGATAAAGCTCAGGTGGCAGCACCAGGGATTGTCATGGGTATTCATGAACTCAATACCCCGCCCGGTCAGATACGGAGTTTCGCTGTCCTCTTCCGCAATATTCGCTGGCTCGGCCGAGTTTTTCAGGAACCAGCCCGACAGCACATTGCCTTCTGCGTCCAACCCGGAATTGGCAAAGTCGTGCCAGGGGTTGTCGCTCTCATAGCCTTTATCCGTGAGGTACTTGTTGTATTCCTTCGCCCCGTCCGGGTCATAAAACCCATCAGGTCCTTCAGGCCGCATGCCATCATCACGCTCGAACACGTCAAAACCGCATTCCGCGACGCGGGCTCCAATCAGGCTGTCAGGCTCAAGACCCAACCGGGCCATTCCCTCGGCATCCGCGCGCATGTGGGTTTTTCCAACCAGCCAACAATCCATCCCCGCGCGCCGCAAATGGTCACCCATCGTCATTTCCCCAACTTTCAGGGGAATGCCGTTCCATGACGCACCATGCGAATGCACATAGCGCCCGGTATAGGTGGACATGCGCGAACTGCCGCAGATCGGGGATTGAATATAGGCGCGGTTGAACCGCACGCCACGCGCGGCCAGCCTATCAATGTTCGGAGTGTGCAGATGCGGATGGCCGTAGCAGCTCAGATAATCCCAGCGAAGCTGGTCGAACATGATGAACAGGATGTTTTTGGCTTTGGCCAATTCTGTGCCCCCTCTGATCGGGGACCTAGTTAGCCTCTTTCACACTATCCGCGAAGCCCAATCTGATATCAGGCCTGAGTTTCCATCTGCTCCAGCATCTTACGAGCGCGCTTACATTGAAGTTTGTCCCGCAATGGACTGTCCGGATCGACATCCTTTTGGCAGACCACACATTTGTCCGCACCCGAAATCGCGTTCAGTCCACCGCAGCTGCCTTTGATGTTTTTGCCCATCAGCATCACGCCAAGGGACATGCCAACCACGATGATCAACAGCAAAACGAAGGCCAGAATAAAGGTGGTCATTTCAGGTCTACCCTTCAGTTGGAACCCAAAGCGTCTTTGAACGCGGTGCTATGCACTGTGATATACGCATCTTCGCCGCCTGTCACATCCCTCGAGATGAAATACACGGCAAGGTTATGTCTTTCGGCCAGCTCCAGACCTTTTTCCTGCCCCAGTGCCAGCATGGCCGTGGCCCAGGCATCCGCCATCATCGCGTTTTCCGCCAGAACCGTGACCGAGGTTGTTCGGTGCGTGATCGGACGGCCGGTGGTCGGGTCAATGATGTGCGAATAGCGCACTCCATCCTGCTCGAAGAAATTTTTGTAGTCGCCAGAGCTTGCCATGCCCAGATCGTCCAGCGACACGATCAGTTGCGGTGTCTGCGCCCCTGCCTGAGGTTTTTCGATACCGATGCGCCAAGATTCGCCCTTGTCGTTTTCGCCTTTGGCGACCAGATCACCACCTATTTCAACCAGATAATCCTCGATGCCAGCTTCGCTAAGCGTCGCTGCAACGGCATCTATGCCGTACCCTTTGGCTATGGCGGACAGGTTGATACCAACCCCGGGGTCGGATTTCGCCAGCGTTCCGGCCTCAGAGTTCAGCAACAGCAATCGGCTCTGACCCACCCCGTTCAATGCGGCCTGAATTTCGGCATCCGACGGTACCGGATCTTCCGGCGTGCGCGGACCAAACCCCCAAAGCTCAATCAGCGGGCCAAGGGTCACATCAAAGATGCCGCCAGTTTTCTCGTGTACTTCATTTGCTGCTTTCATCACCAGCGAAAATTCCGCAGACACCGGCAAAGGGTCAGTGCTGTCTGAGGCAGAGAATGTTGAGACCTCGGAATTCGGGTCCCAATTCGACATCTTGGCGTTAACCTCGGCCAAGGTCTCTTCGACCGCAACGGCCAGAGCGTCCGCGTCCAGCCCTTCGCCAATGGCGGTGATGTTGAAGGTCGTCCCCATCGTTTCGCCCGACAATCGGACCACCTCGGGTTCTTTGTCGAACAGGCAGCCGGACAAGAGTGTGGCAAAAGCCAGAACAGGCACAAGACGCATTAGGCAGTCTCCTGGAAGAATGGTGTCCGGCATATGCCAGCCGCCCCCGACAGTGTCAAACCGGGTTCAGAGTTTCAGCGGTATAAAGCCAAGAGCTAAAAGGCCGATACCTGCCGGTACTCCAAACAACCACGCGCGTTTTTGCCACCCCGGAGGCTGATTTTTCCATGCCATGCGGAAATTATGGCCGCAAACCACCACCGCAAAGAAAATCAAAGCGGCGACTGGCGGGGTAAGATACAGGTCGTTCAAAGGCTTATGTTTCCTATGCAGCTCAGGGATTTTGCCGATCTGCGCAATTCCACCCTATACAGGTCATTTAGCTGCGCTAAGGTGAAAGGGAAAGACTTTGCAATAACCATGAAGGAGATTGCCCATGGCCCCAACCTCTTACCAGTCGCCGTCGCGCGGCGACAAGGCTGACAAGACCACTTACAGCCAATCAGCGGAATCGAACCTGTCGCACTCGCAAACGACCGTGGCCAAACTGCTTGAGGGTAAAGGGGAGGCGGTGTTTTCGGTGCGCCCGAATGAGACGATTCATGCAGTCGTCAATACGCTAAAAGAAAAGCGGATTGGCGCCGTTTTGGTTACCGACCAGAATGGTACTCTACAGGGCATCCTGTCCGAGCGTGATATCGTCCGGCGTATGGCGGAAACACCTGGTCAGACCCTGCCCCAATCAGTCGAAGACCTGATGACGCGGGATGTCAAATCCTGCGCGCCAGATGATCTGCTGAATGACGTCCTGAAGACCATGACCGAAGGACGTTTTCGCCATATGCCGGTTTTGCGGGATGGCAATCTGTGCGGCGTGATCACCATTGGCGACGTTGTGCACTTCCGCCTGAAAGAGCTGGAGTACGAAGCTCTGCGTATGAAGCAAATGATTGTTGGCTGAGCATTACTTGACGGCACGAGTGGTCTGGCTTCGAGGCCACCGTATCAGCCTTGACTGAATCACGACAAAGAAAAAAACCGGCGCTAGATGCGCCGGTTTTACTGTTTGTTAACCGCCGAAATCGTCGAGCATGATGTCTTCACGGTCCACGCCTAAATCCAGCAGCATGTTGATGACCGACTGGTTCATGATTGGCGGACCACACATGTAGAACTCGCAATCTTCCGGTGCCGGGTGGTTCTTGAGGTATTCTTCGAACAGAACGTTATGGATGAAGCCGGTATAGCCTTTCCAGTCATCCTCGGGCTGAGCGTCCGACAGGGCCACGTGCCATTCGAAATTGTCGAACTCTTTGGCCAACGTGTCGAAATCCTCGACAAAGAACATCTCTTTCTTAGACCGCGCACCGTACCAGAAGCTGATCTTGCGATTGCGGTTCTCAAGACGCTTGAGCTGGTCGAAGATGTGGCTGCGCATCGGCGCCATACCGGCACCACCACCAATAAAGACCATCTCTTTTTCCGTCTCGCGAGCGAAGAACTCGCCAAACGGGCCCGAAATCGTGACCTTGTCACCCGGCTTCAGGTTGAAGATGTAAGACGACATCTGACCCGGAGGGATACCATCTGAACCCGGAGGCGGCGAGGCAACACGGACGTTGAGCATGATCATGCCCTTTTCATCCGGGTAGTTGGCCATCGAATAAGCACGCTCGATCGGTTCGCTCACGACAGATTCATACTGCCACAGATTGAAGCGATCCCAATCCTCGCGGTATTCTTCTTCAACGTCGAAATCGGTGTACTTCAGTGCATGGGCTGGCGCTTCGATCTGGATGTACCCACCGGCGCGGAAGTTCACGTCTTCGCCTTCCGGCAAGTCCAGCGTCAGCGCCTTAATAAAGGTTGCGACGTTTTCGTTTGACCGAACCGTGCATTCCCACTTCTTGACGCCGAAGACTTCTTCTGGGACTTCGATATCCATGTCCTGCTTGACCGCGACTTGACAGGACAAACGGTCACCGCAGGCGGCTTCGCGTTTGGTGATGTGGCTTTCCTCGGTCGGCAGGATCGACCCGCCGCCTGAATGCACCCGCACCCGGCACTGCGCACAGGTACCACCGCCACCACAGGCTGAAGGAACGAACAGTTTCTCGGCCGCCAGCGTTTGCAACAGCTTGCCGCCCGCCGGAACAGATACGGTTTTCTCGCCGTTAATGGTGATGTTGACGTTGCCGGTCGACACCAGACGCGATCGGGCTGCCATGATGATAGCGACCAGTCCCAGAACGATCAGGGTAAAGAGGACGACGCCCAGACTAAAAGTTTCCATTGCGCCCTCCTTACAGTTTCACGCCCGAGAAGGACATGAAGGCCATCGCCATCAGACCCGCGGTAATGAAGGTAATCCCAAGGCCCTGCAAACCGTCGGGAATGTCCGAATACTTCAGTTTTTCACGCACACCCGCCATTGCGGTGATCGCCAGCGCCCAACCAAAACCGGAAGACAGACCATAGGTCGCCGCCTCGGCAAAGTTATAGTCGCGCTCGACCATGAACAGCGAACCACCCAGGATGGCGCAGTTCACGGTGATCAGCGGTAGGAAAATCCCCAGCGCGTTGTAGAGCGGTGGGAAGTACTTATCGAGTACCATCTCAAGGATCTGCACCATCGCCGCGATCACGCCGATGTAAGAAATCAGGCCAAGGAAAGTCAGGTCCACATCCGGGAACCCGGCCCATGCCAATGCGCCCGGCTTCAACAGGTAATTCAGCAGCAGGTTGTTGGTGGGCACGGTGATCGCCTGTACGACCATGACCGAAATCCCCAGACCCAGCGCGGTCGAAATCTTCTTGGACACGGCGATGAAGGTACACATGCCGAGGAAGAAGCTAAGCGCGAGGTTTTCAACAAAGATGGCCTTCACGGCCAGTGAAATCAGACCTTCCATCAGTGGGCCTCTACCTGCTGAATTTTGTATTCACGTTCTTCGACCTGGTTCGGCTTCCATGTGCGGAAGGCCCAAATGATCAGACCAATGATGAAGAACGCCGAAGGCGGCAGCAGCAGCATGCCGTTGGGCACGTACCAGCCACCGTTGTTGACGGTCTCCAGAATGGTGACGCCGAACAGCGACCCATTGCCGAACAGCTCGCGGATGAAACCAACCAGCAGCAGGATCAGGCCGTAGCCCATGCCATTGCCCATTCCGTCGATGAACGACGCGACCGGAGGGTTCTTCATCGCAAACGCTTCGGCGCGGCCCATCACAATACAGTTGGTGATGATCAGGCCAACGAAAACCGACAGGGTCTTCGAAATCTCGAAGGCGTAGGCCTTGAGAACCTGATCCACCAGGATCACCAGCGAGGCGATGATCACCATCTGAACGATGATGCGGATCGAGCCCGGGATCTGGTTGCGCAGGCACGAGATGAAGAAGGACGAGAACGAAGTAACGAAGGTCACCGCCAGCGCCATCACGAAGGACACCTGCAGCGACGAGGTCACCGCCAGTGCAGAACAGATGCCCAACACCTGTAGCGTAATCGGATTGTTGTCGACAAGCGGGTCGACCAGCATCTCTTTCTTGGTCTGGGACATCAGAACTCTCCTGCTTGCAGTTTGGCCAGGAACGGAGCGTAGCCCTCATCGCCCATCCAGAATTTCACCAGGTTATCGACACCGACCGAGGTCAACGTGGCGCCGGCCAGCGCGTCAACGTAGAATTCCGGTCCAGCTGCGGGCTGCGTCTTGGACACAGTGATCTGCAGATCACCCGCTTCATCGCGCAGTCGCTTGCCATTCCACAGGGCCTTCCAGCGGGGATTGTCCACTTCGGCACCTAGACCGGGGGTTTCGCCGTGCTGATAAAACTGCAGGCCGAAGATGTCGTTGCCGTTGTTTTCCAGCGCGATAAAGCCGTAGAGCGTAGACCACAGGCCATAGCCGTGCAGTGGCAGGATGACCTTGTCCAAATCACCTGCATCGTCGCGCAACAGATAGATCACGCGGTATTTGGATTTGCGCCCAATGCCCGCCGGATCATTGTCCAGTGCAACGCTCAACTCGGGATCGCTGGCCGCGGCCAGATCGTCGAATGTGGCCGGGTCAAACTGATCATCGACAAATTCACCTGTGGCCAGTTCCAGCACGTGCGGCTCAAACGCGGCGAATGCTTCGGTCACATTGATGCCGGGCTCATAAACCCCAGCCACCTGCAGAACGTTGACCTGCTTGTCCTTCAGTGCATTTGCTTCCTGTACCGGGCGCAGGCTGACCGCAGCAGCAGACACGACCATCGAAGCGACAAGACAGACGGCGACAGCAACAAAGATCGTCTTGCCCACCGAATCCGGCGAGGCCGCCAGAAACTTGGCAATCGCGCCTTTGGGTTCTGGGGATTGCGTATCAGACATGGCGACGCGCCCTCCGTTTGATGTTTGCCTGAACGACGAAATAGTCGATCAGCGGTGCAAAGACGTTACCGAACAGGATTGCCAGCATCATGCCTTCGGGGAAAGCAGGGTTCACCACACGGATCAACACAACCATGACACCGATCAGCGCACCATAGATGTACCGACCAAGATTGGTGTGACTGGCCGACACCGGTTCAGTGACCATGAAGGCCAGACCGAAGGCGTATCCCCCCAACACAATATGCCAGTACCAGGGCATAGCGAACATCGGGTTGGTGTCCGAACCGATTAGGTTCAGCAACCAAGTGAACGCGATCGTTCCGGCCAGGCAGCCTACAATCAGTCGATAATTGGCGATCTTGGTCATTAGCAGGAAGGCCAGACCGATCATGCAGGCCAGTGTCGAGGTTTCGCCAAAGCTGCCTTGGATAGCGCCAAAAAACGCGCTGAGCCAAGTAACCCCTTCGGCTGCAAGGTGTTGGTATCCATCAGCTGCGGACACCGCCAGCGCTGTCGCACCCGAGAAGCCATCAACAGGCGTCCAGACCGCGTCCCCGGACATCTGCGCCGGATAAGCGAAATACAGGAACGCACGCCCGACCAGCGCGGGGTTGAGGAAGTTCTTGCCAGTGCCGCCAAACACCTCTTTCCCGATCACGACACCAAAAATGATGCCCAGAGCCACCTGCCACAGTGGCGTGGTAGCAGGCATGATCAGCGTATAAAGCATTGAGGTCACAAGGAAACCTTCGTTCACCTCATGGCCACGCACGGTGGCAAAGATGACCTCGAAAATGCCGCCAGCAACAAGCGTCACTATGTAGATCGGCAGGAAGTAAAGAAACCCATGAGCCACATTTGCGAAAATACTGGCCGGGTCCAGCGAGATGCCAAACATCTGCAGCAAGGCGATCCGCCAACCGGTTGCGGCCTCGGGGCCTACAATCTCAAGTGCGGCATTGGCCTGATAGCCGGTGTTCCACATTCCCCAAAGAATACAGGGGATTGTGGCAATCACGACATAGGTCATGATCCGTTTCATATCCACATATGACCGCGCGTGCGGCGCAACGGTAGTGACGGTTTTCGGAGTGTAGATAAAGCTCTCCACCATTTCATAAATGGGGAAAAACTTCTCGTACTTGCCGCCCTTGGTAAAGTTCGGCTCAATCCGGTCAAAGAAGCTGCGCAAACCCATCTGGCTCAGCCCTCCTTTTCAATCTTGGTCAGGCAGTCGCGCAGCGCCAGCCCGTATTCATATTTCGCTGGACAGGCAAAGCCCACAAGGCCCAAGTCCTCTTCGTCCAGCTCCAGCGCGCCCAATGCCTGCGCAGTGTCAGTATCCATCACCAACAAAGCCCGCAGCAATTGCGTCGGCAGGTAATCCTGCGGCATCAGTTCCTCGAACACGCCCGTCGGCACCATCGCACGGCGCCCACCGTTCAGGTTCGAGGTGAAAGCGTAGAGTTTCTTGGCAAAGGCCGAACCCAGAACCGGCTGCACCGAGTATTTCGATGGCATCGGACGAATCCAGCCCATCGGAATCTGGTCGTGATCTTCGCGAATGACACAGATTTGACGGGCGAACCGTCCCAGATAAGCCGTTGGACCATCGGCATGCGTACCGGACAGGATCGAGCCCGAAATGACGCGCGGCGTGCCGTCCACAGCAATCTCATCATGGGTCAGATCATCGGTAGAGGCGCCCATGACGGTGCGGATCAGACGTGGCTGACGCGCGCCCGGACCGCTCAGCGCGATCACGATGTTCGGGTCCAAATGCCCGGTCTGCATCAGGCGACCAATGGCGATCACGTCTTGGTAGCCGATCGTCCAGACTTGTTTGTCACCGGCCAACGGTTCGAGGAAATGGATATGTGTTCCGGCCAGGCCAGCGGGGTGCGGACCAGAAAACGCGGCAGCCTCGACACCATCGACATCTGCGCCGGGAACTGAGTCACCGTCTTTTTGGCAGAGATAGGTCTTGCCCTCGGTAAGCTTTGTGATCGCGGCCAGTCCGGCGGCAAAGGCCTCGCCCGCGTCCGCAATGATCACTGATGCATCAGCAGCCAATGGTTCGCTGTCTATAGCGGTGACGAAAATCGCCGCTGGCTTGCTGCCCGGCACCGGCATTTTGGAATAAGGACGTGTACGGAAGGCCGTCCAAAGACCCGCGGCACAAAGCTTTTCGGTCACGCCTTCTGCACTGTCCGCATTGCCCACGCCCGAAAAATCCAGACCTGCATCGTTCGGGTCCGAAACTTCGATCACAACGCTTTGTAACACCCGCCGCGCGCCCCGGTTGATGGCGACGATTTTGCCGCTTAGCGGTGCCACCATCATCGCCTCGGGCGCGTCCTTGTGGCAAAACAACGGCGTGCCGCGTTGCACAGTATCACCTTCCTGAACCAGCATGCGCGGTTTCAGGCCAAGGTAATCTCCTCCCAACACCCCGACAGTCTTAAATTCAGGCCCCGGCTGGATAGTCTGCTCAGGTGCGCCCTGCACCGGCAGCTCCAACCCTTTTTTCAGTTTGAAAGTTTGCATGTCGCTACTGTCTTCCAAGCCTCTTTACCTGCGCCATATGCGTCTAACCCATTTCTGAGCCAAACATTAACGCGTGTTTTCTCAACAGTCGTCGCAAAAGCGTCGAATTGCGTTAAAAATCCGCGGGCGAAATTCCAATCAGGCCCCCTTTACGTGTGGAGAGGATCAAAGGCAAACCCGTTCAGGATCAAATCTGCTTGTAACACCGCTTTCCTTCTAATTCTTTCATTTTTTTCACGGATGAAATTGTGTGTCGCGCCCGGATTGCTTCCAGTGTAAGCAACCCCGATGGAACAGACGACCGATTTGGACATCTTTTTGGTGGCAACACCTGGGCTTGAAGCCCCCTTGCACGCCGAAGCACTGGAACAGGGATTCGCAGGCGCTGAAATCGTACAAGGCGGTGTCAGCTGCCGTGGCAACTGGTCCGAGGTTTGGCGCGCAAACCTGTGCCTGCGCGGGGCCAACAAGGTGTTGGTTCGAATAGGCAGCTTCCCGGCCGTTCATCTGGCCCAACTGGACAAACGCGCGCGAAAATTCCCCTGGTCAGACGTCCTGCGCCCTGACATCCCCGTTAAAGTCGAGGCTACAAGCCGCAAATCCCGCATTTACCATGCAGGCGCTGCCCGCCAGAGAGTCGAACGAGCCATTACCGAAACCCTTGGCGCGCCAATCTCATCCGATGCGGGGCTGCGCGTTTTGGTGCGGATCGAAAAAGACATCTGCACCTTTTCCGTCGATACCTCAGGCGAGCCGCTACACAAGCGCGGCCACAAATCGGCGGTCGCGAAGGCTCCGATGCGCGAAACTATGGCCGCTATGTTCCTCCGCGAATGCGGCTTTGACGGGTCAGAGCCCGTTCTTGACCCGATGTGTGGCTCTGGCACTTTTGTCATCGAAGCCGCTGAGATTGCCTTGGGTCTAAATCCAGGACGTTCCCGCCACTTTGCATTCGAAAACCTGCGCGAATTCGACTCTGAGGCATGGGCAACATTGCGCCAGCGTGGAGATCTGTCAGAATCGGATACGATCTTTTATGGGTCCGACCGGAATTCAGGTGCGGTTGAAGCGGCCAGCACCAATGCCGACCGTGCCGGAGTTACTACAAACACGAGATTTCAATGCCGTTCGGTTAGTGACATTAAGCCGCCGGCAGGACCAACAGGGCTGGTGATCGTCAATCCACCCTACGGTGCAAGAATCGGTGACGAAAAACGGCTTCGCTCTCTGTACGGGGCACTGGGAAAAGTCCTGATGTCGCGGTTCAGCGGCTGGCGAGTTGGGATCGTGACCAGCAATCAATCCCTTGCGCGCGCAGCGCGCTTGCCATTGCTGCCCGCCGGCCCAGTCGTAGATCACGGGGGCACAAAAATCCGCCTGTACCGAACCGACCCACTGACGTAATTGCCCAGTCAAGCAGAACACATTCGGCCCTTTTTCGGCTTCGCAGATTCCGGCGAACAGCCCCAAAATCCCTCTTGCACATCCATATCCCCGGGTATAGATCACCCGCCACGGTCGGAGTGTAGCTCAGCCTGGTAGAGCACTGTCTTCGGGAGGCAGGGGTCGGAGGTTCGAATCCTCTCACTCCGACCAATAAAACAATACGCCCAAGGGCGTCTTTGTTGTTTTCCAGACAGCGATCGAGGTTCGTTGAACCCGAGCTTTAGCCGAACTCCAACGCGCTGGCAGCTTTAAGCAGGTGCTTCAGACTGTTGCGCGCATAGACGGTCGCGATGATCCGCGTTTCTGAATGGCCGAGAAACTGTACAGTCTTCACCATCAAGATGCCTGCTTCAGCCCTATGAACAGCCGCGGTTTGCCGCAATTTCAGCCTAGCTTTTAGTCGGTTTTACCTCGAGCACCCGGCGCACTACCTAATTTGCCAACCTTATGTTTTCGCATGGCTTCTAAGCCATCGCTCTCTTTAGGAAAGTGAAGCAGCACGTGCTGCATGTCATTTCCATTGTTAAACAAACGATGGGGAATTCCAGCGGGCAAAAACAAACAACCAAAGCGTTTAGTCGTATTGTGACAACCCATTCTAACTTGGTCGCTCTATCCAGGTGGAAAAACAGCTGTCTTTTTTACTGTTCCATAGACAAAGCTGGTATCGATTGAGGCTATCCCACCGATCGGATGAATTCGGTGACGAATAAATTCCTCGTAGGCCTCGAGATCCGACACCAAAACCCGCAATTGGTAGTCCATTGCCCCGGTCAGCACGTGGCATTCAAGAACTTCATCGATCATCCGAACGCGTTTCTCAAAGTTCTGAACGTCCGTTTCATTGTGACGCTCCAACCTGATACGCACGAAGACGGTAATGGCCATCCCATACGCGGCAGCGTCAACGTCTGCGCTGTATCCCTTTATCACTCCGTTGGCTTCTAGGTTTTTGACCCGGCGCAAACACGGTGAGGGAGACAAGTTCACCTCGTCGGCAAGATCCTGGTTCGTCATGCGCCCGTCACGCTGCAGCGCCCGAATGATTTGCCTGTCCTTAGCATCCATTTGATCCTCATTCTTAGCAGAATCTGCCAATCTCAGTGCATGAGTTGGTATAATTCGCAACCATTTGCCCAAAGTAAAGGCGCAAACTGGCTTCAACATGAATCAGGAGCATGCAATGACTCGTTCAACCGGATTTGCCACGCGCGCCATTCACCACGCATATAACCCTCTGGAAAATGAAGGCGCTCTGACACCACCGCTACATTTGACGTCCACGTTTACCTTTGAAACCGCAGAGGCTGGCGGAGAGATGTTCGCCGGTGAGCGTGAAGGTCACATCTACAGCCGTATTTCAAACCCCACATGCGATCTTCTTGAACAACGCATTGCCGTGCTTGAGGGGGCCGAGGCAGGGCTAGCTCTTTCAAGCGGCATGGGGGCGATAACGGCAGTTCTTTGGACCCTGCTGTCGCCAGGTGACGAAGTCATCGTGGACAAAACGCTCTATGGCTGCACCTTCGCCTTTATGCGTCATGGTTTGGCGAAATGGGGGGTCACGATCACACATGTCGACATGACAAACCCGGACAACCTGAAAGCTGCCGTTTCTGACAAAACCCGCGTTATCTATTTCGAAACTCCGGCCAACCCGAACATGCGCTTGGTTGACATCGCCGCGAGCACCGAAATTGCGCACTCGGTCGGTGCAACAGTCGTCGTCGATAACACCTATGCCAGCCCATATCTGACCCGCCCGATCGAGCACGGCGCAGATATCGTTCTGCACTCCGCTACCAAATACCTAGGCGGGCATGGGGACGTGGTCGCAGGCCTGGTTGTCGGAACCGCTGAACAGATTGCTGAGATCCGCCTTGTTGGGATGAAGGACATGACAGGCGCGGTAATGGCGCCTTTCAACGCCATGCTGATCCTGCGTGGTCTGAAAACACTGAACCTGCGTCTGGATCGTCACTGTGCGTCAGCCAAGGTCGTCGCGGACTTCCTCGAAGCGCACCCCGCCGTTGGTGAGGTTTATTTCCCCGGTCTTGAGAGTTTCGCTCAGCACGATGTAGCGCAGCGACAGATGTCCCAACCGGGCGCTATGATAGCGTTCGAGATCAAGTCCGGCCTGTCCGGTGGGATCGAGTTCATGAACCACCTGAACATGATCCAGCGTGCAGTGTCCTTGGGCGATGCAGAAACCCTGATCCAGCACCCAGCTTCCATGACTCATTCGACCTATACGCAGGAAGAGCGGGCCGAGCATGGGATAAGCGATGGCCTGATCCGCCTTTCCGTCGGGCTGGAGGAAGTCGAAGATATCCTTGCAGACCTGGAGCAGGCTTTGCCCTACCCTGCACGCAGCGCCGCCTGAACCCGGAGACCACCATGCACATTGATCCCACCCAATTGAAGATCGTCGAACAGCGCCTGCTGTGGTTGTCTCATTGGATGATCCACCATGCCAACCATGTCCGACCAAAGGTGGATGGGATCAAGATCGGAGGCCATCAGGCTTCGTCAGCTTCGATGGTATCGATCATGACCGCGCTCTACTTCTCGGCCTTACGCCCTGAGGACCGGGTTGCAGTCAAACCCCATGCGTCGCCGGTGTTTCATGCGATGCAGTATCTGATGGGCAATCAAACGCGCGAGAAGATGGAGAATTTCCGCGGATTTGGGGGTGTGCAAAGTTATCCCAGCCGGACGAAGGATATTGATGATGTTGATTTTTCAACCGGGTCTGTGGGTTTAGGTGTCGCGATCACCTCGTTTGCCTCGATCATTCAGGAATACATCAAGGCCAAAAGCTGGGGATCAGACGCGCCAATGGGACGTATGGTAGCCTTGGTAGGCGATGCTGAACTGGATGAGGGCAACGTCTATGAGGCATTACAAGAAGGCTGGAAAAACGACTTACGAAACACGTGGTGGATCATCGATTACAACCGACAATCGCTGGACGGTATCGTCCGGGAAGGCTTGTTCGAACGGATTGAGAAAATCTTCGATGCGTTCAGTTGGGATGTAGTTCGTGTCAAATATGGGGTTCTTCAACGCGCGGCCTTTGAGGAGCCCGGCGGCGGTCGCTTGCGTGATTGGATCGATGCGTGTCCCAATCAGGACTACTCCGCTTTGACTTTCATGAGTGGTGCGAACTGGCGACAGCGTCTCATGGACGATCTGGGGGATCAAGGAGATGTGACCGCTCTGATCGAACGGCGCACGGATGCAGAGCTCGCTGCCCTTATGGAGAACCTCGGCGGCAACTGCGTCGAGACCATGGCCCAAACCTTTGCCGCCATCGATCATGATCGCCCCACATGTTTCCTGGCCTACACCGTCAAAGGATGGGGCACCCCCATTGCAGGCCACAAGGACAACCACGGCGGGCTGATGAACAATAGCCAGTTCGCCGCGTGGCAGTCGCATATGGGTGTGCCGAAGGGCGAAGAATGGGAGCCGCTCGCGACAGTGCAGGACCCTGACGCATTCAAAGATTTTCTAGCCAAAACACCGTTCTTTGCCAAAGGTCCACGCCGCTATTTTGATAGCAGGTTGGATGTGCCGCCAATCGAGATCGACACCAGTCGCGAAATCTCGACACAGATGGCGTTTGGCAAGATCCTTGACGATCTGTCAAAAGGCGATAGCCCATTGGCCGAACGCATAGTGACGACCTCCCCAGATGTAACAGGCACGACAAGCCTTGGTCCTTGGGTGAACCGGCGCAAACTGTTCGCCCGATCCGAGCAAGCCGACGCCTTCATCGAACACCGGATCCCTTCGACGGCGAAATGGGAATTCACGCCGGAAGGACAGCATATCGAGCTTGGCATCGCCGAAATGAATCTCATGTTGCTTTTGGGAGCCGCGGGCCTGTCGCATTCCCTGTTCGGTAAGCGGCTGATCCCAATTGGCACCGTCTATGATCCATTTGTCAGCCGCGGCCTCGATGCGTTGAATTACGCTTGTTATCAGGACGCGCGCTTCATGCTGGTTGGCACACCTTCGGGCGTCACACTTGCACCCGAAGGTGGAGCCCACCAATCCGTTGGCACACCGCTGATCGGGATGAGCCAGGATGGTCTGGCCGCTTTTGAACCCGCCTTTGCCGACGAGCTGGCGGTGATCATGGAATGGGCATTTGACTACATGCAGCGCGACGGCGAAGGGCAACCGGATGAGCGCACATGGCTGCGCGATGAAACCGGGGGGTCTATCTACCTGCGCCTGACCACCAACCCGATTGAACAGCCTGGCAAACGTGTCGACGACGAGTTCCGCCAAGGTGCTATTGATGGGGCCTATTGGTTACGAAAACCCGGGCCTAATTGCGAAGTTGTAATCGCCTATCAAGGAGCAGTCGCGCCAGAGGCAATTAAAGCCGCAGGTATGATTGGCGAAGGCCGTCGCGATATTGGTGTATTGGCCGTAACTTCGGCAGATCGCCTGAATGCCGGATGGACCGCCGCTCAACGAGCGCATGCGCGTGGCAACAAGGCGGCACGCTCCCACATCGAAACGCTGATGTCCGGCCTTCCGCCACACTGCAAGCTTGTCACCGTTATCGATGGTCATCCTGCAACTCTATCTTGGCTCGGAGCAGTGCTTGGACATCAGACTATTCCCATGGGCGTCGAGCATTTTGGTCAAACCGGAACAATCGGCGACCTTTATCGACATCACTGCATTGACGCAGACGCTATCCTAGAGAAAGTGAATGGCCTGACCCATGGCAGGACTCTTCACCGTGCATAAGTGGGCTGAATCTAGGCAACAATGTAGAGAACAAACTAGCGCCGATCATGGACCAATAACTACAAGGCCATTTGGACAGTGCTGTTTGGTTCAATGAACCTGACGGGCTTGAGCAATGCTGGTTTGATTGGCGATGGCGCCCGAAAAACAGGGCTCATTTGACCAAAAATAACAACTTGGCGAATTATACGCGCTTCAATCGAAACACCAGTAGTTCGGTCGTACGTCGGTTTTTCATTCCTGCATTTGGTTCGCGGCGGCCTGAAATGCGGGCATTGCGTTTTCTATCATCTCGTCAGTAGCGGTAAGGCAAATACGAAAATCGGTTGGGCGATCGAAAACTGTTCCCGGCATTACGTGTACGCCTTGCTTTTGAAGACACTCAGCAAAAGCATCGCTGTCACCGCCCGGGGCCCGGCCCCAAAGATAGAAGGTACCTTCCGGTCTTGTCATCCGGTACCCCCACTGACCCAAAGAACCAAGCATACGTTCACGACGGCGGGCCAGTGCAGCAATGTCGATTGAGAGGTCTTCAAGATCCTGTAGAGCATAGATCAACGGAGCATCCGGAACATTCCAACCATCTGCCATCTGCACAGCAAACCGCAACGCGCGAAGCTCTTCTCGCTCCGCTGCGGGTAAGGTTGGGGAAATCGCGAGATAGCCAAGACGTAGTCCGGGTGCGAGAAGAATTTTTCCATAAGAATAGTCAATCAGCGTGTGCGGATAAACAGCGGCAGGGGTCGTGAATCCAACGCCATTAAACCGAATGCGGCGATAGGGTTCGTCAGACAAAATCCAAATGCGGTGACCGATTTCAGCGGACTTAACCTCGAGCAGGTCGGCAAGCTGTTGCAGACTTGAACGCGAGTAAATGCGGCCTGTCGGATTGTGCGGAGTATTAACAACGACGATCTTGGTGCGCTTGGTGATGGCTCTGGAAATGGCCTCGAGATCGAGATCAAAATTGTCTGGGTCCAAAGGTACAGGCACTTCTTTAGCGTCGGCGGCGGCCAGCATCGGCCCGTAACAAAACCAGCCAGGTAGTGGCACGATGCATTCGTCCCCTGGTTCGAGAAGCATCGTAAAACACATCTTGATTGCCCCGAAGGCGCCCTTGGTCAACGCGATGTCCTCGGCCTCGAAAGATAATCCCAACTCGACAGACAACGCGTCAGCTAGAAATGCGCAGGGTTCGGCTTCGTTAGTCTTATATGCGAACCAATCAACACTCTGAGGCTCAGCGTGTGTCTTTAACGCATCAACGACGTTGGGCAGCGGCATTTCGTGCGGGTTGCCAAACGTGAAATCCGCGACTGCTGGCGTTTTCTTTACCGCAGCATTGTAGGTCATAAAGAAGGCTTCAACTTTCTGGATAGAACGCGCAGCGGCGTCTGCTCTGCGGGCAGCAATGGACATTAAACTCTCCCTACTCAAACTTCTGCAATGCGATCGCACAAGGAATACTGTTGTGTCGAATATGATACTTTTACCCGACCGACAGATGTTTTGCAGCTTTTTCGCCATTTGGCTTGGAATCACTGCGGCACAGCCACTTCAATTACTGGCGTTTATTGGACTTGCTTCCTTGCGGCGATCACGTTCTATGTGCCACTCCCTATTCGATGTTGAGAGCGCCGGACAATTTGGTCAATTGCGGGTGGCCAATGCGAAAACAGATCAAACCGGAATCGGCGGCTTGGATCCCTCAAGCCGACCAGTTCCTAAAGCACCAACTGCCGAGAAGTTTTTGCAAATTGAATTGTAAACTCATGTTCACACTGATTAAAATTGCCATTGGGGATCTGAGTCTCTGCTAGATTGAGCCTTCGTATTGAACGAATGGCTCTAACCGTGAACCAGTTCAGTTAAAGAGGCATAACAGTCACCCGACAATGGTGCCCTGCATTTCTGTCGCGCGTCTGATCATAAGATCAGAAGGCGGATCTCCGCCCCGCAATTCCCTTGCGGTCTCAAAGGCAGCAACAGCCTCGGGGAACCGTCCGGCACGGTAGTGGGCAAGCCCTGTTTCGTACGCGTCGATCCAGTCACGGGGCGCATCAAAACTATCCGCCATCGCGACCAGTTCGAACACAACCAGTTCTTCAGTCCGACCTGCAACTTTAAGTGTATCCAGCTCTCGGACAACAATCGCGTCACCGGCATCCTGACGCGTTTCCGGGCCGATCAGGATCGAACTTCCGTAGGTTTTGTTTGCACCTTCCAGCCGGCTGGCCACATTCACTACGTCACCGATCGCGGTGTAGTTCAACCGTTGCTCGGATCCGATATTGCCGACCAGAGCCTCGCCGCTGTTCAAGCCAATTCTGACACGTAGTGGGCTGTCGGTGTCATTTTGGAGGTCGGAGGCCTCGACTACTTCCACCAGTTCCAGCGCCGCACGGCAAGCATGCTCGGCGTGATCAGGGTTCTGCCGAGGAGCGCCCCAGAAGGCCATCACCGCGTCGCCAATGAATTTGTCGATTGTCCCGTCATGACGCTCGATGGTCGATGACGCTGCGCTGAAGAACGGCTCCATCAACTCAACGATCTTGGGACCATGCTTTTCAGCCAAGCCGGTGAAACCTGAAACATCACAGAACAGAACCGATATCTGTTTTGTTTCGCCCCCGGGCTGCGTCTTGATGCCTGCCGCTAGCAGCATCCTGACAAGATCGGTAGGTACATATTTGCGGAACGCCGACAGACCGGCTGCCATGCTGGCCGTTGCGGTGGATAGGTTCTCAAGCTCTTTTAATCTAGAGGGTCGGCGAGACACCTGTTCGACATCAAAGCGTTCTATTCGGCTCAGATCCTCGGCAACACGCGAGAGCGGGTTTGCAACAACCCTGCGCACAAACCAAATCGCAAGGCCCGTCGCCACAACCACGACGCCAAGCAAAATATAGACCAGATTGACAAGGGTCCGGTCGATACCCGACAGGAAGGCGGACTCGGGGATGACTGTAGCCACGCGCCAGCCGTAAAATCCAAGCGGCGTCAGCGCTACAGCATAAGGCACATCGTCATACACCACGCGCGTCGTCGAACTGCCGGCGGCTTGTCCACTGGCGCCACCCAACAGTTTTTCACCCGAAATTTTCGCAACCTCGTACAGATCGCCCTCGCCCATCCGTGCTGGGGTGACCTCATCTGCATTCGGATCGGGGACAGCGATCACATCACCATCCGCGCTCAGAATAAAGGCGGCCCCGAATTCACCGGGACGCAATGAGCCTAGAAAGCGTGAGATACGATCCGTATCGATGGCAACAGTCAGCACGCCCTGCCGCTTGCGGGTCACGTCGATCGGCCCTGCAAAGGCGTAGATCGTCTTGTCACTGCCCGGCAGATCACGCACTTCGATCCAGTCAGGCGTATTGCGATTAATGAAGTTCCCGTACCATGCATGCTCGCGCGGGTCGTATTCCGTTTCGGAAAACGTACGTTCTTCGAACTGAATGTCGCCGGGAATAAAGATATAGCGATCTTTGCGTAGCATCCGATCCCGAATTTCAGCGTCGATTTCGATCATTTCTAACCCGCTGTCACCCAGACGATGGGCGGCAAAGAAATTACCATCGGGCCAGCCAAAGGTAATCCACGAGATATTAGGCTGTGCCTGCAGTTGTGACAAAAACACGAACTCGCGCTTATCGGCCTGCCGCGTCTGAATGACGTTCTGAATGAAGATGGTTCTGACCGCTGCCCAGGCTGCCTCGGCGGATCTGAGGGTCAGTCCGACCTCGATCCGAACGGTGTTGGCGATCTGACTGTTTATTTCCGCCGCAAGCATCCGGCTGTTTTCCCGAGCCGTTGTCCACCACAGAGAATGCACCACAAACGTCGACACGCCGATTGACAGGGCGACAAGCATTGAAACTGCAATTCCCACGCTGACACGCATTTAAGGTCCAAAACGGCTGTTGGCGGCAAAAACTCAGAATAGGCCAACCAATCTATGAAAATGAGTTTAGGGATGACAAGGCTGTGTTTCCAGTTGGTTTCAGGGAACACACCAACTTGTTAGCCAGGCAGAGAAAATCAGAAACCAAGATACAACCGGCAAATAGACGCGCCCCGCCCAAATCCGCCCGGGAACACATGCGCTCGCAAACCTGCCTGTGCGGGCCACCGTGAATTTTTCTGCAGCTTGGACTTCGCAAAACACGACTTTGGTGATCTGTTGAAAAGCCGTGGCGCAGATGCTTGGAACCCGAACCCTACCTATCCCAACTTTACAAACTCGTGCCGAAGGGTCGAATTGCAATCTCTGGCATCTATTCGACGGAGGCTATCTCTTTCGGCTTTCGCACTTCGTCAGCCATATCATTTTGGTGGGCGTGACTTCCGCTTGTAAAAGTAGAAAATTCGCACGACCAAAGGTAAATAATTATCTAAAAATTAATCTTTTTACTATCTTTAATTGTTTTTTCAAGGAAATCGCTACTGCGCTTACAATGCATCAACACACGTGACTGCTTCGCATTTCGCCCATCTCATATACGTTGGTCGAGCAAACATCAATGGCCATTACCAAGCCCAAGACCGGCACCTGTGATCCTTCTTAAAGCGCCTTCATGCACCACCGCGGCGCAGCATGACGGCCACAGTACGCCACACGATGCGGGTTTCCATCGCCAGGCTGACATTGGCAATATAAAACAGGTCCGCTTCTACCTTCCGGCGAGTAGCATCCGTGCCTTCAATATACCCCAGTTCAACTTGTGCCCAGCCGCTGATTCCAGGACGCACGTTGTGACGTGCCTGGTACCCCGGTATTTGCGCCAGGTAATTGCGCGCATGCTCGATATAGTCCGGCCGAGGACCTATCAGACTCATTTCGCCTTTGAAAACATTAAGTATTTGAGGAAGCTCATCGATCCTAGTCTTGCGCAGAACACGACCAACTGGGGTAATTCTTTCTTCCTCCAACGGGCAGTCTGCACCCCGCTCGATCCTATCAGCTGGGCGCATGGTTCGGAATTTATATGCTGTGAAAGGTACACAGTTTCGCCCCATCCTCTCCTGTGCAAATATCAGCGGCCCTTTGTTCCAAAACGGGTTCAGGATCAGTAAAACAACACCGCTGAGAACCATGAGCGGAAACAGCATAGACGCGCTTACAATCAGATCAAAGGCACGTTTGGCAACAAGAAAAATGGTCGTCGAATAGGCAGGTGAAGCAACAGGTTCCGAGACATCAGCATCAGGGAAATTAAAGTCAAACATATACTTTTTTATTTCTTGATATTATTGAATATAACACACGTTTAGCTTGTGCAGATTATAGACTACTCTTTAAGAATTCTTGCCCGGGACAGTCAAGCACCTTTGAGAAAATTGTTCGTATATTCTGAATTTTGCCCGCTTGAATTAGTTTAACGTCTTTAAAATATGTGTTGGCGCGTTTGCATAACCGTCATCTGGTTCAGCAAGATTGCAAGCGGATTAAAGTAACAGGCTAAATTCAGGATTATTCCCAGAACTCCTTTAGAGTTCTGGGTCTGAACTCCATACCTTGGTCATGGAGTCGAGAAACATGAAATTAGACCGCGCTTTACCCTGCGTTCCAGAGGAAGCGAAGTTCAGGTAGGGCTCACACCTGCTTTCCTTGCAAGATAGTCCCGCACCAGAGCCATCTCCGGTGCAGTCAGCGTGCGGTTGATAATTCCATATGCATAAAGGCGAACACCACCGGGCAGCACTCTGCCCCCTACGCCAATGGTCTGCGAACCGTTGATCGCAATTCCGTTCTCATCCGCCCACCATTCCGTGGAATCCGATCCCAAATCGGGCAAATCAACAACCAACTCATCGTCGATCTGATCGTACAAGAGATACCAAAGATCACGTTGCCCCTCTTCGGTCACATCGTATTGATCGACGCGCTTTTGATAGGGCGTTTTAGCCGACCCTGCCTCGTGCTGCGGACGCCAAACGTCTACCACGCGTGCGGTCACGCTTGCCCAAGTGCTAATGTTGAATGAGGTTGGTGCGATGCCTGACACGAATCCGCTGATATGCTCCCACGAACCGCTAAGCGTGTGGGTGAACTCGCTGCCGCCACTCAACCTGCATCGGATCGTTTCTCCAGCGACGCCTTTAATCCAAAGACTTCCTACGTAGTCGCCAGATGGCAGGCTCAATGCCTGCGTGAAAGTCTGTTTATCAGCACTGAAAGTCACTCTTGCCGCCGTTTGAGTGCCGTCCGGCGCGATTGCTGTATTCACGGCAAGTGTGTTGCTGCCTGAACCGCCGCCCCCAAAAACGAAAGCCGAGAAATCATGAGACCCATTAAGGTTTTGGCGCAGCCCGCTTGCCGGATGTCGCGCGATTGTGGGCCGGTTAATACTGTTAACAGACTGGAGCGCGTGCAGATCATTACCGCTTTGATCGCTCGCGCGACCAACCGGCTGACCAGTACCGGTTACCGGAATGGAGCCCCCGGAATCTTGGTATAGTGTGCGCATATCTGAAGGATCAATCCAGAGGTTCGGGCTCAGGCCGCCGATGCCAGGGTGCTGGTAACGCACGGCAAGCGAAGCGATGCTAAGACCAAGATCAATCATGTGGCCCCTCCAACTGTCTTAAAGCGTCTGATTGGCTTCTTGGTTGGTCGGTCTGGTCCAACCTTGTGCGTACCCTTGGTTTGGCGCATTTTTTCGTCTCCATAATTGTAATACCTGAAACCGTCCCAATTGGTCACCGCCTCGGCAGCAAAACTTTCAGGTTGAGATTTCAGAACGCAGGTTTGCATTGACGCCCGCCGTGACTTGATGCCGTGGCGAAGCTGTTTATCCTCGGAATGCGGTTCGAATTCGTCATCCGGGATGTTTTACGAAGATTGTTGAATTCTCGTGAAACAACCGTCCGCTTGATCCCAAGGGAAATGCAATATCCTCGCGGACAGATGCGCGACTTGCGTGAAACCGCGTAGCTTTCCAGCCCGTTTTGGGGCCATTTTCCGACCTCGCCGACCTTGTTTTCGTCGGCTAAAAATTTAAGCACCCACTGGTCTTTATTAATACAACAGCTCCATGTAGAGAGCGCACGCACACGCGTTATGCGTGTTTTTTTAACATCCAGGATTTTACGTTCGACATGAATCAAACTCCGAAACACGACGAACATTTCAAACCCAGCCGTACTCCGGTGAATGACACGCCCGAGGACGATTCAATCGATCTGGGTGCCTTGGTGGGCGCGTTATGGCGCGGCAAGTGGATCATCGCCCTGACCACCGCTGCAGTGGTGTTTCTTGGGGTGTTTTATACGTTTGTTGCCGCGGTTCCGTTATATCAATCCACTGCTGTGGTGATGCTGGAAACCGAACAGGCCAGCGTGGTTGATCTGCAAAGTGTGGTGGGCGGTCTGGCCGGAGACACGGCCGAGGTCAATTCCGAACTTGAGGTGCTGAAGTCTCGCGGTCTGATGGGTAAAGTTGTGGACAAGCTGGACCTCGTGTCAGACCCAGAGTTCAACGAAGCGCTTCAACCTGTATCCGCGATTGGCGGGGCCATGCAGTTTTTCGCATCTGCTCTAGGCGGTGCGAGCGACCCAGAGCAGGAGCCGGATGAGCTGGCCATTCAGCGCATACGCGACAATGTGATTTCGGTGCTGCTGCAGAAGGTTTCCGCGCGCAACATACGGCAGAGTTTGGTCTTTGAAGTCACGGTCGTGACAGAAGCGGCGCGCAAATCCGCCCTGATCGCCGACACCATTGTCGAGCTTTATGTCCTAAACCAGATCGAGGTGAAGTTCGAAGCCACCGAACAGGCAACGGCTTGGCTAACCGACCGCGTGGCCGAGTTGCAGGTTGAACTGGAAACCGCTGAAGCCAAGGTCAACGAGTTCAATGGGTCGACGGCCCTGATTTCACCAGAGGCGTTGCAACTACAGGAAGTGCAGTTGAAGGATCTGCGCGAGCGTGGCGTTTCTGCCGAAGCGGCCCGCGTCGCGGGACAAGCCCGATATGACGAGTTGCGCGCAGCAACTGGCCGTCAGGCACAGGTCGAAGCCAGCCAGGATCCGCAGCTAAAGCGACTTTATGTACAGATCGAAGAAACCGGATCAGGTGAAGAGGCATTCGACACAGCCTATCAACGCTTGATCACGCGCACATCAGTCAACGTTCAGCGATCTGCGCAACAGGTTCAGGCGTTGGCGCGGTCTTCTGAAGAGCTGGGGCACCAGATTGCGCAGCAAAGCGCCGATCTGATCACGTTGCAACAGCTGGTGCGCGAGGCCGAAGCCATCCGTCTATTGTATGAGTATTTTCTAGCCCGCTTGAAGGAAACCGCTGTGCAGGAGGGTATTCAGAAAGCGGACAGTCGACAGCTGTCGCGCGCGGTCATCCCCAGCTCTCCGTCCGCACCGAAGAAACCTCTTATTCTTGCGTTGTCCGGCATTCTGGGCGTCATGCTGGGCGGTGGTATCGTGTTGTTGCTCGAGGCACGGCAAAAAGGCTTCCGTTCTGCGCAAGAGTTGGAGCGAAAGACCGGGTACAGCGTTCTGGGACAAATCCCGGTCTTTCCTTCTCGGGGGGGGCGCCGTAAAGCATTGGAGTATCTTGTCTCCAAACCCTCCTCTGCCGCCGCTGAATCGGTGCGTAACATGCGTACTTCGCTGATGTTGTCTAACGTGGATCGCCCACCGCAGGTTGTGGTGATGACATCCTCGCTTCCTGGCGAGGGCAAGACCACCAACTCGCTGGCGTTAGCGCAGAACTTTGTCGGGATCGGTAAAAAAGTACTGCTGATCGAAGGCGACATCCGTCGACTCACAATGACAGCACAGATTGAAAACGTGTCTGGCAAAGGTATCGTATCAGTTTTGGCCGGTGAAACGCCGGCGCATGAGGCAATCTTTCAGGATCAGCTTTTGGGCTGTGACGTTCTGGCCGGAGAGAAAACCACGGCCAACGCGGCGGACTTGTTTGCTTCAGAACGGTTCCGGCAGTTTTTGGACGACATGCGCAAACAGTATGACGTCATCCTGATCGACACGCCACCAACGCTTTTGGTGTCTGATGCACGCTTGATCGCGCGCAACGCGGATGCGGTTCTTCTGACCGTCAAATGGAATGACACATCCGAACAGGATGTGGCCGAGACCCTGCGCCTGTTTCACACTGACAACCAACGTCTGACCGGGATAGTCCTTGGACAGATTAACGTCCGCAGTGCAAAACAATATGGGTATTCCTACGCAAGCTATGCCTCGACCTACTATAACGATTAGCGGCGGCGACAGGGGATGGTTACAAAACAGCGCGCATCAACTGCGCGCTGTATTCTTTTGGTTGAAGCCGAAGATCATTTTTGCCCCGACGCAAGAAACATTATCCGCGAGACAGAGTGCCCGGTGATGGCGCCGTCAAAATCGTCTCCCGGTTCGGCACAGCTTGCTTCAAGGCTTCGCGGTAGCTCTCCAGAACAATTTGTTCGTCGAACGTTGTTTCAGCAATGGCCCGCGATCGTGCGCCCATATTTTCTTTTTCATCATCCTTCAGTTTGAGGAACTTTCTCATGGACTCTGCCAAAGCTTCAGCGGATCTGGGCGCACATAGAAAGCCATTGTTTTCATGATCCACAACGTCCTTGCAACCGGGCTGCGTGGTTGTAATGATCGGTCGCCCCATTGCCGCAGCCTCCAGCAGTGAACGCGGAGTGCCTTCGCGATAGAATGACGGCAGAACGACACAGTCTGCGGACGCGACAACGGGGCGGACATCCTTGACTGCCGAGAGGTACTCGACAATGCCATCACTTGTTAGCGCGTTGATCTCGGCCTCATCCAGCCCCCCCGCCTTGCCGCCACCGTAGGGGCCAAGCAGAACAAAGCGCGCCTCAGGGAACTCGGGGGCAATAGTGCGCGCGGCCTCTACAAACTCAAGTATTCCCTTTTCGCGCAACATCCGCGCGACCAACAGGAAGCATCGGTTTGTGCCGGTACCGGGCAAAGCGGTTGCAAAAAACGTCTGCAAATCCACGCCAGATCCAGGCAAAAGCCGGGCCTGTTCCTGTGTTATTAGCCTGTTGTCGACAAAGGTGGTCATGTCTTCGGGGTTTTGCAGAAACACCCGAGAACAGCGGCGGAAGGCAGTTCGGTAGAGGAGCTTAATCACTCGGGACAAAAGACTATCAGTATCAAACACACTTCCCAATCCGGTGACATTCGGCAGAAATGGAATATTCAATATCCGAGCCGAGAGGGCGCCGTAGATATTTGGCTTGATGGTATAACTTAGAACGGCATCCGGACGGTGCTGTCGAATGATCCGGTATATCCGCGCCAAAAGCGCAACTTCGCCGGGCACAGACGTACCCGTGGGGTTCATTTTCAAGTCAACAAATCTGACCCCCATCTGTTCGAAATCCGGCGTGTATTCATCACGCGGGGCTACGGCAATCAGGTCATGCCCCTGAGCGATCAGTTCGGAAATCAGAGTGCCCCGGAAATTGATAAGCTTGAAACTGGAGTTAGCAAGAAGGAGGATTTTCATCAGAAACCAACCATTTTATAGGGAAGCCAGTAATTTTGGGCTAAGTCGCTCTTTGAGAGCCAGTAAGCTTGTGAGAACAAAAGGTAAATCACCATGAGCAAAGCGACGCCCATGCGCGCAAGTGCCCCATATATCAAGGTAACAATGGACCCGAAGAAAAAAATCTGAACCGGTAGGAAGTACTTGGCAATCCTGTCAACCACAACCGTTGACGGTGACAGGGGCATCGCGACAAAACAAATGATTGCCGCCCATGCCATATATGTCAGAACTTTTTGCAACTGTAGGCTGATGTTAAATTTATTGCGGAACACCAGAAAACCCGCCGCTGGCAGGGCGTTCAAAAACAAACGTAGCAAAGCTCCGCGAGAGCCCGCTTCGGTCTCAAGATATCGAGATGCATAAATATCCAACCTGTCCGACAACATGTACTGTGCCAGAATGGCTGCGATAGCCAAAAAAGTAGGATAAAGTAGCGCTCGGTTTTTAGACACCAGAACGATGCCAAATCCCATAAGGACGATTGCCGTACGATGGAACAAAGCTGCCAAAAGAATACACACGAGAAAAGTCCAGACTTTCTCGCGATCTAGAAAGGCAAGGCCAATCAGGATAATCCCTAGGGCTGTGGCCTGACGGACGTGGTCCATAGCCATAACGGTTACAATATGTGGCATTACCGCAGCGACAGCGAGCCACGGATAGGGTGTACGCAGCGCGAACATGACGACCCCGACGGCCAAAACAACTGCGCAAAACAAAAAAGCGCCGACAATTCCGAGCCCAAACTGGTGTGATAACCAGTTTACCAGTGAATACCCTAAATCCGTGACCCCAATAGCTTGGAAGAAGGACTCACTCCCGATTACATCGTAAAGGTATGTGTATTGGACCCAATCTTTGCCAATTTCATAACGCAAGCCAATGAACAGGCTTAGTACGACGCCGAAAAGGACAATCATCAATAGGCTAACTTGGGATGTCCTCCGTCCCAAAGCAGAGAAGACTCCTGCTGTGTACGCGATTGAGCTTACTGCAAAGTAGGGAAACATTGGTGATAGAATGGCCTGCGAAGCGATTGAGTTAGATATTGGGATAAATCATCGAGCATTTATCAGCGACTTAATAGCTTCACCAAGTTGCCAATCTCCGTCCTCCGGCTGAAATTTTTCCGCGCCGTTTCCGGGGAAAAAGGTCAGTTCTCCCAACTTTATCCCTTCTGGCAGAAAATAGAGATCAACGCGTACAAACCCAAAACCTGCCGACAATTTACGCGCGGTTTCCAGCGCTTCGGAAAGTTGCTCGGGCGGGGACATGGCGTCGGGTTTGCGTGGGTAGCACATGGAAAAATCCATGAGTTGCCAGTCTGGTGAATAAATTTGACGTGTGTGTTCTGTATAGCGCCCGTGGTCAACCTGAATAGCAAACGGTTCGCCTCTGGCGCAAAAAAACTTAAAGTCTTTTGGCGGGTTACCTGTTTCGTCCCTCAACAGCGGCTCAACTATTATCCGTTTCGGGATGCCTTTGTAGTTTGGCTCGCGGCTGCGCCGATAATAATCCTCCAGCAACCAATCACGAAAGGTCTGCAAGTCTTTCCGGTTAAACGCTGTCCCATCCTGAGCTGAACGAATGATGGCTTCGCCGCTGCCATGCGTCGATTTCGCAATGACTTCACCCTCAAAGCAAAAGGATTCAATTTCCTCAACGCGATCGAAAACACCGATTGTTGGAACCGCCAGATGCTCCATGCCCATTTCGGTTAGCCACTCTTTGACTTGTGCTTTTTCGGTGATACGGCGGGCCAGATCCATATCGCCGTCGAACGTCCATTTCTGTGCCAGAATGTACTCGTTAAACGTTCTAGGGTGCCAGATTTTTGGGAAATAACCCAAGCGCTTACGAGCGTTCAATACGGACAACGCATTGTCCCAAATAGGACCGGTGGGGAGGTGGTTTTGTATCTTCATCAGATCAACCTCTTGCAGGAGGGGCAAGCAGGGGTGTGTTTGAAAAGGTCAAAAATGACAGGTTCCAGGTGCGGCAGGCCAAGAGACGCAGACCAAGTGACCACAAGACAATCGACCCCGAAGTCGCCAGAGCAGCTCCGACCATGCCAAGCAAAGGAATAAGGGTCAGATTGGCAATCACCGAAAAGATGCCAGCGCCTGCAAAAACCCAGGCTGTTCTGCGCTGATGTCCCTGCATGTAGAGGGCTTGCATTGTTGCACCATTCGCGGCGACAGCCAGATTAGCAGCGCACAGGATCAACATGATCGGATAGGCGGACAGATATTCGGGGCCTGCCAGAAAACGGATAATATCATCCCCCCAATAGGCCAGACCGGCCAAAGCAGACGCGCCAAAACCCAAAGAAAACAAAACACTCTTGCGCAGGTACTCCGAAACTTTGTCCGGTGCGGCGTTGCCGTCTGCGGTAGCCAGGTAAGGAGCGTATAAATGCCCAATGGCTTGAACCCCGAAAGTGACCAGCACTGCGGCTTGCGCGGCGATGCGAAAAATGCCCGCTTCGGCTTCACCTGCCAGGATGCCCAACAGAATTACATCGATCTGACGGTTGAAAACCAACAATCCAGTCACAAGCGCAAACGGGGCGACATGGCTTAACCATGAGGCACTTGTCATCCCGTTAGCTTTCGTAACAAGTTCCCGGAGGTCACTGCGGATTAGGACCAAGCTGAAAATGCTAATGGCCGCCGCGGACGCGACATAAAACGTTGCTGCAGTGTTCCAATCCGACAGTTGGGCGAACATGGAAAAGGCCAGTGTCAGCCCCAAAACCAGCAAAGGTATCAAAATGGTGCCAACGAGTATTGCAGAGTTGGGCCGGTAGCAGCCCCGCAGGACCCCCTCTGCCAATCCAATGATGCAGAGAAATGGCAGGGCAAAGGAAAACCAGGCAACACTGGTCAAAAACGGCGCATTGTCTGCCTTTAACCAAACTGCAATCCAGAACCCGCACATCAAGAGGCCTGAAAAAATAACGGACAGCCGAAAGCCGGTTATCAGTAAGCCCCCAGCCAGGTGGGCTTCACTTTCCCGCTGAGCGATGGCAACGTATTTGGTCACGAGGGTCGAAGCACCATTTTTGATGGGAATGACCAGCAACGTGATAGTTGCAAGCCCGAACGCAAAAACGCCGAATTGCGCCGGCTCCAAAAGCCGGGCAAGAACAATCGTCATCGCGGCGCCAATCAATGCCTCAAGCCCCTTGAGACCGAGGACAAGTAGTCCCCGTCGTGCTTCAAAGATGCGGCGGATCACTTTCCAGAGACCCGATAGTAATCGCAATACCAGTCGACAAAACGTGCGACGCCCTCTTTTATGTCGGTCTTAGGGGTATATCCTGTCAGGTCTCTGAGAAGGTCTGCGTCCGCCCAGGTCGAAAGAACGTCGCCCGGTTGTATGTCCATATAATTTCGTATTGCTTTCCGCCCGATTGCCGCTTCGATGGCGTCGATAAAATCGGTGAGCTTTTCAGATTTCGAGTTTCCGATATTGACAACCCGATGGGGCGCCACCGGCGACAGACTGTCCCCTTTACTGATGGTGCTGCTTTCGGCTGGGCGTTCGGGAACCACATCCAGCAAAAGCCGAATGGCCTCAACCAAATCATCCACATAGGTAAAGTCGCGCTGCATGTTGCCGTGGTTGTAGACGTCGATGGGATTGCCTTCGAGTATCGCTTTGACGAATTTGAACAACGCCATATCAGGACGCCCCCAAGGACCGTAGACCGTAAAGAATCGGAACATGGTGATCGGCAAATCAAACAGATGCGCATAGGAATGCGCCATATTCTCGGTCGATTTTTTCGTTGCCGCGTAAAATGACATCTGGTGATCAACGCGCTGCGTTTCCTGATACGGTCTCTCAGTGTTTGCGCCGTACACAGAAGAAGTCGACGCCAGCAACATATGGCGCGGCGGACAAGCCCGCGCCGCCTCCAGAATTTCAAATGTCCCGATCAGATTGCTTTCCAGATACGAGCGAGGATGATCTATCGAATACCGAACCCCGGCCTGCGCCGCGAGGTGGACCACATAATCCGGGGTATATTTTCCGAACAAATCCAAGACCAGTCCGGGGTCTTCCACCTTGCCGATTACCGGTATGAAATTCTTACCATTCGGCGTCTGCTCCAATAAGTTGTGGCGATCTTTTTTCAGTGCAACGTCGTAATAGTCACTCAGACAATCAAGGCCTACAACGCGGAAGCCTTGGGCCAAAAGCAGGTTGCTTAAATGATATCCGATAAAGCCAGCTGAGCCAGTTACGAGAACGGTTTGCACGCCTGATACCTTTCCTGAAATCGCGCTTTAGTTGCCGCCGAATAAGTCACGGGTGAACACCTTTTGGGCTACATCAGCAAGCTCATCTGTCACGCGGTTGGCGACGATAAGGTCGCAGTTGTCTTTAAAATCCTGTAAATCCTTTACGACGCGCGAATGAAAGAACTCTTCCTGATCCAGCACGGGTTCGTATACGATTACTTCGACACCCTTGGCCTTCAGGCGTTTCATGATGCCCTGAATAGATGATTGACGAAAGTTGTTCGATCCTGCCTTCATAACCAGACGGTGAATACCAACCTTACGTGCGCCTGACTTCAAAATCTGATCGGACAGAAAATCCTTGCGCGTGCGATTGGCATCGACGACGGCACGAATGAGATTTTGCGGTACGTGGTTGTAGTTTGCCAACAGCTGTTTGGTGTCTTTAGGCAGGCAGTAGCCGCCATATCCAAATGACGGGTTGTTGTAATGGCTACCGATGCGCGGGTCGAGACCAATCCCTTCGATAATCTGACGGGTATCCATTCCACCGGCCATCCCATAGCTGTCCAGCTCATTGAAAAATGCTACGCGCATAGCAAGATAAGTATTGGCAAAAAGCTTGATTGCCTCAGCTTCGTCTGGGTCGGTAAAAAGGATGTCGGCATCCTTTTCTACCGACGCGTCCAAAAGCATTTTTGCAAAAACCCGTGCGCGATCTGAACGCTCACCTACTATGATACGCGACGGATAAAAATTGTCGAAAAGCGCGTGGCCCTCCCGCAGAAACTCGGGCGAAAAGATCACCCGGTCGGTGCCCAAAGCTTCACGAACGGAACGCACAAACCCAACGGGAATGGTCGATTTAATAACAATGGTAGCTGTGGGATTGACAGAAATAACTTGCTGAATTACCGCCTCGACACTGGACGTATCAAAGTAGTTTGTGTTTGGGTCATAGTCAGTCGGGGTCGCTACAATGACATAATCCGCGTCGCCATAGGCAAGGCGGTAATCGGTTGTGGCAGACAGGTTCAGCGCTCTGTTGGCCAGAAACTCCTCAAGCTCGGGATCCTCAATGGGGCAGTGACGCGTGTTGACGGCGCGCACGCGTGCCTCAGAAATATCGACTGCCGCAACCATGTGATTTTGCGACAATATAACCGCGTTGGACAAACCCACATAACCCAAGCCCGCAACAGCGATTTTTTGAACCTTAGAGTCTGACATGGTTGCCCTCGACAATGTGAGAAAAGTCCACTTTCAGATTATGATCGTCACGTCGCTGATAAAGGACGTCACCAACATATGCATTCATAATTGTTTTAACCGTTTGTTTTTAATACCGCCGGTGAAGCCAAGCGCTCTATTTTCGCTGAATTTGTCAAGTTACGCGGGTGATCCCTATCCGTACCCTTCTTCAGCCCGGTTTCCTAGACCAGAAGGTTACACATGAATTTGCGCGACGATACGTTGGGATCACTCCACTTCAGAGCCAAAGCCGCCAAGTGTACGCTTATAACTTCAACTCAACACATAAAATTAGCGCCTAACTCTACAGTATTCATTATCAACAAACAGGGGTAGAGAGCACAATTCGAAACACTTTTTTTCACGGTTAAAACCTGAATTTGCAAAACGAATTGCTCAGTACTCTCAAATGAATTGGATTGCCAGACTGATAATATTCAACTGGAAGTAATTTTCGACCTTACGTACACACTTTGCCCTGGGCAATTCGATTGCCGCCGCATACCGCCGTATGGCGGCCATTTTAGCAATGCACGCGCCAAGCCTGCTCCGGGCTGACGAAGGCGCAACCCATCTAACTGCCTTATGTCACACGGGATCGAACCTGATATTTCGGATCGCGCCATAACTCGCCACGTAACACCTCTTCGAGGATCTCCGCCGCGCGAATGACGTCCTGAACATCCAGATAAAGCGGCGTGAACCCAAAACGCATGATGTTCGGAGCGCGAAAATCACCGATCACGCCACGCTCGATCAATGCCTGCATCGCGGGATAGCCGTGTTCGAATACAAAGGAAACCTGACTACCCCGGTGGTCAGGGTTGCGCGGGCTGGCCAACTTCAGCGACGGGCACCGCGCTTCGACCTCTCCTATGAACGTTTCACTGAGTTCGATCGAAGCGGTGCGTAACTCTGCCATATCAACGCCGTCCCAAACGTCCAGCGCAGCGTCGAGAACCGAAAGTTGGACGATAGGCGGCGTGCCGACACGCATCCGCTCGGTACTCGTGGCAGGTCGGTACCCCAACTCCATCGCGAAGGGCGCATCATGTCCCATCCATCCGGCCAATGCTGGCTGTACTGCGTCCACAATATCGGGGCGGACATAGATGAACGCCGGGGCGCCCGGACCACCGTTCAGATATTTATAGGTACAGCCAACTGCGAACTCGGCGTTGCTGTCCGCCATTTCAACGGGCAACGCGCCAGCGGAATGCGCCAGATCCCAGATCATTACGGCGCCAACATCGTGAGCACGCCGGGTGATGTCGGCCATGTCATATTTGCGGCCCGATCTGTAATCGACCTGGGTCAGCATCACCACCGCGACTTCTTCGGTAATGCCTTCGATGACTTCTTTCGGATCTGGCGTTCTGAGATCGTACCCTTTGTCGATGGTTTCAGTCAGCCCCTGCACCATATAGAGATCGGTGGGGAAATTTCTGCTGTCGGACAGTATCACCCGGCGATCTGGCCGCATTTTCAAGGCTGCTGCCACCGCCTGATAAACCTTGATCGACAGGGTGTCTCCGGTGGCCACAGTACCCGGTGCAGCCCCGATCAGACCAGCGATGCGATCACCCACCCGTTGCGGCAACGAAATCCAATCCGCCGTGTTCCAGGCCTTGATCAATTGACAACCCCATTCGTTTCGAATGACCTGATCCGCCCGGTTGGCGACCCCTTTGGGCAGAACACCAAGCGAGTTACCATCCAGGTAGATGACGCCCTCGGGAATATCGAAAAGGTCTTTGCGTGGCAGAGATACACCCATATCACAGTTCCCCACGCAGGTGCCAAAGCTCTGGGAACAGCTCGACATCCAGCATCTTACGCAAGTAGCTTACGCCAGATGTTCCTCCGGTTCCCCGCTTGAATCCAATGACCCGTTCAACTGTCGTGACATGATTGAACCGCCAGCGGCGAAAATAGTCTTCAAGATCCACCAGTTTTTCGCCCAATTCATACAGGCTCCAGTATTTGTCCACATTTTCGTAAACGGTTTTCCAACGCGCCCGCACGTCAGGCAACTCCTTGTGTGGCCTATCCAGCTGCGGAGCGGGCGCGTGCTCAGTGTCACCGTCAACAGCCTGAAACAGATGCCGGATGACTTCATCATATAAGCTTGGCCGAGCCAGTTCGTCGCGCAACAATTTTTGAACCTCCGGCAAGTGTTCATGCGGCTTAAGCATGTTGGGATTGCGGTTGCCCAGCATGTATTCAATCATCCGGTATTGGTAGGACTGAAACCCCGAAGATGGGCCAAGTGCCTCTCGGAAGGTTGTATAGTCCGACGGGGTCATGGTCCGCATCACATCCCATGCGCTGTTAAGCTGTTCGAATATACGACTGACGCGAGCCAGTATCTTGAACATTTGAGACATGTTGCCCTTGTTCAGCGCCGCCCTGGCCGCTGCCAGTTCGTGTATGGCCAGTTTCATCCACAACTCACTGGTCTGGTGCTGAATGATAAACAACATCTCGTCATGCGCGTCGCTGCGGGGGTTCTGACGCGACAGAATGCCCTCAAGCAATAGATAATCGCTATACGACATCGCACCTCTGAAATTCATTTGTGCTCCGTCGGAGCCCGGGTCGTAAGCCTGCGGAGTCATACTTTTCCCTTCAGCATTAAAGATAGCTATTCCCAATTTCGATTTTTTGCAGTCCTGCCAGGACGACCAACGAACCGCGATTTTTGTGAGTGGCAACAATTCCCCTGAGATGATTCTGAGGCAATTCGATCTGCATGTCATCTGCAAAAACCTTTAGCAAAACGACTTTCACAGGCTTCACCGCCTTAGGAGTGAGCAAGCGTGCTGGGCTTCAGCGCACCGGATCGAAAGGCCGCGAGGGCATCTGACGGGACAGGAAACACAGATAAACCTGCGGAATTCCTTCAGACACTGTTACCGGCATACGCGCCACCTGCTCAATTTTGTTTAAAGCGCGTTGTCCAGTTTTACGCCAAGGCGTGACTGGATTTGCTGACCGAAACCCTGCGAGATGCGGTCGGCGATATTGGCAATTTTGCCCCGACAATTTTCCAGCCCAAAATATGTCACGCCTGGATTTACCTGAGCGCGCTGCGGGACATGCTGGATTCGCAGCAGGCCGAGCAGGCTGCCTTCAACATAGCTGCACTGATCGATGGCATTTGGATGCGCGCGACCTTGCAGGCCGTACCGATGTCCTCAACCGAGGCTTTATCACATATGGAATTCGCGCTGGCCGCATTGTTCTGCGAGACGGACGTGGACATGGCAGAGTTGCGTGCGGCCCGGAAGAAAATAACCACGGTCAGTGAGATACTGTTCAAAGTGTGACACCAACCACTCCTGTGGACATAGTAACGCCCCACTCCGTCAGGGGCGGTTTTCCCCAATTGTGTCGATCAACGGCTGTAGATGCTTTTCGTAGCGCCGCCATTTCTCTTTCGACGTCGCATATAGCGGTTGGCGGACCTGTTGCACACTGGCGGTCCGCACGCGGCGTTTGCCCGAGTAGAAATCGAGGCAGGCGTCGGTCCACTCCAAACCGCAGTGATCAATAATCCCGCGTGCCACCGTATCTATGTCGTCCACCAAATCCTCATAACGGATTGTGTGGAACGCCTCCGCCGGTAGAACAGACTGCCAGTGCTTCATGATCCGAACATAGTTGTTGTAATATCGACCAAGCTCGACTTGATTGTAGCTGTGCAGCTGGCTTCGCTCGAACAAGCGTGTATAGCACGACAGACAGATATCCAGCGGATCGCGTGTAATGTGAATGATCCGTGCGTTTGGCATCAAACCATGGATCAGCCCGATCATCTGAAAGTTCGCCGGCATTTTGTCGACAACATGCGGCGTGTCCCCACCTAGACGCGATAGAACTCCGACGTAATCCTCGGCCCGGCGTGTCAATTGATCGTCTGACAAGGACATCATGACTTGCGCAACATCCGAACGACCATCGTCCAGACGCCCGAACAGGTTCTGAAGATCATTGAGTTCCCCGGCCCCGGTCACTTCGGGATGCGCGTCCAGAATAGATTCCGTCAACGTCGTACCCGAGCGCGGCATACCAACCACAAAAATCGGCTTTTTGCTATTGATTGCACTTTGACGAAGCTGCTCGATCCTGCTCGCATTAAACGTCGTGATCAGATCATCCGTAATCCGGTCTGCCTCGGCCGGATCATAAGAGATCATTCCGCGTTTCAACTCCGCACCTTTTTCAAACTGCGCAAACGCCTCATCATACCGTTTTAGCTTTTCGTAACACTCGCCCATCGCATAGCGATAGGATACAGCTTTTTGCGGAAGCATCGCCCCTGCTGACGGCATAGCGGCTTCAAGCGCCAAAAACAGCGCGCTTTCTTCTGTTATCTTTTCCACACGCGCGAGTGCGATCTGCGCGCCGAGCGGATCCTCTGCAGCTTCAGCGGCAGTGTTGAAAAACTGGCGGGCAACGTCGAAATCGCCCTGTTCCATTGCTAGGTGGCCCAAAGCTAGTTGACTGGCTGTCAAGTCAGGTTTGAGCTCAAGCGCTCTGTTATGCAATGCCCGCGCGGCTTCAGTATCGCCAAGATGGGCCTTGACCAGCGCCACCTGATGGCAGGCCGCGGCATTGTCCGGCTCCAGCTGCAATGCATGATCCGCTTCGATCCGCGCCAGGTTTGGATGGTTTTTTTCAAACAGGACCTGCGACAAACCTACAAAACTCTCGGCCTTTTGGTCGTTGAGTGAAATCGCATTGCGGAATGCGTTCTCGGCTTTGTCCAGATCATTTTCCAGCACAAATATACGACCAAAATTCCGGTGCAGCTCTGCGTCCCGCGGCGCCCGTTTGGCGTGATCTTCAGCAACAGACCGGGCAGATGAAACATCTTCCTGTTCTATCAGAACCGAAATCAAGTTGTTGGCAGTCTCAGATGACGCTGGATTGATCCTCAAAGCTTGCTTGTACAGATCAACCGCTTTTTGCCGATTGCCCGTGTCCCGGGCAATGCTGCCCAGATTGTTCAGGGCCCGGTCAAAGTCGGGGGTGAGCGCAAGAGCGCGCTCCTGAGCGGCGCGGGCTAAATCCAGGTCTTTCAGATCATAATGCACCAGACCCAAGTTCGAATGGGCTGCAGCATGTCCAGGAGCCATCCGCACTGCACGCGCACCAATTTCCCGCGCCTTCTCAAGCTGCCCGGCTACCCGCAGAATTTCTGTGAAGTTGGTCAAAAAGGTCACATTGTGGGGACGCAGTTCCACCGCCGCACCAACCGCTCTGACCGCAGGCTCAGGTTGCCCGGCCTGAAACGCGATGAGCCCCAGCATATGATGCGCGTCGGCAAACTTCGGACTGACCTTAATGATTTCGGACAGAAGCGTGACTGCTGGCTGCAGTTGCCCTTTTTCATAATGCGCCATCGCCGCCGTAAACGCATCCTGAACAGAAATCTGCTGCTGTTCGGCCATAAGATCGCCTCCTCCAGGCCAGCGTCGTCTTGGTTGAAATCGTTTTTTTAATGCGCTGACGTGCCTTCTGCTAGAACATTCCAATGCTGCCGTCCATCCATAGGGCTCTCACCGACTTCACAGGTACGGGTGCAGTATCATCGCACATCCGGTGCAAACTTGAATCACCGTATCGGAACCCTTGAGATGACCGAATTCAGCGAAGCAGAGCAAAACTTGAAAGTGGGAGGTGGGGATGATCTGCAATGGCAGAAGTCACATAGTCCGGAACTTTCCCATTGAAATCAGAATGGTGCGGGTGGAGGGACTTGAACCCCCACGCCTTGCGGCGCCAGAACCTAAATCTGGTGCGTCTACCAATTTCGCCACACCCGCACGACCGGCCATGAATGCCGGAATGACGCGGTCAATAACAAAGCTCGCAGACAAGTGCGAGAGGGAAATTCACTTGCACGCAAGATTATTGACCGCACCACCAAAACACTCGTACATGGCGGCCGTTTTTGCGGATCAGTGTCTTACGCAGCCCAATGGCAGAGAAGACACCCCCCCATTAATCATTTGTGGTATTGGAGCACAGAATAGCTGCACCCGCTTTACTCAATAATAAATGGTCAAATTGGATGTAATTTATTGTTCCCAATTCGTGCACATTAAGGGTTAAATTCAGTATATTTTAAACTCCCTTACGTTGAGCACTACGACATGGCACTGCGATCACTCGACGGCTGTACAGTATGGACCCACCTTCCAGAGCTGAACTCAGTCATTGCGATTATCCAGTTAGATCACAATAAATCTTTAATATTACAATATATTAGAGGTTTATTTTCGCTCAAGTTGATCGAGCATACAAATTAACCGCCGACCACAGTTTGAAGTTTTATGAACACGGGGTCTCGCCAACACGCCCAATGGTTGAAGGTCCGTTCACCTCAGCAACCACAATTGCGCCACATTTCAAACGCCAAAAAATCTTATTCGCGTCAAAATAACACCGCCTTGCCGTTAATTGATAGGGGCCCGGAGTTAATGAGTCTTTTTTGCCCCAGGGCGCTGTACGAGTTTTCTGCTCAACTCCAACACAAGGGTCTTAACCGTGACCAATTTGATGAACTCTGCTGCTGCCGAGCAAGACGCCATCGGTCTTGCCCGTGAAAGCTTTCTTGGTGAATTGAAGTCCCTGAATCGCCATCACCCAAACACCGGTTTTGGTGTATCACTGCGCACCCATTCTGGCGGCCACTATCTGCTGGCCAACTCGCGCATGCCCCTGCCTGCAACAAAGTCCGACGGCTTTCCGACCGGACGCCGCCTTGCCTGCCTTGAGAACAGCGATCAGTTCCGCTCGATCGAAGTTCTGGCCGATTCCAGCGCTTTCGACTCAATCTCGCCCGGAGACGAAGCCGCGATCCTGGGCAACGCCCTAAACCTGATCGCCCGGATCGACACACTGACCAGCGCCCCTGACGGTCAGAATCACCACCACATTGCTGCCACTGGAACCGGAGGCTGACCATGGCCCGTAATGACCATCTTCTGTCCGTAGGGAATGAAGCGCTGACGCCAATGACGTCAGCCATGGCTTCGTTGTCCACACAGATAGACCAACTGACAGAGGTGGCCGATGCGCGGTCCTCGGCGCGGCTTGCGACGCTCAAGACGCGTATGGAGAATTTTACCGCAAGCGTAACGCTTGTTGGACAGGTCAAGGCTGGCAAATCTTCGATCGTGAACATTTTGGCGGGGCGTCCTGCTCTGCTGCCTTCTGATGTGAACCCGTGGACCTCGGTTGTGACCACGCTGAACATCAACACCCGCACTGAAGGCGACAAAAAGGCCAAATTCACCTTCTTCGAGCAGGAGGAATGGGACAACCTGATGGTGGGCGGAGGCCGTTTGGGCGAACTGGCCAATCGGGCCGGTGCCGACGACGAGATGGAGGATATCCGCCGTCAGATTGGCGAAATGAAGGCCAAATCCGAATCCCGGCTGGGCCAGCATTTCGACCTGATTTTGGGCCAGAGCCACCAATACGACTATTTCGATGAAGAGCTGATCCAGCGTTACGTCTGCCTTGGCGATGCAGATGATCCTGATATCAACCCGAAAACCGGGCGTTTCGCCGATGTCACCAAATCGGCAGAGCTTTTCATGGATATTCCGCAATATCCGATTTCGCTAAAGCTCTGTGATACTCCGGGTGTCAACGATACCTTTATGGTGCGCGAACAGATCACGTTGCGCAGCCTTCGCGGGTCCGAGGTCTGTGTGGTCGTACTGGCGGCCAGCCAAGCCCTGACCACGATGGACATGGCCCTGATGCGGATCATTGCACAGTTCGAAAACCGCCAGATTATCCTGTTTGTAAACCGGATCGACGAATTGGCCGACCCGGTGAACCAAGTCCCTGAAATCCGCGACCGGATTCAGGACACGCTAAAACAGAACAACATCGACACCAACACCAGTGTTGTCTTTGGCAGCGCGATATGGGCCGAGGCGGCGTTGACGGGCAATCCGGACATTCTGTCGGAAGAGTCGCGTGACGCCCTGAACACGTTCTACCTGGCCGCAGGGTTTGGTGATCAGGCGCCCTCGCTCGATAAAATCTGGGCACTGTCGGGTCTGCCCGATCTGTTGTTGGCCATGAATGAACGCATCGCCGAAGGGGCTGGTACCCGTCTGCTGGACCGTGTTCGCCACCGGGCGCGAAACATTGCTAGCCAGATTCGTGCGACAGCCGTGGCAAAGAACCTGTCCGGCGGCGACGGTGTCGTTCGTGACCTTGATGGCGTCTCACCGGAAGAGGCTATCTCTACCGTGATCGCAGAATATGAAAAGAAGGCGGGCGAACTGACTGCCTCGCTGCGCGAAAAAGTACTGGAAAGGCTGAACTCGGCCGAAACCAACTTTGTTAAACGCGCCACGGACTCTCTAATTTCTCATTTGGAAAAAAGTGGCGAACAGGGAACCTGGCAATATGACCCTGCTGGTCTTCGCACCTTGCAAAAAGCAGCCTACTTCAGCTTTGCCCGCTCCATGCGCAAAGAGGCCGGCGCGCTTTATGCTGCTGCGGCGGCAGATGTCGAGGCGCTGTATCAAAAACTGCTGGGCAACCATCTGGGCGAATTCAGCATCGAGGCGCCGATCGTACCCCGTGTTCCGCCTCCGCTTGGCATTGGTCGCACCATCGCGTTGGACCTGCAAAGCACATGGTGGCGCCGTTGGTGGCAACGCCGCAAAGGGTTCGAAGCCTACGCAGCCGATTATACGCGCCTGATTGCATCCGAGGCGAACTCGATCACCAAAGACATCGAGGAAAACCAGATCGCGGCGGTATTGGAGAATGTCCGTGCGGGCCTGTCAGACTTTCTGCGTGAGCAGAAAGAGACATTGCAGAGCATTTCAGCGTCGGCCGAGCAGGACCCGAACCAGGCCGCCCTGATGGCGGGCATGACACCCAAGAAATCGCGCGACGATATCCTGGGTGACATCCTGAAAGATCTTAGCAACGAGGCAGCATAAGTAGCGATATGGCAAAAGACACACAAACCCGCTTCGTCAGTCCTAAGGCATGGGAACGCATCGAGCAGTGGTCCCGCCGCAAACCGATATTCGCGCTGATGGGAGAATTCAGCGCCGGCAAATCGACGCTGATGAATTTTCTGCTTCGATCACACGCCCTGCCGACACAGGTGACCGCCACCCAGCTGCCGCCTGTTTGGTTCAGCTGGGGCAAACAGTCGGCTTACGTCCAACGTCACGATGGCACGCGTGAAAACATCAGTCTGGATCAGCTTGATTCCGTAGGTGTAAACGACGTTCAATTCGTTCGTATTTTTCTGGAATCCGACATCTTGGAAGCGGTCGACCTGATTGATACTCCGGGCATTTCCGACCCCAAGATTTCTTCGGATGTTTGGCGACGCGCCGTTGGGCAAGCAAATGGCGTATTGTGGTGCACACATGCAACGCAGGCCTGGCGTGAAACCGAACGGGCGACCTGGGTTTCTTTGCCGGAAAGACTGCAGCACAACTCGTTGCTTCTGGTGACCCGTGCCGATGTGCTCGGGCTGAAAGATCGTCAGAAAGTCCTTCGCAGGGTCAACCGAGAGGCTGGGCATCTGTTCAACCGGTCGATCCTGTTCTCTGCCCGCGACGCTATCACTGCACGAGACAAGAGTGGTGATGCGGAACTATGGTCGCGCAGCGGCGGCGGCAAGATGGTCGACAGTTTCCTTGAGATCACCGAACAGATCATGGACAACCGCGCCGACCAGCTGTCACGATATCAAATCGACAACAGCCTGGCCGAAGGACCGGGCGTGCAGCCAAGCCGTCCTGAACGGAAGGCTGAGGTAACTGAGGACCCTGCACCGCTTAAACTGGTGAATCCTGTCGATGACACTGCCGCAGGACCGGGTGATGAAGTGGTTACCAAATTCCCGGTCCGTCCGGCACGCGTTGAGCGCCGCACTGAAGATGCCGACCGCGAAGAGCGCATAGGAACTGAAGAGGCCGAACGCCTGCGTGCCGAGATGTCGGCTGGGACGGAAGCCCCTGAAACCGTGGCGGACACCAAGGAAGATGACTTGCGCGCCTTCTTCCGCGACACCCCAAATACCGGTCTGAACTTGCCCGAACACGCCGGCATGTCCGATGACGAAGACGAGTTTTATCTTCTGGATGACGACGAGATGGAGGGCGAAGAGGCCCGCGAAGACCTGGTGACCGAAGCTGAATTCGAGAAGTCTACGACACAGCCTGACGCGTTCATGGACTCGCTGGAGACAAAGCTCTCCGAAACACCCGAGCAAACCCCGCATCTGGACGACGAGACCGCCAAACAGACGGGCGAGGTCCCTGTATCTTCGATCACCGCTATTCTGGCCGAACAGCAGAATGAGGACGAATACGAACCTGAACCGGAATCCAACAGCTTGATGGATATGCAGGTTGTGCCATTGCCCAACGGTTGCGCATCAGACCGGACCGAGACTTCGGCTGACAAAGACGAGTCGCTGGAAAACTTGTTAAATGTGCCGGCTGGGTCACCACTTAGCGCGGCGTCCATGTGGCGCGAGATTACGGTTGATGAGGATTTGCCGGACGATACCGAGGGCATGAAAAAGATGTTCAACGCCTTTCTTGAAGAGTTCGACCAGATTGCGGCCGAACACTTTGCGCGGCAAGCCAAAGACTCTGTCCATCCGGTACCCAACGGATCACGAAACGGCGGTGCCGAACGCCATGTGTTGTAACCGGAAGTCTGGTCGAAAACGATGTCTATCCAAGCAGCACTGAACACCGCAATGGAAACTATACCTGACTGCATTGCAGCCGGGTATGTCGATATGGAAACGGGGATGTTGCTGGGGGCCAACACGCCTGACCCGGACAACGCGGACGTTCTGGACACTTTGGCCGTTGCTGTGGCTAACCTGTTTCAAGGGCGCGGGATCAGGGCTTTTGAGGAATTGCTGCGCGCCGCCGGGGGCGAAGACACGGACAACACCGGATTTGGAGAAATAGCGGTGTTTTCGAATGACAGGTTGAATATTTTTTTGCGGACGAGGGAATATCCCGATCACGTGGTCTGCTACATCTGTCGCAATAGCGCCAATGTCGGGTTGGCGCTGACAAAATCGCATCTCAGCCTGGGGCCGATCGCGGCCGCAGTATAGACGGGACCAGAGGGGGTCACGGTATGATGGATACAGATATTCTCGAGATGCTTGATGACATTGGGCGTTCGTCTGTTGCTCGCCTTACTCCGGCAGTAGAGATCCGGGGGGAAACGGCTGCTCTGCGGCGTGACAAGGTCTTGCGGACCATTCGCGGCACCATCCTGCCGCGCCGGTTGGAATTCACCGCCGCCAATGGCGATTGCCTTGCCATTGAAGTCAACAGTTCGCGGGTCACGGATGTTTTTCGCGTACAGGCCGGCGTCGCGCCGGATTTCGAAACCGGGGCGCGGGATGAATTGGCTGTAAAGCTGGCGCAACTTGTGACGGATATTGCGGCGGCCCCTACACCGCTGGAACTGATTTCTCTTCAACCGGACACCGCGCTTGAGGCGGATGATGTCGGCATCACTTTCAGTGAAATCGAAAGTGCCTGTAAAAACATTGAGCTGCCGACTGACCCAGTCATATCCATCGTCGCAACTGACCCAACGACCGAAGAGGCCGTAGAAGAGGACGAACCTCCTGCAACTTTAGCAGCCCGGTTTTATGATGGCGCGGATCGTTTTGCGCAAGGTCGTGTTCTGGTCGGCGGCTCCAATCCCGATACGCTACGGACGGACGGCACCTGTGATGAAGGCGAGCCGTTGCACCCCTCTTCTGATCTTCTGGCCCGTTTTGCGCGCGATCTTCAGGGCTGGGATGCTGACGCAGCCTCTGCCATGGACCAACCGCAGCTTATTGTCATGCGACCATCTGGCGGCAAGGGTGCTGGGCTGGCGATCCTGAATAACGGTGAAGACTTCGCTATTGCCGTGCACGAGGCTCGCAAGCTAGGCGCAGTTGTAAACCTGTGGACAAATCTGACGAGGTCAGAGAGATGATCTCGACCAATAAATTAAATTTTTCGACGAATTCGATCCGTGATTACAAGTTACCAGGGTAAAGTAAATGAGTGAACATAACCGTCGCGAGTTAATACGAATTGCAGGGGATATGAACACGGTCTCAAACGAAGAGACCCAGCAGTTCATTTCCCGAATTGTCGGCGACCTTACAAATCTGAAACCTTCCATTGCCTTTGTCGGACAGATCAAGGCAGGTAAATCCCGTCTGATCAACGGGTTTACCGGGCAAGCCGAGTATCTTCCGTCGGATGTAAACCCCTGGACGACGGTGATTACCGACATGCATTTCGGTCACCCATCGGGCCGCACCAGCGGGGCCGAGTTCCATTTCTTCGACAATCGGCAATGGCAGGCCCTGATCGCCGAGGGCGAAGAGTTGCGCAACATGTTCCCCGATGACGAGGACAGCTATAAGCGCGAGATGATCGAAGAACAGGTCGAGGCGATGAAAACCCGCGCCAAGTTGCGTTTGGGTGAAAGCTACAAGCACCTGCTGGGCCAACATCACGACCTTGATGAACTGACCTCGGACGATCTGGCACGCTATGTTTGCGCGGGCGATGATCCAACCGAAGAGGGCGAGCATGATCCGGGCTCAGACCGGGGTCTCTACAGCGACATCACCCGTAAGGCCGAGGTCTATTTTGACATCGGCCATTTCCCTTTCCCCCTCACGGTGACAGACACACCCGGCGTCAATGACCCGCTTTTGATCCGCGAAGAGATTTCGCGGCAATACCTCAAGGAATCCGATTTCTTTGTTGTAGTTCTTTCCGCGCATCAGGCCCTGTCGCGAGCCGATCTGAAACTGTTCCGCCTGATGCAGGCGCTAGAACTGGGTCAGATCGTGGTGTTCATCAACCGCGTCGATGAATTGGGCGGCGGCGCCGAAGACGCAGGCAAGGTCCGTGCCGACGTGATGGACGGATTGGAAAAGGCGCTGGGTAATTCGGACATCGACGTGCTGATGGGCAGCGCTCAATGGGCCCACTACGCGCTAACCGGTGATGAGACCGGCGTGAACCACGATGAAGTCCTGGCCTGGCTGCGCGCACATCCCGAACAGATGAAACAATACCTGAGCGGGGTCGAGGAAATCAAACAAGGCCCCGGCCCAATCAGCCGAGAGGGCGTTTTGCGCTTCGCCGCCATGATCGCTTCGGGCCTGCCTGATCTGCGCCGGCACGTTACACGCGCTCTGACCGAAGGTCCGCGCAACGAACAACTGCGGATGGCGTGGCAGCACCTTAACAGTTTCGCTCAAGGCGAGCTGGAGCGCAGCAAGGCGCATCTACGCGCTATTGATGACGAAAGTGCTTCAAACCCGGATAGCGCTGACGAAAACGACAAGACGCTGACCGATTTGCGTGCGCTGGTCGCTCAGAAAACGACGGATATCATCAACGATATGGACGATGTTCTGGCCAATCTGCGCGGTGTCATGGACGACACCGTGGCCGAGGCTGTCTCGGATGTGGTGCGTGGCCCGAATGGCGATTCACCGCTGTTGGCCAAGGGTGGTGAGACCGAGCTGAACTTTTCGCCGCTGCGAGACCGCATGCGCGAGCTGGTGCAAGGCGCAACACAGGTCGTCCGGCAACGAATGCTGAGCGAGCTGTACTCGATCGACATGCAAAGCAATGCCGCATTGCGGTCTCTGCCCGGCTGGCAGGATCAGTCGGACAACAGAATGAACACCAGCGCGGTGCGGTGGTTCAGGCCCGACACCACTGCGCTGACGCGTGGCATTACGGTCGAACTGCGGGTCACATGGCTGTCGCGGCTGATTTCGCGCAAAAGTGTGGTGTCGCGGGCTGAACGGATGATCGTTCAGGAGTTCGAAATGATCGGAGACGATCTTGTGGACACCGCCCGCGGTGATTTGCAAGAGCGTTTGAACACGGTTCTGGATCATTACCTGGCTCTCTTGGCAGGGCATCTTGAACATCGGGCCGGGCGCGGCGAAACAAATGAACGGGCAAAGGCGCAGGTCGCCTATGACCAGGCGCAACGCGTTACCGAAGAGCTGGGCGCGGTTTTCGGTGCAGACGACCTGGATAAAAGACTGACAGAGGCAGCTGAATGATAGAATTTCCCGGAACCGAACAGGAAGTGAGGCAACTCGAGCGCTTCCTGACCGCGACCGAAAACCAGCCTGTGAATTCAGCACTGGATGAAATGCGCGAGCGTGCTTTGAAGCATGCCGAACGGCTGTCCAATGCGGTCAATATTGGATTTGCCGGAGAATTCGGGGCCGGGAAGTCCAGCCTCGCCAATATGCTTGCCGGGGCGGACATTTTGCCCACGGGGCCGCAACACCTAAAGCTGCCGCTGGTCATTGTGGCCTATTCTGAGGTTCCGGAAACAACCGTCGGATGGTGGGGCAAGGAACCCAAAGTCTATTCCGGAATAGCATTGGAAAAGGCGGCCGCCGATGAACCCGATTTTATTTCGGTTGGTCTGAACACCCCTGCCCTTCAGGAAATCTCACTGTTTGACCTGCCAGGAACCGGCGCACTGGACGACACGTACAAGGAAACGTTGGACCTTCTTAAATTCGTTGATTGCGCGATCTGGTGCACCAACGGCACCAATGCTTGGCGGGAAACGGAACGCCACCTATGGGCTCGGGTCCCGCAAGAGTTGCGCTCAAACAGTCTGCTGGCCGTCACTCATACGGATTTACCGCATGTCAACGACGCGCTGGATCGCGTGCTTTCACGCCTGAACAAAGAAAAGGGCGATCTGTTCCGCTCGGTCGTGCCCATTGGAACTCCGGTCGCTGTACGGGCCATGGCGCAGGAACCCGAGCCTGATTTTGCGATGTGGGAAAAATGTGGCGGTCAGGAACTGGCCGAGAAAGTCCTGCAAATCGCCTCTGACCGCCGCCTGTCTGATCTGGAGGCCGCCCGGAAAGATCTGAAACAGGATTTTCTGCCTTTTCTTGAAACATTGGCCGGGCCAGAGGATGAGAACACTCCGATCGACACCCCGTCGATGCAGGCTACGCTGGAATCAGCATTGCCACCGCTCGAGAACCCCATTCTCGAAGACTGGCTGGCGGCCATTGCGAGCATCTATGAGGACTTGCGTGAATCATCAGATATCGAGCCATCGACGTTTCTGAATTCTTGCCAGGAAATCGTCGAAGATTTTGCCGAGCGGTTGGAAAATGGGGATGAGATTGACCCCGCTGCGGACTGGATACCTGCTGAATTCGAAAAAGCCACAGACTTGCTGCTGCTATTGCAATTCGAAAGCGGCGATGCCCCACTAAAAGATGCCATCAGCATTCTGGCGCAGCTAAGCGACAATCTAGCCTGGGCTGGCAGCCGCGTGGATACGGTTCAGCCGAAAACCGGAACCTGACAATCTCTCGTTTAGATTGAGCCGCAATGCGGCGATTCGAGGCCCGTAGAATCGGGCCTCTATTGTTTCGAATCCGTTGACCAATCCGGGGAAAACAAGTGTTCAGTCCGCAATTTTTACCAGGCTGAAAGCTATATATTGTATAGTTCAATTCTCCACCAACACTATATTGTCTTTCGCCCAGAACGATCCTTAGTGAAGCCATGAGGCGGCCCCAATAAAGTCAAATTTGAAACGTCTAACCGTCTCAAGTGTCCTGCGGTTGTGTTTGGTTGTGAGTTCGCGGGCGATTGGCCCAGTTACTAGAAACCGCAAAACGATTAGAACGGGCGGAAAGAAATGAGCCACAACCAGGCTGTCGGTGCATCGCACGACGAACCAAAAATTGAAGGACTTCAACCCGGCGCCAAACTGTTGCGCGGGCAGTATGAAATCCTGCGTTTCCTCAGCAATGGCGGATTCGGAATCACCTATCTGGCGCGCGACAGCCTGGAGCGCGACGTTGTGATCAAAGAGTGTTTTCCGGGCGCTCTGTGTCAGCGCAATAGTGATCTGGTCGAACCCGCCGATCCCGGCCACAAAGACGATCTGCGCGCAATCATCGACCTGTTTATCCAGGAGGCCCGCAATCACGCGCGCTTGGTGCACCCCAATATCGTCGATGTCCATCAGGTGTTCGAAGACAACAACACCGCATATATCGCAATGGATTTCATCCAAGGTTGCGATCTTCTGGACTATGTCGAAAATCCGGAAAACAAATCTGATCCGGATTTCATCGTTCAGGTCACTGAAAAGATGCTGTCGGCAGTATCGTTCATCCACCAAAGCGGCATGCTCCACCGTGACATCTCGCCCGACAACATCCTGATCGATGAAAACGGCGACCCGGTTCTGATTGACTTTGGTGCCGCTCGCGAGCAGGCAGCAAACCAGTCGGCGGCACTGTTGACACTGCGGGTCATCAAAGACGGATACTCACCGCATGAATTCTACGTCCGTGGCGCCGATCAGGGGCCCAGCAGTGATCTGTATGTGCTGGCTGCCACGCTCTATCACGCTATTAGTGGCGAACGTCCAATTGACGGCCAAACGCGTCTGAACGCCTTCAACAACGGGCTGGATGACCCTTACGAGCCACTGGCTGGGCGCTTCAAAGGCTACCCCGACGGTTTCCTCGAAGCCATCGACAAGGCGATGGAGGTGCATGCCACTGACCGCCTGCAAACCGCACTTGACTGGTTGCGCATGTTCCGTGGACCCGGCGTCATGTTCGATACGTTCGATTACCGCCCGGTCTCGGTCATTGTCGCCATGGACCGCAAGGATGAAGCTGCTGAAAAGGCGCGGATCAAAGCCGAAAGTGAAAATGCCGAGGCCGTTGTGACGGCTTTGCTGGCAGGCAATGCGGATCTCGCACTTGGCGATGAAGACAAAGATGAGGATGAACTGGCCAAGTTCACCCCAAAAGAAGAACCCGCCGTTGCCGTGGATACCGTCGTCAAAAGTGGATCCGGCGGCAATGGCAAGGTGATTGCCGGAATTGCCGTTGTTGTCGCCGGTCTGGCGGCGGGCGGTTATTTCCTGATGTCCGGCAACTCCACCGCTCCGGAACAGGACGTCGCGGTTGCCACGGCACCGGTGGCCACGCCGGAACCGGAAGAAACGGCTGCACCTGAACCTCAGGCTGAGGAACCCGTCGTTCAGGTCGCAGAAACGCAACCCGCGCCAGAACAGGCCGACCCGGCCCCGGCGCAGTCAGAGCCAACACAGGCGGCCGTCGAGCAGACACAGGCCCCATCGGCTGTCTCAGAAGAGGTTCAAGCCCAGACAGCCGAAACCACCCCCGCAGCACCGGTTGACACGGCACCCCCCGCGGAAGCGCAAGTTGCCTTTTCGCATTGGGATGTGGAAATTCCATTCCAGACCGCAAAACGCCGTGCATCGACCGGCAACATCATTGCAGTGACCGGTGTCGATCCCGCACAGGACATGTCCGTGATCGGTGAATGGGTTGAGCGTGGTGCTGCGATCTACACCCTGAATGGCAAGCCCGTGCGCGAAAATGCGAGCTTTGCCGCTCAGGTTCTGGATGATCTCGCGGTTGATCCTGACGGCTATACCCGCGTAACCGCACGGTATCGCCCGCTGGGCAAAACCCGCGCACTGAACGGATTGCTCGCGCTGCCCGTTGTTCGCATGATCGGGCTGGAAAACGGCTATGGATTTACGGCCCGCAATGCGGGTGGCCAAAGCTGGGAAACTGTCGTCGCCAACGCCCCCAACGATGTAACGGGCGGTCTGCGCAAAGGGGACGTTCTGATCGCAGAGACGCATACAGGAATAGCCATCACCGGTCCGGAAAGCCTGGATGCCATGCTGGAGGCTTTGGTCTCGGACGAAAAATCTCAGGCCCGTCTGACCGTCACGCGCAACGGCACTGAGACAGAGGCCGTAATGCAGTTAGCGCAGGAGTAATCTGACCGGTTCGAATGTGATCTTCCCGCCAGTGTGAATTGAGGGTGGCGCCCGGAAATCCGCCACCCTGACGGGGACCGGCCCCGTCGCGGAGGATAAATGAGTACAGGTTTCCAATTCACTAGTGCCGTTGTGCCGATGCGCGCAGAGGCGAGTAGCAGCCCCATAGGACGGATGTCCTGTGCCAATAAGCAAAGGTGTCGACACCATGTTCAAATATAAAAGCCCTCTCAGCCGGCTTCTCGAAGGTGCCGGCAAAACCAAAGAAGCCGAGACCGAAACCGTAGTCGAGGTTGTAGAAGACGCTGCACCAGAAACAGAGCAGCCTCAGCCGATTGCTGATTTCAACGCACTGCGCGCGGCCTTGGCTGGTGGAAATATGTCCTCGGACAGCTATGAAGAAACCGACGAGCTGATTCCCGAGCAGGAAATGCCCGAGTTTTCAGAAAGCGAAGAAGAAGCCAAGGTTGAAGCCGGTGACGAAGGTGTAGTCGCTGAGGTGGTGGCCGAAACGCAGGACAACATCTTCGAGGCTCCCGAAGCGCAATCTGAACCGGAAGAACCTGTTGTAACACTGCACATCGCAAACGAAGCCGATGAGGAAGAACCCACTCAGGCCGAGGCCGAGCCAGAAGAAGCGGTTGTCGAAGTTATCGTAGAAACGCCCGAGCCGTCTCAGCCCGAGCCGATTGCCAAAGTTGAAGCTACGCCCGAAGCGCAGCCCGAGGCACAGGCCGAGCCGGTTGAACCGGCACCGACCGCTCCTGCAGATCGTCGTGGACGCGTCAAAACAACATTCCTGGGCTTTGAGCGCGCGGACACCCATGTGCAGGAACTCATCGACAGCGCAGAACCGGTTGCCAGGACGGAAACCGCCCAAGAGACCTTCCCCGTTGGCTGGCTGGTCGTAACCACCGGTCCGGGCCGTGGCTCCTGCATCACTCTGACCGAAGGGTTGATGCAAATTGGCCGCAATGACGATCAGGCCATTCAACTGGACTTCGGTGACACCGGCATTTCCCGCAGCAATCACGCAGTGATCGCGTATGACCCCGAAGATCGCAAATGTTACCTGGGGCACGGCGGCAAGGCTAATCTGGTGCGACTGAACGGTAAACCCGTGCTCAGCACTGTCGCGCTTTCCAGTGGCGATCTGATCCGGATCAGCGAAACCTCGATCCGTTTCGCCGCCTTCTGTGACGATGGCTTTGACTGGCGGGATGCCTGATAGATGCTGGCGAACCCGGCATATGATATCGCGCTGATCCTCGATCAGGGTCAGCGCGACACGCAGGAAGACGCGGTCGCAGCGCGCACATTTGATGCAGCCGATGCAGGTTACGCGGTGATCGCGGATGGCATGGGCGGGCACGCGGCAGGTGAGGTTGCCTCAAAACTGGTGATCGACGCCTGGCGCGATGCGCTGGATACCGAACTTGAAGGGGCAGCTCCGTCCGAGGCCACTTTGATTGACGCTTTACCGTTGGCAGCCATGCAGGCCAATGCTTCCATCGCCAATCATTGCGAGGAAAACGGCGGCCTGAACATGGGATCAACCCTGCTGGGCGTGTTATTGTTGAGCCAGCGTGTGTTCTGGATCTCGATCGGCGACAGCCCTTTGTACCTGTTCCGCGAGGGCGTTCTGAGGCAGATCAACGAAGATCACTCTCTGGCCCCGATGCTTGATGCGCAGGTCGCCACAGGCACGCTGACCGAGGCCGAGGCGCGGGTTCACCCCGACCGCAATCAGCTGACATCAGTGATCATGGGCGCGACGATCCCCCAAGTAGATTGCCCGGAAGAACCTCTGACGCTGACCCCATCGGACATCCTGATCCTGGGCAGCGACGGGCTGCAATACCTCAGCGATGCAGAGATCCAGTCCATTCTGCAGAACAATGCGCATGCTCTGGCGCAAGACATTGCCCATGCGCTGTTACAGGCGCTTCGGACCAAGGGCGACCCGGATCAGGACAATGCTTCGATCGGCATTGTGAAACTCTCAAGAAACTAACCAAGGCAAAGATACAGGACCATGAGACCCCATCTGTTCATATCCGGCCTCGCACTTGCTGCCGCGGCCGGAACAGCCTCGGCGCAAGAGGCGTGCTCGACCTACGAAATCCAGCCCGGCGACAGCCTGCGGGAACTGACCATCGCGGTCTACTCGACCGAAGATTTCCGCATCATTTTTGACGCCAACCGTGATGTAATCGGCAACAACCCGAACGTGATCCGCGTCGGCGATGTGCTGACCATGCCTTGCCTTGAAGACATCGGCCGTGCAGCTGCTCCGCAAACCGAAGCAGAGGCGATGGCGGCCGAGATGGCGGCAGAATTGGTCAAAGCTGCGGAAGACCGCGCCGCCCAAGCGATTGCCGAGGCCAAGAAGGCTAGCGACGACGCGGTGATTGCTGCGCGAGCCGAAGCCAAGGAAGAGATTGAGGCCGCCCGTACCGAAGCCGCTGCCCTGATCCGCGATGCGGGTACCGCGGCACGTCCTGAAATCCGCGACCGTCAATTGTTGTTGATCACCGGCGGCAACTATGCGCCGTTTACGGACGAGGATCTGCCTCATCGCGGTCTTTATACCAATCTGGTAGAAACAGCGATGCTGCGGGCCGCGCCGGAACAAGCCTACAAGATTCAGTTCGTCAACGACTGGTCCTCGCATCTGGACCTGCTGATGCCGACGCTGGCCTTTGACGCAACCTTCCCGTGGTCTCGCCCGAATTGCGAAGACGCCGGTGCACTGTCTGAAAAGGACCGTGAACGTTGTGAGGCCTACAACTTCTCAAACCCGTTCTACGAGGTTGTGGACACGTTCTTTGCCCGCGAGGGATCCGGTTATGAGCAAACCCTGACTTATGCCGATTTCGCGGGCACCACAATCTGCCGCCCCGAAGGTTGGTCATTGTCGCATATGGATGCGGTTGGCCTGTATGAGCCCGCGATTTCGCTGATGCGCCCGGTCTCACCGGACGAATGCTTTCACGCGGTAATGGACGGGACCGCCGACATCGTCGCGATCGAAGCCCACCTCGCTGTCGAAGCCATTGCCCGGCTGGGATACGAGCACCGCATTGTCGAAAACCCCAACCTGGCGGCGATCAAGTCGCTTAACGTCATGACCCACAAAGACAACCCGGATGGGGAAGCGATCCTCGAGACGCTCAATCAGGGTCTGGCGATCATGCAGCAATCCGGCGAATGGCGTGACATCGTGTCGACCGCCCTGCGTCACCAAATGGAAAATGGCTAAGGCCCGAGCAGGCCTGACAACAAATAAGTCTGGAGGAAGTGGACATGTTTAATACCAACCTGAAGAAAGTCGTGATGTCGGCCACCGCCGTCACAGCCCTGAGCGCCGGTGCCGCCGCCGCACAGGAAGCTTGCAGCAACTACACCGTCCAGGACGGTGACACGATGGCCACCATTGCCATCGCGGCCTATGGCACCTCGAACTACCAGCCGATCTTCAACGCCAACCGCAACGTCATCACCAACCCGAACGCGCTGGATCCGGGGCTGGTTCTGGCCCTGCCATGTGAAGACGGAAGCCTGCCCAATGGTCAGTCCGCGCAGGAACTCATCGCGGCCGAAGAACAGCGCGCGGCAAGTGTTAAACGCTCGAACGTCTACGCTCCACCGATCAAACTGGTTGCGGGCAATGGTTGGGAACCCTTTACCAGCGAATCTCTCAGCGGCGGCGGAGCAATGACTCGACTTGCAACCACCAGCCTTCAACGGGCAGGCAACCAGCGTGATTTTTCGGTCAGCTTCGTGGATGACTGGAGCTCGCACCTAGATACTCTGCTGCCCCTTGGTGCGTTTGACATCTCTATCGCTTGGACTGTGCCTGACTGTACCAACCGCACCTATCAATGGTCGGAAGAAACTGAAGCCCGCTGCTCCCAGTTTGTCGCCTCTGTTCCGGTGTATGACGTCGTAGGCGGCTTTTTCACGCTACCAGAAAGCGAGTACGTAAACGCAACGACGTTTGCAGACTTTGAAGGCGCAACCATCTGCCGTATGGCAGGCTGGAGCATGGTTGTACTTGAGGAAGTTGGCCTGAACCGTGAAAATACGACAGTGGTTCAACCCAACTCGGCCCGCGAGTGTCTAGATGCTGTTTTGACCGGCACTGCAGATGTTGCAGCGTTCGAAGTAGAACTGTTTGCAGCGACCAAGAAAGACATGGGACTAACCTCGGCTGACATTGTCGAAAACCCCTATGTTTCAACGCTTTCTTCCATGAGCTTCCTCGCCCACCGTACCAATCCCTTCGCACGCGAATACATCGCGATGATGAATAAAGGTTTGAATGAAATGCGTGAATCCGGCGAATGGTACGCGATCATCTCGGACACGCTGCGCGAGCAGAACGAAAAACTGAACGCAGCGTCGAACTGACCTCTTGGTTCATCTGGAATTTTCGGGGCCGGTCTTAGGATCGGCCCTTTTTTTGCCATGAAGTTGGAATTATCTGTGCGGGCTCTGACGGGCTACGGGAATTCCCTAATATCGCGCGGATATTCAGCTGATATTGTGTGGGGAACTGTACCGGTGAGGCGTAGCCTTGCCACTCACTCAAAAAAGGACCAGCTTTGGGGGCTGGTCCTTTTTTCTTTTAAGGGTTTGCTGTCGCTGAATAAAAAGCCGCGCCTATCAGCGTGGCTTTTTTGATGCTCAGCCGATGATCGCGTTCAGGGTTGCGCTGGGACGCATCACCGCCGCCGCCTTGGCCGGGTCGGTATGATAGTACCCGCCCAGATCGGCAGGAGCGCCCTGTGCGGCGGCCAGTTCGGACAGAATCTGCTCTTCTTTAGCGGCCAGCTCTTTGGCGATGGGTGCAAACTCAGCCGCCAACTCTGCATCATCAGATTGCGCGGCCAGGGCCTCGGCCCAATAGCGTGCAAACCAATAGTGGCTGTCACGGTTGTCGGGCTGACCAACCTTGCGGCTGGGCGAGCGGTTGTTGTCCAGAATGCCCTGCGTTGCAGTTTCGGCCGCAGCACCCAGAACACCCGCCTTGGCGTTGCCTTTGCTGTCAGCGAGGAAGTTCAGCGATTCACCCAAGGCGCAGAACTCACCCATCGAATCCCAACGCAGGTGGCTTTCCTCGACCAGCTGCTGCACGTGTTTCGGGGCGGATCCACCCGCACCGGTTTCAAACAGCCCACCACCATTCATCAACTTGACGATGGACAGCATCTTGGCTGACGTACCCAGTTCCAGGATCGGGAAAAGGTCTGTTAGATAATCGCGCAGCACGTTGCCGGTGATGGCGATCGAGTCCTTGCCGGCCGTGATGGTCTCTAGCGTTTGTCGGGTCGCTTCACGCGGGGCCATGATCAGGAACTTGTCCGCGACGCCGGCGGCCTCAAGTGCCGGTCTGACGTATTTGATCAGCTCGGCGTCATGGGCACGGTTGGCATCCAGCCAGAAAATCGCCTCGGATCCGGTCAGGCGCTGACGGTCCATTGCCAGCTGAATCCAGTTTTCGATCGGAGCTTTCTTGACGGTGCAGGCGCGCCAGATGTCGCCCTTTTCGACCTCATGGCTGTGCAGCGTCTCTCCGTTTGCCAGCACAATACGGATAGTCCCATCAGCAGGTGCTTCGAACGTGGTCGGGTGTGAGCCGTATTCCTCGGCCTTCTGCGCCATCAGGCCTACGTTAGCCACGGCCCCGGCTGTGGCCGGATTGAGCGCGCCATTGGCTTTGAAGAACTTGATGGTCTCGTCATAGACGGTTGCATAGCAACGGTCCGGGATCACACAATTGGTGTCACCCTTGGAGCCGGTCTCGTCCCAGCCTTTACCGCCTGCGCGGATAACAGCGGGCATCGAGGCGTCGATGATCACATCCGACGGCACGTGCAGGTTGGTAATGCCACGATCCGAGTCGACCATGTACATGGACGGGCGATCGCCCTTGATTGCATCGATGGCGGCCACAATCTCAGCATTGTCTTTTACGCGATCCAGCAAATCGCCCAAGCCCGAGTTTGGGTTCACACCAAGTGCTTCCAGTTCATCACCGAATTTCTCGAACACCGGGGCGAGCCACGCGCGGACAGCATGACCAAAGATGATCGGGTCGCTGACCTTCATCATCGTCGCTTTCAGATGCAACGAGAACATGACGCCGTCAGCCTTGGTCTCGGAGATCTGTTCGCCCAGAAACGCCTCAAGCGCTTTGGCAGACATAAAGGTTGCGTCGGCGACGGTGCCTTCGGCCAGCGGCCAAGCGTCCTTCAAGACCGTAACGCTGCCGTCCTTGCCGACAAATTCGATCTTGGCATCGCCGGCTTGCGCAGCGGTGATCGTGGCAGATTTCTCGTTGGCGTAGAAATCATTACCCGGCATGGACGAAACTTTGGTCTTGCTGTCTGCCGACCACTCACCCATCGAATGCGGGTTCTTCTGAGCATAGTTTTTCACGGCGCGCGCAGCGCGGCGATCACTATTGCCTTCACGCAGAACCGGGTTCACTGCTGATCCCTTGATGGCATCATACCGCGCGCGGATCGCCTTTTCTTCGTCGGTCGAGGGCTCATCGGGGTAGTTCGGGATATTGTAGCCCTGCGATTGAAGTTCTTCGATGGCAGCGACCAACTGCGGCACCGAGGCCGAGATGTTCGGCAGTTTGATCACGTTGGCCTCGGGCGTCTTAACCAGCTCACCCAAAGCGGCCAGATCGTCGGTGATGCGTTGCGCGTCGGTCAGGTTTTCCGGGAATGTTGCAAGAATACGGCCTGCCAGCGAAATATCTTTGGTTCCAACACTAACACCCGCTGCCGAAGCGAATTTGCGAATGATGGGCAGGAACGATGCGCTGGCCAGCTCGGGCGCTTCGTCTACAATGGTATACAATATGTCGAAGTTCGATTTATCTGCCATATTCTTTTACCTTTTTTAAGCCTTTCGGGGCGTGCGATCCAAGAGTGTGCCACTTCTGCGTGGCGTGTAAGGGGCTGTGTTTAACCTACCGCCCCAACGGTGACTCTGATTTGACAGGGCTTCCCATAAATGAGGTTGGGCTTGGGATCAATCGTTTAGAGGGGGCGCAAATTGACACGGGCCAGATGAAACATGCAAGAGTGCAGCAAACGCCACGCGCCCGGCCACTCGTCAACACTTATTCATATGCCGCCCGAGCCCGTTCCGGAGGCCCTAAATCCTGAAAATCGCTCGTGTTCGCGAGATGGTCGAGATATCGTACGATCGCATCCTCCAAATCCTCGGTCGAGCCAGACTGAGCCTCTTCGGAGATAGAGACTTCGCCGCGAATTATGATCAACATGATTTTTCGACCGTTTTGCCCTGTTTCTTCAAGAAACGCGTCAATCTCGGCTTTGGCCAAATCTGTTCGGCCCAACGTTGCATAGGTCCTGCAACGGATAAGCCATTCTTCGTTTTGGCCGTAGACCATCCAGTTCGAGGTTATTCGGTACCATCTTTTGAAGAAACTTGAACCGGCCAGGCCTTGTTGAACCGTCCGGTCGGCAAATTTCTGAACAAAGTCGATGCCTTTATCTTCGTCTCCGATTTTCATGTGAATCAAAGCGGGCATAAACGCCTCGTGCATTACTCCGGGTTCCAGCCTCGCATAATGCCCCGCCGCCTCAAGGGCGCTTTCTGGATCGCCGGTATTTATCAGATCATGGATAATTTGCGCGAAATACACCCATTTCTCATTGGGCCACCGTTCTTGCGCCCGCTTTAGGAACTGATTGGCACCGTCGATACCATCCTGATCGAAATACGCATCAACCAATTGAAATACGACGCCTTTGTAACCCGGATCGATTTCCAGAACCCTTTCATAACCCTGAATCGCTGCAGCGAGATTTGAGTGCCGCTGATCGAATTTGGCCTTGCTGTACAAAGCATAAATGCTGTCAGGATTGATCTGCAGCACTTTGGAGTAATCAGCCTCTGCCGCCCGACTGTCTCCCATCGCGTCCAGAGCCAGTGCGCGATTCAAAATCGATTTCGCATCATCAGGCCGCAGTGCTAAGGCCTCATTATAATCCGAAATCGCGTCTTCATACTGTTTTCCGCAGTAATATGCCCAACCACGCGCCCGCAACAGGCGGCTTTGTTGTGCCGGGGTGATATCTTCGGCCTTCAGCAGGGTTGTACAGGCGGCAACCACGTGAGGCGTCCCGCCCTTGTTGCCCACACATGACGAAACCAATTGAGCGTCGCTCGAGGTGGTTCCAGATGAAGAATTGTACGAAAGAATGAGAGTGGCGAAAACGATGATCAGGGCTGCAAGGCGTATATGCATTGACACTCCTATCGATTAAAAGTGCTCATCTTAAGGTGGTGATATTCCACCGTCACTCAAGGAACCTCCGCCTCAACTTGCTGTAGATGTTGCTAAAACGATACTTGAACAATCGTTATGATTGATTACACACCCCATGTGTCACTTAACCGATAGCCACCCGGCCATGGGTCATCCGGGTCCAGCATGTGCTGATGGGTACCGGTGATCCAGCTGCGGCCGCTGATCTCGGGCACGATGGCGTGGCGGTCTCCGACATGGGTTTCTTTGACAATCTGACCCGTGAAGCGCGAGCCGATGATCGAGGTCGCCTCGAATGTCTGTCCGACCATTAATTGCCCCTTCGCCGCCATCAGCGCCATACGGGCTGACACCGCTGTTCCGGTGGGTGAGCGGTCCACCTTTCCCGGCTGAATAGCGACGGCGGATTTACCAGCCAGCCCGGTTTCGGTCGCTGAAAGCGGCCCGCAAAAGGCACAGAAAGAAATGTGGTTCCAGTCTGGATTTTCGGGATGAGTAAAGCCAAGCTGCTCATTGGCCGCATTGGTGATCGTCACGCCCATACGCGCAATGTCACGCGCTTCGCTGTGGACGATATCAAACCCCAGTGACTTAGCATCGACTACCACAAAACTGTCGCCGCCATAGGCCGTATCGACGGTAATGGTACCAATGCCTGGCACCTCAAGGGGTACAGTGATCTTGTCGGCAAAGCTGGGTAGATTCTGAACGAAGATGCGCTCGGCTTTGCCATCGCGGCACTCGGCGCGAACATGCACCAACCCGCCCGGGGCCTCGAGCGTTATTCGGGTTTCAGGTTCCTGCATGGCGATGATTCCGCCATCCAGCAAAACGGTGGACACACAGATTGAGTTTGAGCCGGACATAGGCGGCGTGTCTTCGGGCTCCATGATGATGAAGGCGGCATCCGCCTCGGGGTGTTTGGGCGGCACCAGCAGATTGACATGCCGGAACACACCGCCACGGGGCTCGTTCAAAACGAAATTTCGCAGAACCTCATCCTGCGCAATGAACGAACGTTGTTCCCAAAGGGTTTCTCCGGGTGGCGGCTGAATACCTCCAACGATAACGTCGCCGACTTCGCCCTCTGCATGGGCCGAGATCACGTGGATGGTCTTTATACTGCGCATGTCTTGTCCTTAAAAACGAGTGGGCGAGAAAGGGGAAATGGAAATCTCGGTGGGACGGCCATCGACCATGTCACCAACCAGTTCCGCCGTCCCCGCTGCTTGAGTCAGACCCAGATGACCGTGCCCAAACGCGTATATGGTTTCCGGCGCACTAGGCGACGGTCCGATCACAGGCAGGCTGTCCGGCAGAGACGGGCGGAACCCCATCCATTGCGTGCCGCCTTTTGTGTTCAAACCGAGCAAAAATTGCTCGGCCTTTTTGAGCAGTGTGTCCGCGCGTCGGAAATTTGGCGGCAAGTTCAGGCCACCCAACTCAACTGCGCCACCGATCCGCACACCGCCGTTGATCCGGCTGGCGACAAATCCATGACCCGAAAAGGTCAGATGCATACGCAGGTTAAATGCGCCTGCAGGTAGGGTCGTGTTATAGCCCCGCTCAGTCTCAAGCGGGATGCGGTCACCCAGGGAGCGCGCAAGACTGTGCGACCATGCTCCGGCACAGATAACCACTTTGGATACTTCAATCACACGTTCTTCCAACAGCACACGCATGCCGTCGCCCAAAGGGTTCAGCGCCCGGATGTCCTGACGCTCGATCTTTCCACCACGGTCGAGGAAGGCTTGCGCCAAATGCTCAACCCATTTTTTCGGGTCGACGGTATTCACCCAATTCGGAGTAAACCCTGCATGTGTAAACCGGGGGCTAAGACCCGGTTGTTTCTCGGCGATCGCCGCCTGTGTTTCCAGCAGCTCGAATTCGATCCCGTGTTGTCGGCGCAGTTCCCATGCAGGCAGGCTGGCACGAAACTCTGCTTCACTTTCGTAAAGCTGCATCTGCCCATCATGCTGCATCATCGCTGCACCATCGACACTGGCAATCAGCCGGTTCAGGGCGCTGGCGGATTGCTTCATCAACTCAACCTGCGCCTTTAGGTGGGTTTGATACGGCCCCGGCCGGCTGGCCTGCCAAAACCGGAACATCCACGGGGCAATTTTCAAAGCATAAGCAGGCGGTATCGACAACGGCCCCAACGGGTCGAGCAGCCATTTCGGTGCCTTCCGCATAATGCCGGGGGTCGCCAGAGGCTCGATCTCGGAAAAAGCAAAAGCCCCGGCATTCCCCGCCGAAGCCTGCGCTGCGACCCCCTCGCGATCCAGGACCAGAACGGAATGGCCTCGGCGCTGCAACTCCAGCGCTGTAGTGATGCCGATTACGCCCGCCCCGATAACGAGGATCTGAGGGATCAAAATTCTATTCCCGCCTTAAATGGATCGTCCGGGTCAAAAACAAGAGTCGTCTCTGCCATGATATGAGCCTTTCCAGTGATCGAAGGAATGACCCCTCCGTTCACGCCCGGCTGATAGGACAGGCGGTAGGCGCTGCCGATGACGCTGTGCTGTACGATCTCCTCGCTGGGGGATAGCCGTCCTTCGGCAGCCAGACAGGCCAGTCGCGCGGAACTACCAGTGCCACAGGGTGAACGGTCGTAATTGTCATCCGGGCACAGAACAAAGTTGCGGCTATGAACGTTTTGGTCAGGTGAGGCGTCCTGAAAGATCACATGATCGATCGGTTCACCCTGCTCACCTGCAACACCCTGCGCGTTCGCGGCCTCACGGATCGCAATTGTCATATCCGTCAGTTGCCGGATATTGTCAGTTCCAACCGGAATCGGGCTGGGATCAACGATAAAGAACCAGTTGCCGCCATAGGCCACGTCGCCGGTCACCGCCCCATAGCCCGGAACATCGACGGTCACGCCACGGTGGATGCGGCGGCTTTCGACATTCGTCACCGTAACGGTATTGGCATCTTGCAACGCAACCGTAACGACCCCGGCAGGTGTCTCGACCCGGTGCGAACCCACGCCGATGCGCCCCAATTGCGCCAGCGTTACTGTCAGACCGATGGTCCCATGCCCGCACATGCCCAGAACCGCGTCCACGTCGAAAAAAATAACACCGGTCACACAGGTCGGGTCTACTGGTTCAACCAACAACGCGCCAACCATGCCGGGTTGACCCCTCGGTTCCAGCATTGTGGACCGGTAAAACGCCTCGTGTTCAGTTGCCAGCTTGCGGGCGCGCTCGGCCAGACATCCCGAGCCCAGATCAGGCGCTCCATCCAGGATGACCCGCGTGGGTTCACCCCCAGTATGGCTGTCAATCACGCGCATTCTGCGATCACTCCGCCCTGTTGGGACCAGTCAGCAAACCAATTGCGGAACAAGTCATATTGCTGTTCGCAATACTTGCGCTGCGCATCGGTCAACTCGTCTGTTTCGTTAAAGTGCAGGCGATATTCCGTTTCACCGTTCAGCACCAGGAGATGCTTATAATACAGTACCAGATCTGGTCCTTCGTCAAAACTGGACAGCACCTGGATGGCCTCGGTCAGTTCCAGTGCGCGCTGGCGGGCTTCGGCATTGCCTTGCGCCGCTTTTTGGGAGAGCGCCGCCAACAGCAGTGCTTCGCGCGGAAGGGCGGTTCCGATGCCCGTGATCGATCCTGTCGCGCCGCAATTGACGAAGCCGTGGTAGACTTCGGTATCGACACCAACCATCAGGGTCACATCGTCGTCCTGACTGGTAATATTTTCAGCCGCGTAGCGCAGATCGTCCTTACCGCCAAATTCCTTGAACCCGATCAGGTTGGGATGCTCGGCGCGCAGCGCGAAAAACAGGTCTGCACGGGTGGCGAACCCGTAATAAGGACTGTTGTAGATGATCGCTGGCAGGTCGGGCGCGGCGGACAGAATAGCCTTGAAATGGTTTTTTTGTGCAGTCAGAGAGCTACCCCGCGACAGGACACGCGGGATGACCATCAGGCCAACGGCTCCGACTTTCTGTGCATGCGCGGCATGGGCTACGGCGGATTTAGTGTTGATGGCCCCGGTTCCGACCACAACCGGCAATCCTGCGTCAACCAACCGTTCAACACCTTCCATCCGCTGTTCGTCAGTCAGGAGTGGCCAATCCCCCATAGACCCGCAATAGACCACCGCTGACATACCTGCTTCGATCATCTGCTTCCCCTTGCGGGCAAGACCATCGAAATCGGGGGCGCGATCGGCTGTGCAGGGCGTCATGAGCGCAGGCATGGTGCCGGTGAAAACATTTGTCGACATCGGGGTTATCCTTCAAAATGCTGGGTCAGAGTGGACTGATTTGGCTCTTTCGACTCGCCATAACGGATATTGGATACAAAATCCAGGATAATTGCAGACCAGAAAAAACACGCCAGATCGAAGGATCGGCGTGTTTCGTCAGGACCGGGCTTTCCAGTTATCGGAAGCGTTGGCCAGACTCTGGGTCGAACAGCATTGCACGCTCGGGGCGAACAATGATTCCGATACGCTCCCCTTGCCCACTGCGCTGGTCGTCTCGTTCTTCGATGATTAGTTTCTCGCCATTCGGCGTCAGCAGGTATGTATAACTGACACCACCAAGCGCTTCGGTCAGATCAACTGCGCAGGTATCGCCAGCACGGTCCACCTCGATGTGTTCAGGACGGATGCCCAATGTCACTTTGGACATCCCCGCAGGCACGTTGGCTGTGACTGACAAGGGTTCGCTGAGTGCCGTGTGCGAGACTTTGCCTTCGGCAATGTCGCATTCCAGAAAGTTCATCGCTGGTGAACCGATAAAACCGGCCACAAAGCGATTGTCCGGGTCGCGGTACAAATCCATCGGAGCACCGACCTGCTCGATCCGGCCATCGCGCAGAACGACAATCTTATCGGCCATTGTCATCGCTTCGACCTGATCATGCGTCACGTAGATCATCGTCGCGCCAATCTCATTGTGTAGCCGCGCGATCTCGACACGCATCTCGACACGAAGTTCGGCGTCGAGGTTTGACAGAGGTTCATCGAACAGGAACACCTCGGGACCACGGACGATAGCCCGACCAATCGCCACCCGCTGCCGTTGACCGCCGGACAAAGCCTTGGGCTTGCGTTTCAAATATTGGTCCAGCTTGAGGATATTTGACGCCTGCTGCACCTTCTGGTCGATCTCTGATTTGGCGACCCCGTTCATGCGCAGGCCAAAGCCCATGTTCTCCGCCACCGACATGTGCGGGTACAACGCATAGGTCTGAAACACCATCGCCACGCCGCGCTTTGCCGGGTCCATATGGGTCACATCGCGCGCACCAATATGAATCTGCCCTTCCGTGGTTTCCTCCAGTCCGGCAATCATCCGTAACAAAGTGGATTTGCCACAGCCCGAAGGGCCGACGAATACGCAAAATTCGCCATCTTCAATCTGCAGATCAATGCCATGAATAACCTGCGTTTCGCCGTATCGCTTGATCGCCTGATTGAGAGTTACACCTGTCATGTCGCTTGCATCCTGTCTTTGTCGGCGCTTTGGCTGGTTTCAGGGAACCGCCAGGCCTGCGCTTCGGCTCCGATCTGTTCGGCCACACGGCGAACACGGGGGACCCAGGTTTCCAATTGTTTGAAGTTCATACGTTCGGTCGATCCGGTCACCGAGATCGCCCCCAACATTCGCCGACCCGAAGTCAGGATTGGGCAGGCGATACAAATGATGCCCCGTTCATGCTCTTCATCGTCAATGGCGTAACCGCGGCTGCGAATCAGATCGAGATCTGCGCGCAATGCCTCTTCCGAAGTCAGCGTCTTGTCCGTGAAGCGGTGATAGCTTTGCTGTGAGACCGCCCTGTCCAATGCAGGGGCTTCCAGATACGCCATCATCGCCTTACCCACGCCTGTGCAATAAGCGGGGCCAACCTTGCCAGCCTGCGAATACATCTCGACCGGCTGCGCCGCGTTGCGCTTGTCGACATATAAAACCTGACTGGAATCAAGCTGCGCCAGATGCACAGTTTCACCGGTTTCGCTGCTGAGCGCATCCAGAAACGGCCTTGCAATAGGCGCCAACGAACTTTGGGTCCACGCCGTGTGCGCCAGCCGAACCAACCTAAGACCGGGCGCGTAGGTCTGCCGTTCGGGATCATAGGACAGCATTCTCTGATTGGTCAGGGTTTGCAGAAATCGGTACAGCGTTGCTTTGGGAAATTCGCTACTTTCCAGCAACTCGGCGAAACGGACCGGGCGCGCGAATGCCGCCACCTGATCCAGCACATCACATGCTTTTCCTATCGTTCCGTCACCTGACACGGGCGCGTATTCTCCTCCGATTACCGACACTCGATTTCGCGAGGGTCTTGACAAGACTAACCGAGTCGATGTGTAGTTTTCAATATATAAAACTTGGTTTCATTATATGGAACCTGAAAATGGGAGCAAAGGGAGGAAACTATGCATTCCATGTTCAAACGCACCGCGACAGCGTTGGCAGCCAGTGTGGCACTGGCCGCACCTGTTGCGGCCGAGCTGACTGGCGAACTGCGAATTTTCCTGGATACATCAAACCCGGCGCCGCGCGCGACGATGGAAGAGATGATTGAAAGGTTCGCGGCGCAGCACCCCGGGTTGGAAATTGAAACCACCGTGATCGACCGCGAGGCATACAAGACGCAAATCAGAAACTTTCTGACGGCAGATACGCCGGATGTCGCCACGTGGTACGCAGCCAACCGAATGAAGCCCTACGTCGAAGCCGGCCTATTCGAAGATGTATCGGATTTGTGGTCCGAACCGGAAATCGCCGACAACCTTGCTTCTACCAAAGGTGCGATGACCATTGATGGCAAGCAATGGGGCGTGCCCTACACCTACTATCAATGGGGCGTGTATTATCGTAAAGACATCTTTGATGAACTGGGCCTGAGCGAACCAACCACTTGGGAAGAAGAACTGGCCAACTGCCAAAAGATCGTCGACTCCGGCCGCGCTTGCTATACTATTGGGACCAAGTTCCTCTGGACTGCCGGTGGATGGTTCGATTATTTGAACATGCGAACCAACGGGTTCGACTTCCACCAGCAGCTCGCCAACGGTGAAATCAGTTGGGAAGACGATCGGGTCAAACAGACCTTCGCCAACTGGAAACAGTTGATCGACATGGGCGCGTTCATTGACAATCACCAGACTTACAGTTGGCAAGAGGCCCTGCCCTTCATGGTCAATGGCGAAGCCGCCGCCTACTTGATGGGTAACTTCGCTGTCGCCCCGCTGCGCGAGGCCGGGTTGACCGATGATCAGCTGGATTTCTACCAGTTTGTTGCCATCAACCCTGATGTTGAGCTGGCTGAGGATGCCCCAACCGACACGTTCCACATCCCAGCCAACGCGTCCAACAAAGAGGCCGCGCGGGAATTTCTGCGTTTCGTGGTTTCTGCCGACGAACAAACTCAGATCAACAATGGTTCGAACTTGGGTCAGTTGCCTGTAAACGCGCAATCCTCTGTTGATGACGACAAGTTCCTGCAGCAAGGCTTTGAGATGCTGTCGTCGAACAGCCCCGGTGGAGTGGCCCAATTCTGGGATCGCGACGCACCGGCAGAAATGGCCAAAGTGTCGATGGAAGGCTTCCAGGAGTTCATGGTCAAGCCGGACAACGCAGACAAGATTCTGGCCAAGCTGGAACGCGCCCGTCAGCGTATCTACGACAACTAAACGGGTCAGGCCGGGCATCCGTCCGGCCTGCACCACATCGAGCGTAAGACGGGTTTCAACCCGTCTTACTCCTTCCACCTAAAACCGAGTTTGCTCATGTCAGCCATCGACATCCCTGAACAGGAAAGCTGGTTCCACAGAAACCAACAGCGCATCGCGCCTTGGCTGTTTCTGGCCCCCGGCCTGCTCTTTTTCATGGTCTATGTGATCATTCCGGTATTTCAGTCCTTCAACCTGTCGCTCTACGAATGGGACGGGCTGGGCGCGGCCGAATATGTCGGGTTCCGCAACTACGAGGATTTGTATTGGGAATGGGTCGACCGGGATGCGTTCTACATTTCCCTAAAGAACAACCTGATCTGGCTTATCCTCTATCTGGCAGCAATCCCAACGGGCCTGTTCATTGCTTTGTTCCTGAACCAGACGGTCTGGGGCATCCGCCTGTACAAGTCATTGTTCTTTTTCCCCTTCGTTATTTCTCAGGTTGTGGTCGGTCTCGTTTTCACCTGGTTTTACGACCCCACTTTTGGCCTGCTGAATGAGTTCCTCAGCCTGTTTGGCCTTGGCCCGCTTAATGTTCTGGGCGACGAACGTTTTGTAACTTATGGCATCATCTTCGCCGGTCTCTGGCCACAGACTGCGTATTGCATGATCCTGTATCTGACCGGCCTAAACGCCGTGGATCCCGAACAGATCGAGGCCGGACGCCTGGATGGTGCCAAGGGTGTGCGGATGCTGTGGCACATCATCCTGCCGCAACTGCGCCCCGCGACATTTATCGCGTTTGTCGTAACGATCATCGGCGCGCTGCGCAGCTTCGACCTGATCTCAATCATGACTCAGGGCGGCCCTTTTGGCTCGTCCCGTGTGCTGGCCTATTACATGTTCGAGGTTGCGCTATCCGAATACGGCTTCCGAATGGGGTACGGTGCCGCCATCGCCGTAGTCCTGTTCCTGATCATGCTCTGTTTCATCGCCTACTTCCTGTGGTCGATGTACCGTGAAGAAAAGGGGCACTGAGATGTTTCCCAAACCAATCGAAAAACAATCCCGTGCAGCCCAAATCAGCTATCAGGCAATGCTGCCTTTGGCACTGCTTCTTTGGCTAGGTCCATTGCTTGCGGTTGCCCTGTTCTCGGTTAAGCCGGCGGCAGATTTCACCAATGCGAATTATTGGGGCATGCCGTCCAGCTTTGAAGGCGCGTTCAACTATGGTCAGGTCTTTTTTAACTCGGACATGCCTAGGTATTTGCTGAATTCGTTCCTGATCACCGTCCCAACCGTGATCGGAGCTGTTGCGCTCAGCTGTATGACCGGCTTTGCGTTGGGAATTTACAAGTTCAAATCGAACCTTTGGATCTTTTTCATGTTCGTGGCAGGAAATTTCGTGCCCTTCCAGATTCTGATGGTGCCGGTCCGTGACCTGACTCTGCAACTGGGTCTCTACAACACCAAAACCGGCCTTGTGTTGTTCCACATCGCCTTTCAAACCGGGTTCTGCACACTGTTCATGCGCAACTTCATCCGCGCCCTGCCCTTTGAATTGATCGAGGCGGCACGGGTCGAAGGCATCAGCGAATGGCGTATCTTCTGGTACGTGGTCCTACCGCTGATGAAACCGGCTATTGCCGCACTCAGCGTGCTGATCTTTACCTTTATCTGGAACGATTATTTCTGGGCGGTTGTCCTGACACAGGGCGCCGAAAGCCAACCTGTCACCGCAGGGATTACCAGCTTCAACGCCCAATTTCGAGCCGCCTATCAGTTGATGAGTGCAGGTTCCATTGTTGCGGCACTGCCGCCGGTGGCCATGTTCTTTCTGATGCAGAAACACTTCATCGCGGGTCTAACCCTCGGTGCCGTCAAATAACTTTGAATCGGAGTTCGCCACATGACCAAGATCACCTTTATTGGTGCGGGTTCCACAATCTTCATGCAGAACATCGTAGGAGATGCTCTGCTGACCCCAGCGCTGGCCGACAGCCATTTCGCGCTGATGGATATCGACCCCGAGCGGCTGGCCGAAAGCGAGACCGTAGCCCGCGCTATGATCCGCTCGGTCGGGTCGGGAGCGACCGTTTCCACCCATACCGACCGCCGCGCCGCTCTGGATGGCGCGGATTTCGTGATCACCGCCTTTCAGATCGGCGGGTATGAGCCGTGTACGGTCGCAGATTTCGAAATCCCCAAACAATACGGCCTGCGCCAGACCATCGCCGACACACTAGGCGTGGGAGGCATCATGCGCGGCCTGCGCACGGTCCCGGTCTTGTGGGACGTGGCACGGGACATGATGCAACTATGCCCCGACGCGACCCTGTTGCAATATGTCAACCCGATGGCCATCAACACCTGGGCGCTGGCCGAGCAATTTCCAGCGTTGAAACAGGTTGGCCTCTGCCACTCTGTCCAGAACACGGTCGAAGAATTGGCGCATGATCTGGACCTGCCCAAGGACGAATTCCGCTACAAAGTCGCAGGGGTCAATCACGTTGCCTTCTTTCTGCGGCTGGAACATCAGGGGCGCGATCTCTACCCCGCACTTCGGCGAGGTTACGCAAGCGGCCATTTGCCCAAGCCCCCCCTGCTGATGCCGCGCTGCCCCAACAAGGTCCGGTATGAGGTCATGGACCATCTCGGCTATTTCTGCACGGAAAGTTCAGAGCACCTTGCCGAATTCGTTCCCTGGTTCATCAAAGACGGGCGGCAGGATCTGATCGAACACTTCTCAATCCCATTGGACGAATACCCGACCCGTTGCGTGGAACAGATGGCCAACTGGAAAGAACAAGCCAAGACACTAACAGATGGCCGCGACATCAGGGTGACCCGCAGCCATGAATTTGCTGCCGACCTGATGAATGCCATCGTCACCGATGCGCCGTATGTGGCCTATGGCAATCTGCCCAACACCGGCCAAATCCCGCAACTGCCTTTGGGCGCGGCGGTTGAAACCCCTTGCCTCGTGGACAGCAATGGCGTGCAGCCCTCGGGCGTTACCGACATCCCGCCACAGCTGATCGCGCTGATACGCAGTCAGATCAATGTACAGGAATTGGTGGTTCGCGCACTGGTCGACCAAAACCCCGAACACATATATCACGCCGCCATGATGGACCCACATACTGCCGCCGAACTGGACCTGCGACAGATCCGAAATTTGATCAATGACTTGCTGACTGCCCATACCGGCTGGTTGCCGGAATGGTGTAAACCTGCAAAAGCCGCCTGACATTAAGTAAAAAGCTAAAAAATGACAAAAAAACGCCGCTCACAGCACTGGTATGGAAAGCTCGACAAGGATGGGTTCATTCACCGATCGTGGATGAAGAACCAGGGCTTTCCCGATCATGCCTTTGATGGTCGACCCGTTATCGGAATATGCAACACATGGTCTGAGCTGACGCCCTGCAACTCGGGCCTGCGCGACTTGGCCGAAGGCGTCAAACGTGGCGTGTGGGAGGCAGGTGGCTTTCCCGTCGAATTCCCCGTCATGTCGCTGGGCGAAACCCAGATGAAGCCTACCGCCATGCTGTTCCGCAACCTGCTGGCCATGGATGTCGAGGAATCAATCCGCGCCTATGGCATCGATGGCGTCGTACTGCTGGGCGGCTGCGATAAGACTACACCGGGGCAATTGATGGGCGCGGCCTCGGTTGATCTGCCTTCGATCGTCGTCAGCTCGGGTCCGATGCTGAACGGCAAATATCGCGGTCAGGATATCGGCTCGGGCACAGATGTGTGGAAATTTTCTGAGGCCGTGCGCGCTGGGGAAATGACCCTGCAAGACTTCATGAACGCGGAATCCGGAATGTCTCGTAGCGCCGGAGTTTGCATGACGATGGGCACGGCCTCGACTATGGCCTCGCTGGTCGAGGCCATGGGTATGAGCCTGCCCACCAACGCCGCCCTTCCGGCCGTTGACGCCCGCCGCATGGCGCTGGCGCATCTCACTGGCAAACGGATTGTCGAGATGGTGGACGAAGACCTCAAACCCTCGGACATCCTAACCAAAGAAGCCTTTGAGAACGCCATCCTCGCCAACGCCGCCGTAGGAGGTTCGACCAACGCGGTGGTTCACCTGCTGGCGCTGGCAGGTCGCGTGGGTGTCGACCTGGCGTTGAAAGACTTTGAAATCGGGTCAGAAATTCCGCTGCTGGTGAACTGTATGCCTTCGGGGAAATACCTGATGGAGGATTTCTGCTATGCTGGCGGCGTTCCCGCCGTCCTGTCCGAACTGAAACCCTTTCTACGGCCGGCGAAAACGGTCCTGAACAAAGACATATCTGCACATTACGAAGGGGCCGAATGCTTTAACCGCGACGTGATCCGACCTTACGACGATCCGGTAAAACCTGCCGCTGGCTTGCGGGTTCTGCGTGGAAATCTGGCTCCGAATGGGGCCATCGTAAAACCCTCAGCGGCCACGGATGAACTGCTTGAAACCGAAGCCGAGGCTTACGTTTTCGAAAATATCGAAGACTTGAAGGCAAACATTGACCGCGACGATCTGCCAGTGACGCTCGAGACCATTCTGGTGCTGAAGGGCTGCGGCCCCAAGGGGTATCCCGGCATGCCCGAGGTCGGCAACATGCCGATCCCGGCCAAGCTGGTGAAGGACGGCGTGCGCGACATGATCCGCATCTCAGACGCCCGTATGTCGGGCACGGCATTCGGCACCGTCATTCTGCATGTCAGCCCCGAGGCGCAAGCGGGTGGCACGCTGGCATTGGTCAAGACCGGCGACCGCATCCGCGTATCGGCCAGTAAGGGAGAGTTGGAGCTGCTGGTTGATGCAGCGGAACTCGACGCCCGGCGCGCCACATGGCAACCGGACGATCCCAATTACACACGTGGATATGCAAAGCTTTATGTCGATCACGTGCTTCAGGCTGATCAAGGCGCAGACCTCGATTTCCTTGTCGGCAAAGACACCCGCCTTGTGACCAGAGAGAGCCACTGATGGATCAACCAGCCACATTTCATGACCTGAACGGTGCATCCGTCTATATCACCGGCGGCGGGTCTGGCGTCGGCGCGGCACTGACGGATGGCTTTCTGGCCCAAGGCGCCAACGTCGCCTTCATTGGTCGCTCGGATGCCAGCGGTTTCGTCGAAGAAATGCGCGACAAACACGGCCGCGCGCCCATGTTCATGCAGGGCGACATGACCGACACCGAACTGTTGCACAGCACCATGCGGAAAGCGGCCGAGGCGCATGGCCCGCTGGACGTGCTGATCAACAACGCTGCCAACGACAAGCGCCACTCGCTTGAGGAAACCACCACCGAGTTCTGGGATTGGATGATCAAGGTTAACCTCAAGGCCTATTATTTTGCCTGTCAGGAGGCCGCGCGTCAGATGCAGGGCAAGGGCGGGGCAATCGTCAATTTCAGCTCGATCAGCTACATGATGGGCAATTCCGGCTATCCGATTTACACCACGTCAAATGCCGGGATCACCGGGATGACGCGGTCATTGGCGCGTGAGCTGGGGCCGCAGAAAATAAGAGTTAACGCACTGGCTCCGGGATGGGTGCTAACCCAGAAACAGCTAGACATGTGGGTCACGCCAGAAGATCTGGCCGCACATATGGAGCGCCAGTGCTTAAAAGATCATCTGACACCTGAAGACATGATTGCACCCACGTTGTTTCTGGCTTCGGACGCCAGCCGGGCCATGACCGGGCAGTGCATGGCCGTCGATGGTGGTGTCGTGGTTTCGGGGTAATGCAATGAACACAGAATGGATTGCTGTCGATTGGGGAACGTCTCATCTGCGTGTCTGGGCCATGCAGGGCGACACGGTGCTAGGTCAGGCGCATTCGGACAAGGGCATGGCCCGCATCGACAATGGCGGCTTCGAACCTGCCTTGTTCGAATTGATCGAAGGTTGGTTGGGCAATGCGCCCGTTGACGTGATTGCCTGTGGCATGGTCGGAGCGCGGCAGGGCTGGATCGAAGCCCCCTATTCTACCGTCCCATGCGAACCGATCCCGGTTGCTCCGTTCCGCGTACCAGGCACCGACCCCCGCATTCGCGCTTTCGTGGTCCCTGGCCTGAAACAGACCGCCCCGCCGGACGTTATGCGGGGTGAGGAAACCCAGATTGCCGGTTTTCTGGCGAACCGCCCAAATTGGGACGGTGTGATCTGCTTGCCCGGAACCCATACGAAATGGGTGCAGGTCAGCGCCGGAGAGGTCGTCAGCTTTCGCACCTTCATGACCGGCGAGATGTTCGATCTGCTGCGCGGGCAATCGGTCTTGAAACACTCGGTCACCGAGGGCTGGGACGACAGCGCATTTGCTGAGGCTACGGCGGACGCGCTTTCAAAACCGGAACAACTGGCCACACGCTTTTTTGGGCTGCGGGCCGCCGACTTGTTACAGGGTCAAGATGGTGGTGTGGCCCGAGCCCGACTTTCGGGATACCTGATAGGGGCCGAACTGGCCGCAACCCGCCCCTATTGGCTGGGACAGCAACTGGCGATCGTCGGGGCCGAGGGCCTGTCCGAAGTTTACGCCAAAGCCTTGAAAACGCAGGGCGCGTTTGTGGAAATAGCCAGCGGCACAGACTGTACTTTGGCTGGCTTGTATCATGCCCGCAACCTGACGAGGCAAACCGTATGAGCCGCCCCATTATCGCCATTCTACGCGGCTTGACCCCGTCTGATGCCACCGCCGTCGGGAAAGTTCTGATCGACGCCGGGATCGACAAGATCGAAGTGCCACTGAACTCACCCGATCCGTTGATCTCAATTGGCAACCTTACCGATGCATTCGGTGATTGCGCCCTGATCGGTGCAGGCACCGTCCTGACACCTGCTCAGGTGGATGCAGTGGCCGACGTCGGTGGCAAGCTAATCGTGTCGCCGAACTGCGACCCCGACGTAATCTCACGTACGCATCAGTTGGGTCTGGAAAGCTGGCCCGGTATTTTTACCCCGACCGAGGCCTTTGCAGCGCTCAAAGCCGGGGCTTCGGGATTGAAACTGTTCCCCGGGGCAATGGCTGGTCCGGCTGGATTGGCTGCTCTGCGCGCGGTTTTGCCCAAGGGAACGCTGGTTTATGCCGTAGGTGGAGCAGGCCCCGGCAATTTCGACCAATGGGTTAAGGCCGGAGCAGATGGGTTCGGCATAGGTTCAGCTCTTTTCAAACCGGGCATGACAGTTTCTGAGGTCGCGAACCGGGCGACGGAAATTGTGGCGGCCTATGACGAGGCCATTGGATGAGTACCGTCTACGACGACCGCCCCTGCGAATTGGGTGAAGGGCCATTGTGGCATCCGCTAAGGAAACAGCTTTTCTGGTTCGACATCCTGGGCAAGCGCATGCTGACGCAAGAAGGCGATGAGCGGCGAAGCTGGCAGTTTGAAGAGCATGTATCGGCCGCGGGTTGGATCGATAAGGATACGCTCTTGATCGCCTCTGAAACAGGGCTTTGGCGCTTTGATCTGCTGAATGAGCGCAAAGAGCTGGTATTACCGCTTGAGGAAAATAACCCGATCACGCGATCAAATGACGGACGCGCTGATCCCTGGGGAGGGTTCTGGATCGGGACGATGGGCAAAAACGCTGAACCCGGTGCGGGTGCGATCTATCGATATTGGCAAGGCGAATTGCAGCAATTGGTGCCGGATGTCTCGATTTCGAACGCAATCTGTTTCGCACCGGACCGATCCTGCGCTTATTATGCGGACACTGTGAAAAAACAGGTCATGCGCTGGCCTCTGAACGCCGCAAACGGTTGGCCCGAAGGGGACAGCACCGTATTTTTGGACTTGCGGGTCGAATGCCTTAACCCCGACGGCGCAGTTGTCGATGCCGGCGGCAACCTGTGGATAGCACAATGGGGGGCTGGGCGCGTCGCAACTTATAGCGCGGCCGGACAGTTCCTGACTGCAGTCTCGTTTAACGCCGCTCATACCTCGTGCCCCGCGTTCGGCGGCACTGACCTGACGACTCTGTTTTGTACCACAGCCCGCGAAGGGCTGGATGCAGACACGCTCATAAAACATCCCACCAATGGCATGACCTTTGCCGCCACAGGTGCAGGCAAAGGGCAGGCCGAACACAGAGTTCTGTTATGAAGCCCGAACTTGGCGTTTGCTATTACCCGGAACACTGGCCCGACGCGATGTGGGCCGAAGACGCCGCAAGAATGGTTGAATCCGGTCTAACCTGGGTTCGGATCGGTGAATTTGCGTGGAGCCGGATGGAGCCAAAGCCGGGTGATCTACAACTCGACTGGCTGGATCGCGCCATCGAAACATTGGGCACCGCCGGGTTAAAGGTTGTCTTGGGCACTCCCACGGCGACCCCACCGCGATGGATGCTTGAAAAGCACCCAGACATGCTGGCCGTCGATGGACATGGTCAGCCGCGCAAGTTTGGTTCTCGCAGACATTACTGTTTCAGCCATCAAGGCTATATCGATGAAAGCATACGCATCGCCCGGATCATGGGCGAGCGCTATGGGCGCAATCCGCATGTGGCTGCGTGGCAGATCGACAACGAATACGGATGTCACGACACCACGGTCAGCTACAGCCAACTGGCACTTCGTGCGTTTCAGGCTTGGCTGGCAGACCAATATGGCACAACCGAAGCGTTAAATTCGGCCTGGGGCAATGTGTTCTGGTCAATGGAGTATGACCGCTTCGACCAGATAGACCTGCCAAATCTGACCGTGACAGAACCCAACCCGGCGCACGTTCTGGCCTTCCGCCGGTTCAGTTCGGATCAGGTGGTGACATTCAACAAGGCGCAGGTAGACGCCCTTCGGCCGCTGACAGATGCTCCGTTGCTGCATAACTATATGGGCCGGATTTTGGACTTCGATCATTTCAAGATGGGCGCTGATTTGGACATCGCCACCTGGGACAGCTATCCGATTGGGTTCCTGTCCGACCGGCTTGAAGCCGAAGAGGCCCATAGAACCGCATTCCTGCAACAGGGCGATCCAGACATGCAGGCGTTTCACCACGACCTCTACCGTGCCGTTGGGCGTGGGCGCTGGTGGGTGATGGAACAACAACCCGGACCGGTCAACTGGGCACCGTACAACCCTGCACCCCTGCCCGGTATGGTCCGCTTGTGGTCGCTGGAGGCGGTAGCCCATGGTGCCGAAGTCGTCAGTTATTTTCGCTGGCGACAAGCCCCATTTGCGCAGGAACAAATGCATGCTGGCCTGCTCGCCCCTAACAACACTTCCGCTCCGGCGTTGGCCGAAGTGCGCAAGACAGCAGATGATCTGGAAAGTCTGGGTACGATTTCTCAATCGCAAGCCCAAGTGGCGATCTTGTTTGACTATGCTTCTGACTGGACATGGGCGACACAGCCACAAGGGGCCGGGTTCAACTATTTCCGGTTGGTGTTTTCAGCCTATCGCGCATTGCGCCGCGCCGGCTTGTCCGTGGACTTCATTTCAACAGTTGGCAAAACGAAAGGCGGATACAAACTGATCCTTGCGCCCGGGCTGGCCACATTGGATGATGTTTACGCACAAAACCTGACAGAAAAAAATGACTTGGTGATCTTCGGTCCGCGCAGCGGTGCTGTCACGCAAGATTTCCAAATCCCCGATACCGGACGCCCCGGCTTGTCCGGGCTGGATTGTGAGGTTGATCTGGTCGAGTCGCTGCCCCCAAGTGTCCAACGCGACGTTGTCGGTGGCGGCGCGGCTGTGCACTGGGTGGAACGTCTGTCTGGCGCGGCGGTGGATTTATTGACTTACTCTGACGGCAATGCCGCTCTGAAAGGCGCTGACAGTCTGTGGTATCTGGCTGGTTTCCCTGACGAAACGTTGTGGGACCGGATTATTTCCATGGCAGCGCAAAAAGTTGAATTAAACCTGCACCCATTACCCGAAGGGTTGCGCCGCAGGGAAACCGATCAGCACGAATTCCTGATCAACTACAATGCCACACCAATTGAGTGGGAAGGGCACGATATTCCTGCCTGTGACGTGAAAATCCTGAAAAAGAACCCGCCCGAAGAGGGTTAGCTCTCCGGACGGGATTATCGTCAGCAAGTTATTGGTCGGATTGAAGGGTGTTAGGGTCAAAGGCCCCGCCAAACCCACCGTTGTTCGACGGCTGGCTTTCTGTATCCGAGGCGCCCTCGTCATCGTCACCGCTCAGTGCGTTCGGATCAAACACATTACCGAAGCCAGAGTTATTGGTGCCTGCGTCTGGCTCCGCCTCTTCTCCCGTCGTTCCGGGTTGAAGTTCACCGGGTTCAAACACGCCTTCAAAACGCTTTTTGCGTTCTTCCTCACGTTGTCTGCGCTGTTCTTCGCGCTGTTCTCGCAGTTCCTGAATACGCTGTTCAGCTTCCAGCTGCTTCTGCTCGCGAACATCAGCGATACATTGCCCCGGATTGTAGACCGTTGCCGTACCCACCACGGTGATCGTGGCTACCGCGAAGACGACCACCAGAACTGCTGCCATATTACCGGCAAAGAAACTGGGCAGTTTGATCTTGCCCGCCAATTCCTCAACCGTGGCTTGCTTGCGAGCTGCTGCAACCAGTTCCTGCCGTTTCAGCTTGGCCTCGTTCAGCAGGGCAAAAAACACGGTAAGCGCGACGATGATAAAGGCCAGCGCCGAAATCGATGGCGTGATGCCGTACCGCACCTTCTGCGCCAGTTCGATGGTCAGCGTCGGGTATTCGCCAAAGGTGAAGGTGGTGGTGTTGTAGTTCTCGAACGACGCGAGGAACGCCAGCACCGCCGCCGACGCAATCGCCGGACGCATAAACGGCAACAGGATCTTGCGGAATGCCTGCGCATGGCTGGCCCCCAGATCCAGAGCCGCTTCGGTCAGCGCGATGTCATAGCGTTGCAACCGCGCGACCAACACCAGCATGCAATAGCTGGCAATAAAGGTGGATTGACCGATCACCGTCAGGAAGATGCCGTTCGACAGAACGCTGTCCGCACCCAGCCCCAGCATCCGGTTGATCCGGTCCCAGAACACCAGTGTCGAGATACCAAGAACCACACCCGGGATCAGGATCGGTGCGATGATAACCGTGTAGTAGGTCGCGCGCAGCTTGGGCCAGATCTGCGTCAGCATCAACGCCCCGGCCAGACCCATCGCCACCGACAGCACCACTGTCCCCAACCCGATGATCAGCGAGTTCTTGATACCGTTCAGGATACGCTGGTCCTGAAACAGCTCTCCGAACCACTCGAAGGTCAGACATTCCCACGGCGTCATCCTCGGGAACACCGAAGAATTGAATGCCGTGACCGACATGATCACCAGCGGACCTAGCAGGTACAGGAAGAAGATAACCAGATAGACCCAGATGCTTACACGAAGGAAGGAATTGTTCATTTCCCGATATCCCCCATGTTCACTTTAAACAGGCGCATCATTGCCAGTACGAACAGGATACAGGTCACCAGCAGCACGATGGCGTAGGCAGCCCCCTGCGGCCAGTCATTGTTGTCGTTGAATTGCTGATAGATCAGCTGTGTGAACCACAGCGACGACGGTCCGCCCAAAATCTGCGGCGCGGCCAGCGCACCGGCGGACAGCATGAACACCATCGTGCAACCCGAACTGATCCCCGGTTTGGCGTATGGAATGACCACCCGCCAGTGAATCCGCCACCAGGGCGCACCCAAATCTCGCGCGGCTTCGATCTGGTTTCCGTCCAGACTTTCGATCACGTTGTACATCGGGAAGATCATCAGCAGGATGTAGGCATAACCCAGACCGGCATAGAGCGCGATGTCATTGCGGATGAAATCAAACGGCGTGTCCCAGATGCCCAGACCCATGAACAGGGTATTCAGCACTCCGGTCTCACCAAAGATGATCCGCAGTGCAAAGGCGCGCAGGATTTCGTTGATCCAGTACGGGATGATCAGCATGATCGCGAATATGCGTATGTGATTGCCCTTACTCTGACCCAGATAATAGGCGATTGGGTAGCAGATGATCAGGTTGAAGATCGTCACGCAGACCGCAGCAAGCAAGGTACGGAAAAACACGCGCAGATCGACCGAGTTATAGTCCTGACTGCCGCCCTCTGGGCCGAAAATCAGGTATTTATAGTTCTCCAGCGTGTAGACATCCTTTGGCCCACCGATTTCCGGGGGCGGCAGGTTTGGCCGGAAGGAAAAGTCCAGCATCGACAGCTGCGGTAGAATGATCAGGCCAATGGTCCAGAACAGGACTAGACCCAATATCGCCAGCCCCATGCCGGTGCCGTTGCGGTTGAAGAAATCTTTCAGGAAGCCGGGCATATCAGGGCCTCCTTATTCTGCGGCCAGTTCACCCGCCGGAACCAGAACCGCATTGCGGGTCTCGTATTCCAGCGTGATGTTTCGGCCCGTGTGGTCTTCGAAGGACTGACCGAGATTGGGCAGCGAAACCTTGATCTCTTTGCCGCCTTCCCCTTCGGTGAAAATATTGAAAACATTGCCTTCAAATTCTTCGTGCGTGACGCGCGCGGTGACGAAGTGATCTCCGGCAGTTCCGTCCGGTGCGATTGCGAACGCCTCGGGACGGATGAACATCATGGCGTCGTCACCCTCTTTCATCTTGCCCTGATTGGCGGTCGAAATCCGGGCAACCAGATCACCTGATCGATTGGTCTCAATCAATGCCTCGCTCCCCATGATCTGCTTGACCTTGCCGCGGAACACGTTGTTTTCGCCAACGAATGAGGCCGCAAAAGCCGTGTTTGGATCATTGTAGATGGTCTTGCCGTCAGCGATCTGGTCAATCACGCCAGCCCGCATTACCGCGATGTTGTCCGACATGGTCAGGGCCTCGCCCTGATCGTGCGTGATGTAGATGAAGGTGATCCCAACCCGCTGCTGAATCTCACGCAGTTCGGTTCGCATGTGCTGGCGCAGCTTGAGATCCAGAGCCGACAGTGGTTCATCCAGCAACAGCACGTCCGGTTCGGCGCATAGCGCGCGGGCAATCGCGACCCGCTGGCGCTGACCGCCGGACAGTTCGCTTGGCAGTTTGTCCCCCTGCCCCGGCAACGCGATCATATCCAGCAATTCATCCGCACGTTTACGACGCTGGGCCGCGCTGGCGCCCTTGATCTCCATCGAAAAGGTGATGTTCTCCCATACTTTCATCAGTGGGAACAACGCGAGGTTCTGAAAGATCAGGGCTGTCGGGCGTTTGTTTGGTCCGATGCCGCGCATGTTGTTGCCACCGATCAGCACATTGCCTTCGCTGGGCTCAAGAAACCCGGAAACGGCACGCAGGATCGTGGTCTTGCCGCATCCCGAAGGGCCAAGGAACGAAAAGAAATCGCCCCCGTTGATGTTCACGTTGGCATCGCGCACGGCGACAAAATCACCGAAGCGAATCCACAGGTTTTCCAGATCGACTCCGACCCCTGCACTCATTTTTGGCATCTCCCTGCGATGTGGTTCACGACCACATTTTTATTGGTCCGTCACGCCTGGCGGCGTACGGGTGAAAGCCCCCCGCGCAATCCACGGGGGGCTTAGTTCCTGAATGATCAGGCGCTTTTGAATTTGTTCACAAACTCGGTGCGGGTTTCCGCGTACCAGGGTGCTTCGGCAGGCCACGGGTTCAGGTTGGCCAGAGCGTCACCCGGATAGGCTTCGGCGAAGTTGGTCTTGTAGACATCACCCGCGTACTGATCCGCGCCCAAAACCGGTGAGTTGTAGCCGTGCTCGTCGATCGCCTCGCCCGCAGGCTTCGGCTCGAACGCGAACTTGATGAACTCATAGATCTGGTCGATGTTCTTGGCCCCAACCGGCATCGACATACCGTCGACCCAAGCCATCGCGCCTTCGACCGGTGCCTGATAGGTCACAGGATCGCCTGCGGTTTTCAGGGCAAGCGGTGGGCCATCCCAGGTCTGACCGACAATAACGCCTTCGTTCAGCAGACCGTTTTTCTGGGTATCGGCATCATTCCACAGCAACTTGATGCGGTCTTTGCGTGCGATACACCAGTCGGTGATCTGGCCCCAGACCTTGCGCATGGTGTCTTCGTCGCCGTAAGCAGCCCAGACGGAACCCGGCTCCATTTCACCGATGCGTTCCATATACAGACCTGCACCCAACATCATCGAGTGCGGGCGACCCATGGTCTTGCCGGCATTCTCTTCGCTCCAGACGTCGCCATAGCTGGGGCCTTCTTCCGCTGGCAGCCACTTGTCGATGCGCCAGCCGATACCTTCGGTACCCCAGATATGCGGCAGCCAGTGGGCGCCCGCGTCGCCAAAGTTCCATGCGTCGGTACCGATTTTCGCCATTGCCGGGTTCACTTTGTCGATCGGAACCTTGCTCATGTCGAACGGCTGCAGCAGGCCCAGCGGCTCCCACTGGAGCGAGCGGTTGTTGGTCGGTGAGACGATGTCAAAGCCCTGGCCTTTGGTGGCCTTCATCTTGTTGATGATTTCTTCGTTGGACCCGATTCCAGTGTAGTTCACTTTGATACCGGTCGCCGCGTTAAATTCGTTCAGGAATTTTTCAGGCAGGTAATCCGACCACATCAGGATGTTGATCTCTCCCGAAGACGCCAGCGCGCTTTTGCTGTAGAGCGGTGCGGCCAGAGCCGCCGCCCCCGCGCTTTGCAGCACTGTACGTCTTGAAAGGGTTTTCCTGTCAGCCATTTTCGATTCTCCCGTTGTTGGACTGTGTTGATTTTTTTATGTGATTGCAGGCTAGAGCTTTCCTTCAGCTCTGTCAGTCCAAAAGTGACAGTTTTCAGATTTCATATATCCAGTTCGCGATTTCACCAGACACAGACGTTAATTCTGCGGAAGATTTACACGCCTTGCAATCGGGCTTTCAGCCCAGGCCGGCGCGTTGATCGATAGCGCCTACAACTCAGTCCGGAGCAAGATGATCACCGGATGATCCGGTAAATCTAGATTACCGGAAGCCGAACTGGTAACTGGTAGCGCAAACAGCACCGACCGCAACAGGTTTTGATCATGAAGAATACCCGCCCTGATTTCCCCAAAGACTTTCTCTTTGGTGTCACAACTTCGGGCTACCAGATTGAAGGGCAGGCGCAGAGTGGCAATAACGGCGATCTGGCCTGCGACCACCTTGACCGCTTTTCGCAGGATTTTGATCTGGCGAAAGAGGCAGGGTTCGATTGCTATCGGTTTTCAACCAGTTGGGCGCGCGTTCTTCCCGAAGGGCGCGGCCCGGTAAATCATGCTGGGTTGGATTTTTACGACCGACTGGCCGACGCTTTGCTGGAGCGTGGTATTCGCCCCTGCGCAACGCTCTATAACGGGGAACTGCCAGCGCCGATGGCTGATCTGGGCGGCTGGCGAAATCGCGATATCGCCAGCTGGTTTTCTGAGTTTGCCGAAATCATAATGGGCCGTATCGGCGATCGCATGTACAGTGTTGCCCCGATCAACTCACCCTTTTGTGTCAGCTGGCTCGGCCATTTCGAAGGGCAGCACCTGCCCGGGTTGCTCGACATCCGCGCCACGGCACGTGCAATGCACCACGTTCTGCTGACCCATGGACGCGCAATCGAGGCGATGCGAGGGTTGGGCATGTCCAATCTTGGGGCTGTTTTCGATCTTGAGTGGGGCGAACCCGCAGACAACTCGCCCGAGGCGCGCCGCGCCAGTGATCTATTTGACAGTATCCACAATCGGTTCTTTCTGGGCGGTGTGTTTAAAAAGGCCTACCCCGAGGACGTCCTTGAGGGGCTAGCACCCTACCTGCCGACCGGCTGGCAGGATGATTTCGGCACCATCGGCGCACCAGTCGACTGGTGTGGCCTGAACTACTATGCCCGCAAGCTGATCGCACCCGCCGACACGGCTTGGCCCGGTCTGAAAGAGGTTGCCGATCCATTGCCAAAATCTCAAATGGGTTGGGAAGTCGAACCCAGGGTCCTCACCCGTTTTCTCGCCCAGACCCAGCAGGACTATACTGGCGACCTGCCAATCTTTGTCACCGAAAACGGCATGGCCAGCCCAGAGCTTCACCACGATAAGGATCGGATCGACTATCACGACCACCATCTGACGGCAGTACACGACGCACTGCAAATCGGCGTGCCGGTCAAAGGGTATTTCATCCGGTCATTGCTGGACAATTACGAGGGGGTCAGCAGCGATCAAAAACGCTTTGGTCTGGTCGATGTGGACTTCGACACGCTGGAACGCAGGCCAAAGGCATCTTTCAATGCGATTAAGTCCGCCTTGTCTGGCGGGGCGGTTTCATTGCCATTGGCCCAACCCGCTGGCGCTATGCACGAACACTGGAACCTTGTGGCCGATATCGGCGGCACCAATACGCGGTTGGGTGTGATTTCCGACGGCAAATTGACCGATCTGCGCAAATACCCAACCGGCAGCCTGCCCGAACTTTTGGAAGCATTTCACACACTACGCGACGAGATCGGCACCGATCCGCGTGCCGTGGTCGCTGCGGGGGCTGGGCCGGTAAAAGACGGAACGATCCGCCTGACGAATGCCCAGCTTGACCTGTCCGAGGCCGATATCGGAATGGCCACCGGTGCGCAGCACACCTTTGTCATCAACGACTTCACTGCCGCCGCCTGGTCGGTGGCCGAGATCACCGGCGACGATGTCGAAGTTCTGCAAGGGGCCCAAACCCCGCCATCCGGCACCCGATTGGTGGTCGGGCCGGGAACTGGCCTGGGTGTAGGCGCACTACTTTATTCCGAAGGCCGCTATCACACCGCATCTGGCGAGGGTGGGCATGTCGGCCTGTCACCGCGCCACACAGACGAGGTCGAAATCTTCCGGGCTGCCCGCCATATTGCCCCGGATTGCTTCTTTGACGATACCCTGGTGCTTGAGGCCGAGATGTTCATCAGCGGAACCGGGTTGCCCATTCTCTATCAGGCCGCGGGAATGGCCGCCGGACAAACCGAAACCCGGGTGCGCAGTGCCAAGGATATTCTGGAGGACGCCCGCACGCAGACCGACCCTGTTGCCGAAAAAGCAGCGCACATGTTCACCACCCATTTGGGTGCCATAATGGGGGATCTTGCTGTGGTTCTCATGCCAATGGGCGGAGTGTTCCTTGTGGGCGGCGTGGCCGAGAAAAACCGCTGGCTGTTCAAGGATACCTTCCGTGATGCCTTCAACGCAGGTGGTCGTTTCAGTGATTTGAGGCGATCCATGAACCTTTATGTGTCGGAACAGGACGAATTTGGCATTGTTGGCGCTAACAATTTCTGTAAAAGTGCGCTCGCGCGGTAAACTGACCGCCTGATCCCACGAAACAGAAAGGTCCACGGCATGATCCTGTGCTGCGGTGAAGCCCTGATCGATATGATCGCAACCCCGACTGGTTCGGGTGAATTGGGGTACGTGCCCCATGCCGGTGGTGCGGTATTCAACACAGCCATCGCGCTTGGGCGGCTGGGTGCCCCTGCCGGGCTCCTTACGGGCTTGTCCTCGGACATGTTCGGTGAGCAACTGACCGACGCTCTGCGCGCCAGCCATGTAGATGCCAGCCGGGTGATTTACTCGGACCGGCCCACGACGCTGGCCTTCGTACGTCTGAAAGAAGGACACGCCACCTACAGCTTCATGGATGAAAACTCGGCCGGGCGGATGTTGACCCCTGAGGATATGCCTGACCAACTGCCAGCCGTCTCAGCGCTGTATTTCGGAGGGATCAGTCTGGCCTGTGAACCCTGCGCCGACGCCTATGCCGAACTGCTGAATCGACATTGTACAGACCGTGCCGTAATGCTTGATCCGAATATCCGGCCGGATTTCATCAAAGATCCAACCCGTTATCGCACCCGTCTGAACCGGATGGTCGCACAGGCGGATGTCGTGAAAGTCTCGGACGAGGATCTGGATTGGATCATTCCCGGCCCGGAAAGTATCGCAGCAAAAGTTCCCCTTCTGCAACGGTCAGGGCCCGCTGTGGTCATTGTAACCAAGGGCAGTGACGGCGCATCGGGTTATCTGGCGGACGGGTCGGAAGTCTCGATCCCTGTTCCAAAGGTTAAAGTGGTCGATACTGTCGGCGCTGGCGACACGTTCAATGCCGGTGTTCTGGATGCGCTGCACCGTGCCGGGCACCTGACCAAATCCGGCCTGCGGACCCTGGCCCCTGAACATCTGCGCGCGGCTCTTGGCAGAGGTGCCGACGTTGCCGCCGTCACCGTGTCCCGTGCCGGAGCGAACCCGCCCTGGGCGCACGAACTTTGAGTTAAAAGGCCGCTAAATGAAACGATCAGACATCAATGCCATCAAAACCGAGGCCGAAGCGTTCATCCGATCCTTTGGTGCCGTATTGCCACCTTTCGCCAATTGGTCCCCCGAACTGATGCGCGGCGATCAGGCAGCGGGTATTCGGAAACGTGGACTGGGTTGGGACATCACCGATTACGGGCAGGGACGGTTCGACGAACTGGGCCTGTTCCTGTTCACTTTGCGCAACGGTGATGTCAGCGACCTGAACAATGGCCGGGGGATGCTATATGCGGAAAAGCTGTTGGTTTCGCGGGAAAAACAGGTGTCACCGATGCATCGCCATATCATAAAGGCCGAGGACATCATCAACCGTGGCGGCGGTGATCTGGTGATGGAAATCTACGCCTCGGACGCGCAGGGCGGTATTGATCGCGAAAATCCTGTTATTGTGCCCAGCGATGGCTGCCCGGTCACTATCCAGCCGGGCGAGTTGCTGCGCCTCAAACCGGGGCAAAGCGTCACCCTGATGCCGGGCATCTGGCATGCATTCTGGGCCGAACAGGGCGATTGCCTGATCGGAGAGGTCTCGACCGTCAATGACGACCGCACCGATAACGTGTTCGAAGACCCGATCCCACGGTTTGCCACCATCGAAGAAGACGTCCCGCCCGATTTTCTGCTGGTCGCGGACTACTACGCTTAAAAAATGATAAGTCCCTTTTCTTAAACCGGAAAAGAGCATTAACATGGTCCTCAACGCATAGGGTGGGGTCGCAGACCTCGCACTGCGGGCACAACAACTGCGAGAGGACCTATCCAATGGTCACGAAAGCCGAGCTTGAAGCCCAGGTCGCCGACCTGCGCCGCCAACTGGCCGAACAGACGGAGGCCAGTCAGCAAACACCACCGCCAAAGCCACATGACACAATGGCTGATAAGCTCGCTGAAAACATCGATACCTGGTCCGGGCAACTGGAAGAAGCTCTGACCGAACTTGAAGATCTGCCCCACAAACGGCCGATCCTGTTTGCACTTGGTATTTTTACGCTTGGCTATCTGCTGGGCCGGTCGCGGTAGGAGGCAGATCATGAGCCGAATTTCCCGCAATATCTCGATCATCTTGCGTGCCGAACGATTGATTGCCCAACGCCATGTTGCAGTAGCTGCCCGGCGCACCGGGTTCTACGCCGCAGCGGGTCTGGCTGTCGGACTGGCGGTCATCATGCTGAACGTCGCCGGTTTTTTCTGGCTGTCCGCCGCGTTGTCAAAACCTCTGGCTGCCCTGATCATGGCCGGGGCCAACCTGCTGCTGGCCCTGATCCTTGCACTACTGGCCAACACCCAGAACGCACAGGCCGATACAACAGCGGCGGTTGAGCTGCGCGATATGGCCCTGCTGGACATCGAAACAGAAGTCAAAGACACCCTGTCTGAGGCGCGAAATACTGTGACGGGCATCCGGCGCGACCCGCTTGGTGCGCTGACGCCCGACGTGATCAGCGCGATCCTGAGCACCCTGCTGAGATACGCCCGTCGCCGGAAAGACAAACCGGAACAATAACATCTATTGCGCCAATCGAGCCGCCGCGCGGGCAATCACCATCTCTTCATTCGTGGGGATTGCCAGAATGCGGACTCGGCTGAAATCAGTCGACAGGACCGTGCCGTTATCGGCATTTCTGTTGTGGTCCATCTCAATCCCGATCCAGCGCATCCCATCGCAGACCCGCTGTCGTATCTGGGCCGAGTTCTCGCCGATCCCACCGGTAAAGACCAATGCGTCGATCCCTTCCAACGCGGCCGACAGAGCGCCAAGTTCGCGACGGATACGAAACACATAATAGTCGATAGCCTTGCGCGCCTCAGGCGTTTCGGCCGCCAGCAAGGTACGCATGTCCGAGGACATGCCCGACAGACCTAGCAGACCGGATTTGCGATAGAGCATCTCAGCGATGTCATCCGCACTCATGCCTTCCTGTTGCATCATGTAAAGCACAACGCCCGGATCAAGCTGGCCGCTACGGGTGCCCATTGGCAACCCGTCCAGCGCCGAAAATCCCATGGTCGAGGCCACGGCCCGCCCGCCCGATACCGCACACATCGACGCGCCATTGCCCAGATGCGCAATAACGACCCGACCTTCGTAGAGGCTGGGCGCGATTTCTTTGAGCTTTTGCGTTATGTAATCATAGCTCAGCCCGTGGAACCCATAGCGGCGCACACCTTTGTCGTAATAGCGCTGAGGCAGGGCGAAGGTGTCATTCACCCAAGGGTGCGTGCGGTGGAAGGCGGTGTCGAAACAGGCCACCTGAACCGTACCCGGAAATGCATCGCTTGCGGCCCGGATGCCAGCCAGACTGTAGGGCTGATGTAACGGCGCGAATGGGATGAAACCGGCCAGAGTATCCAGGACTTTTTCATCGATGCGTACGGGCTCTGAATAGATTGTTCCGCCGTGCACGACGCGGTGGCCGATGGCGCGGATGCGTATGTCCGGCAGGTATTCGCGGGTCATGTCCAGAAAGGCGTGGATGGCCTCGTCGTGGCTGCGGGCATCAGTCAGAGGTTGGTTAATCGAACGCCCTCCTGCGGATTCCGCCAGCAGGCGCGGCGCATCCCCCAAACGCTCGATCTGACCGTGCCAGCGCATACTGGGGCGGGTACCGTCGATCAGCTCGTAAAGCCCGAATTTCAGAGAAGAAGATCCGGCATTCAGTGCCAGAACGTGATCAACCATGGATTTTACCTTTGTTTGCCTGCGCGTGAAGGGCCGCTACTGCACAGGACGCCAGCCGCGATGCATCATCATCCGCCCGCGATGTCAAAATGATGGGTGCCGCCGCTCCCAACACGAGGCCCGCGGCCTCTGCGTGGGACATGTAAGTCAGTTGTTTCGCCACCATATTTCCCGCCTCGATGTTCGGAGCCACCAGAATATCTGCTGCCCCCGCTACTTCCGAAGTGATCCCCTTGGTGCGCGCCGCTTTCATATCAATCGCGTTGTCCATAGCCAGAGGGCCATCGACCAGTCCGCCAGTAATCTGGCCCCGTTCGGCCATTTTCGACAGCAACGCGGCATCAACCGAAGATGGCATATGCGGGTTTATCGTCTCGACCGCCGACAACACCCCAACCTTTGGCATTTCAATCCCTAGGGAATGCGCCAGATGGATAGCGTTCTGTACGATGTCGGCCTTGGTCTCAAGGTCCGGTGCAATGTTGACGGCTGCATCCGTCACCATAATGGGTCGCGAAAACCCTGGCACGTCCATCACGAAAACATGCGACAGACGCCGCCCCGTCCGCAAGCCCTTTTCCCGGCGCAGAACCGCACGCAGCAAATCCTCGGTGTGCAGATGCCCCTTCATCAGCGCCCGCGCCGTGCCTTCGACCACAAGATCGACCGCGCGGTGAGCGGCCTTTTCGTAGCCGCGCACTTCTATGATTTCAATCTTCGAAAGATCAGCTCCCAACTCTGCAGATGCGGCGGTGATCTTGTCAGGATCGCCCAGAAGGATCGGTGTGATAATCCCCTTGGCCTGTCCCAATAACGCACCGCCCAGCGAGTTCGGGTCTTCCGGTGCCACGATTGCCGTCGGCAGCGGCTCCAGCAGCGCGGCCCGTTCAATCAACGCATCAAAATGGCGATGGCGCTGCACAATCAGACCTGGGACTTCAACCGAGTCGAACGACAGGTGTTTGGCAGGAGGCGTCACCTGCACCTCTCCGCTGAGGATCAGTGCATTGTCGCTGACCCGGTGGACTTCGGTGAAGCATAACAGATCGCCGTCGTCACGTTTTTCCATCACCGTGACAGTGGCAGTCACCTCATCGCCTGCAACGACTGGAATATGGAAAGACAGGTTCGCCCGGCGGGTCTGTGTACCCGCGCCGGGAAGGACATTGCCTAAAACTGCCGCGATCACCCCGGCGGGCCACAATGCTGGTGCCACTGCCTCGGTGGAACCGTCGCCGTCCCCATCATAATTTGCCAGATGCAACGGGTTATGATCACCGGAAGCCGACGCAAAGGCATAGAGATCATCTACGGTGCACAAGCGCGTCACCTGAGCTTCGTCACCGACTGACACCTGCGCAAATGTGCGGTTTTCCTGCACTTTCATCGTAACTTAGCCCTATACTCAGCAACCACCTATTAACCACTGGGTATGGATGTTCTGATGGGCATCTGCAAGTTGAGGCTTTTCGTAATGGCACGTGACGGCTCAGTTCTAGATTTCAAGGCGTTCTTCTGAAAAGCCTGAATAGGTACACCTTACCCAGGCAGAGCCTCCGTTTATAGGCGCGATTTTTTTGCGTTGTAGCTCAGCGATTAAAAGGAACAGTTTCCCATTTTAGGCGTCATATGCATTTAATTTAATTCGTGTTACGGTTGGAAACCAATCGCTGCTAAAAAGTTGCGTCCCGGTCTCGAAGGCACGTGCTCGGGTATCGCAAAGGTAAAGTGCCTAGTGAATAAGAGCCTGAATAATGATCTGGATCAAAATACCTATTTGGCGAACCCGGTATTCAGAAAACCTAGACAGGGAATCACACGCGAACAGTTCATAGCCACATGAGCCAACTAACCAGCCGACGCGCGTTTTTGAACGCCAGTTTGTTACGGGAAGACAGTAGTATTGTCCGCCCGCCAGGCTCAATTGCGCCCGGCTTTCTGGAGCACTGCACCAAATGCGGCGACTGCGCCGATGTCTGCCCCGAAGATGTCATCACCATCGGGCGTGACGGTTTCCCGGTTTTTCAGCCCAGTGACAACCCCTGCACGTTCTGCGGCGACTGCGCCATGTCGTGCCCGACGGATGCCCTGAACATCGACCGCCTGTCCGAATGGCCCTGGCGCGCATCGATCCAGGGCGCGTCCTGTCTGTCCGTGAGCGGCGTCAGCTGTCGTATTTGTCAGGACAATTGCGAACAGAACGCCATTCGGTTCCGGCTGCAGCCGGGGGGACGGGCTGAACCCTCGCTTGAAACTGACGCCTGTACGGGTTGCGGCGGGTGTACAGCATTGTGCCCCGTGGATGCCGTCTCCCTTGAACGCAGCCCTACATCTCAACAGGAAGCGAGCCTATGAACATCTGCGGTTGCCTTGCACATATCGTACCTGAAAAGGCCGAAGCCGCGGCCCAGACGATGCGCGACACCTCGGGTGTCGAAGTACACGCCCAGTCCGAAGATGGCCGCATTGTCGTTGTGGTCGAAGATACGCCCGAACGCCTTGCGTCCGAGATCATCATGGATCTGCACCAGATCCCCGGGGTGATCTCGCTGACACTGACTTATCACCATTTCGAGGATCTCGCGGAAAACACTCCGCACCCCGATGCCCCAAGCCAAACCACCAGCCGGAGGCCCACGCTATGACTACATCAGAATCTCGCCGGACATTTCTCAAGGCTTCAGCCGCCGCAGCGACCGCGTCTGCCGCAGGCATTCCTCTGGCCACCGGTCAGGCCAACGCACAGATCGGCATACCTGATATCCGCTGGGACAAGGCCCCATGCCGGTTCTGCGGGACCGGTTGTTCCGTGCTGGTCGGCACCAAGGAAGGGCGCGTCGTCGCCACGCAAGGGGACCCGGATGCGCCGGTGAACCGGGGCCTGAACTGCATCAAAGGCTATTTCCTATCCAAGATCATGTATGGCAAGGACCGCCTGACCACCCCGCTGTTGCGCAAGACCAATGGGGAATACGACAAGAACGGTGAATTCGAACCGGTCAGCTGGGACGAAGCCTTTGATGTCATGGCCGCCAAATGGAAAGAGGCGCTGGCCAAAAAAGGCCCGACCAGCGTGGGCATGTTCGGCTCGGGTCAGTGGACGGTCTGGGAAGGCTATGCCGCTGCCAAGATGATGAAGGCCGGGTTCCGCTCGAACAATATCGACCCCAACGCGCGCCACTGCATGGCCTCGGCCGTAACCGGCTTTATGCGGACCTTCGGTATCGACGAGCCGATGGGCTGTTATGATGACCTTGAGGCCGCCGATACCTTCGTTCTGTGGGGATCGAACATGGCCGAGATGCACCCGATCCTGTGGTCGCGCCTGACCGATACTCGCCTGACCAAACCGGGATGCGAAGTGCATGTTCTGTCAACGTTTGAGCACCGCTCGTTCGAGTTGGCCGACAATGGCATGGTCTTCACTCCGCAAGCCGACCTGGCGATCCTGAACTATATCGCCAACTACATCATCGAGAATGATGCGGTGAACTGGGACTTTGTGGACAAGCACACCAATTTCACCAAGACCGCTACCGACATCGGGTACGGTCTGCGCCCCGAACATGAGCTGGAACAGGCGGCAGCCAACCCCGCACACTCGGGCAACCATGGCAAGATCGAAAAAATCTCGTTCGAGGAGTACAAAGACTTCGTATCCGATTACACGCTTGAATACGCCTCCGAACTTTCGGGCGTACCAGCGGAAAAACTGGAACGCCTGGCCAAGCAATATGCCGACCCGAACCGCAAGGTCATGTCGCTGTGGACTATGGGGTTCAACCAGCATACGCGTGGCACATGGGTCAACTCATTGATGTACAACGTGCATCTTCTGACCGGAAAAATCTCGGAACCCGGCAACTCACCCTTCTCGCTGACCGGACAGCCTTCGGCCTGCGGCACAGCGCGTGAGGTCGGCACATTCGCGCACCGTTTGCCTGCCGACATGGTGGTGATGAACGAAAAGCACCGCGATATCTGCGAAAGCTTTTGGGAAATTCCGAAAGGCACCATCCCGCCCAAGCCCGGCTATCACGCCGTTTTGCAGAACCGGAAGCTAAAGGATGGCGAACTCAACGCCTATTGGGTGATGTGCAACAACAACATGCAGGCCGCACCCAACATTAATGAGGAGGGCTATCCCGGCTATCGCAACCCGGAGAACTTCATCGTCGTATCCGACCCCTATCCGACGGTTACCGCTGTATCCGCCGACCTGATCCTGCCCACCGCCATGTGGGTGGAGAAAGAAGGGGCCTATGGCAACGCGGAACGCCGCACCCAATTCTGGCGGCAGCAAGTGAATGCTCCGGGCGAGGCCAAATCGGACCTTTGGCAACTGATGGAGTTTTCCAAGCGTTTTACCGTTGACGAACTCTGGCCCGAAGAGCTGTTGGCGCAGAAACCCGAGCTGCGCGGCAAGACCATCTACGAGGTGTTGTTCGAGAACGGCAAAGTCAACAAATACCCGCTGGAGGAAACCGCCGAGGGCTTTGCCAACGACGAAGCGAACCATTTCGGCTATTATGTCCAGAAGGGCCTGTTCGAAGAATATGCCTATTTCGGCCGAGGCCATGGCCACGATCTGGCCCCGTTCGACACCTATCACAAGGCCCGCGGTCTGCGCTGGCCGGTCGTGGACGGCAAAGAGACACTGTACCGCTTCCGCGAAGGCTATGACAGCTATGTGAAAGAGGGCGAAGAGGTTCGGTTCTATGGCAAAGAGGACGGCAAGGCGAATATTATCTTCGCGCCGTTCGAAATCCCTGCCGAGGTTCCAAATGAGGAATTCGACCTCTGGCTGGTAACGGGCCGCGTGCTGGAACACTGGCATTCAGGCTCGATGACCCGCCGCGTGCCGGAATTGCACCGCGCGTTCCCATCTGCCGTGGTTTATATGCACCCGCAGGATGCCGATGACCGGGGTCTGCGCCGGGGACAGGAAGTCACAATTTCTTCGAAGCGGGGCGAGATGCAATCGCGGGTCGAAACCCGGGGCCGCAACAAACCACCGCGTGGGGTGGTGTTCGTGCCATGGTTTGACGAAGGGCAGTTGATCAACAAGCTGACTCTGGATGCGACCGACCCGATCTCGAAAGAGACCGACTTTAAAAAGTGCGCCTGCAAGGTCGAGCGCGCGTAACCGGCACGGATCGCAAAGGTAGTTCCCATGCCCTTCGCCGGTACACCCCTCTCGCCGCAACGGCGCCGTTTCCTGCAGGATTCGGCGCGCGCGGCAGGCGGCTGCGTGGTCGCCGGGTCATTGCTAGCCTGGCTGGCTCGTGATGCCCGCGCATTGCCGGCCGAGGCATTGCGCCCGCCCGGAGCTTTGCCGGAGGACGAGTTCTTGTCCGCCTGCATCCGCTGCGGGTTATGCGTGCGGGACTGCCCTTACGACACTTTAAAACTGGCTGAGCTTGGTTCGGATGCAGCGGCAACCGGCACGCCTTACTTCACCGCTCGGGACATCCCCTGTGAGATGTGCGAGGATATTCCCTGTGTCGCCGCCTGCCCCACAGGCGCACTGGACCCCGGTTTGGACAACATTGACGATGCTAGAATGGGTGTCGCAGTTCTGGTCGATCAGGAAAACTGCCTGAACTTCCTCGGCCTTCGATGCGATGTCTGCTATCGCGTCTGCCCTGTTATCGACGAGGCGATCACACTGGAAACCGCGCATAACGCCCGCACGGGCAATCATGCGATGTTCATCCCGACCGTGCATGCAGATCATTGTACCGGCTGCGGTGTGTGCGAAAAAAGCTGTGTGCTACCGGAATCGGCAATCAAGGTTCTACCCGCCAGATTGGCGCGCGTCAGTGCAGCCGATCACTATCGCAAAGGCTGGGAGGAAAAAGAGGCGCATGGAGGCCCTCTTGTCGACGGCATCGTCGACCTTCCCGATCGCCTGCCGGGGCCGGGAACGGACAATCTGTCAACGTCCGGCGGGTTTGCTCCGGGCTATGAGTTACCGGGGGCCGGACAATGAGCGCCCGCGTGCATATCGGTATCGGCCACGAAGCGATTGAGGCCAAAGGCTGGATTGCCGCGCATCGCTTTCTGCTGTTGCGCCGGGCCAGCCAGTTGTTCTTTCTGGTTCTGTTCCTGTTGGGTCCGTGGTTTGGAATCTGGATTGTGCAGGGCACGCTGGCCGGATCGCTGACCCTTGGTGTGCTACCGCTGACCGACCCGTTCATTTTGCTTCAAAGCATCGTCGCCGGTCACTGGCCCGAACTAACCGCACTGATTGGCGCGCTGATCGTTTTGCTCGTCTATGCCCTGATCGGAGGCCGCGTCTATTGTTCCTGGGTGTGCCCAATCAACCCCGTAACCGATGCCGCGAACTGGCTACACCGTCGGCTGAACATGCCGAAAGGCTGGCAGCCCAAACGCAGCACCCGCTTGTGGATCCTGGCGATGGTGCTGGTTGTATCGGGGCTGACCGGCGTGATCGCTTGGGAATTGGTCAATCCGATCACCATGCTGCACCGAGGACTGATTTTCGGAGCGGGCTCCATCTGGGCAATGGTCACTGCAATCTTTATTTTCGACCTTTTCGTTGCCCGCCACGGGTGGTGCGGCCACATCTGCCCAGTTGGCGCGTTTTATGGCCTTATCAGTCGTAAAAGCCTGCTCCGGGTCAGCGCCGTGAACCGGGCCGCCTGTGACGACTGCATGGACTGTTACGCGGTCTGCCCCGAAAATCAGATCATATCCCCCGCGCTCAAGGGCCAGCCAGGCACCACGCCGCTGATCCTGTCGCCCGACTGCACCAATTGCGGCCGCTGTATCGACGTCTGCGCCGAGGATGTTTTCAAGTTTACCCACCGGTTCGACGACCATGTCGCCGCACCTTCCGATCCAGTTTCCGCGCCTGAACCGCGCGCAGCCAGACCTATTTAAGGGAGTGCCAAGATGAACAAGCCAATCCTGACCGGCGTCGCCGCCCTGATCCCCGTTGTGCTCCTGAGCGGGTTCGCTCTTGCGCAATCAGTCCAGGTGGAAACCCTGCGCGGGGCCGAAGTGGATGCGGCCATCCCCGTTGATGAAATCCACAAGACCGTCGAGGGACGTCTGGTCCGCAATTACCGGCAGCAGCCACCGCTGATCCCGCACTCGGTCGAACAGTACCAAATCGACACGCGCACCAATCAGTGCCTTTCCTGCCACGACTGGACCAAGGCGGGCGATCGCAACGCACCAACCTTGTCGATGACCCACTATCTGGACCGCGAAGGCCGCGAACTGGATCACATCGCTGGAACCCGTTATTTCTGCAACCAGTGCCACGTGCCACAGGCAGATGCACCCGCGTTGGTCGACAACGTATTTGAACCCTCGCACAACAACTAATCCAACGCACGTCTGAAAGGAGCACCGAGATGGCAGACTCCCCCGAAAAACGCGGTTGGATTGGCCGCATCTGGAACTGGATCTGGACACCCGCAGTGGCGTTCAGCTCAGGGTTTCTGGTTCTGGCAGGCTTTCTGGCCGGCATCCTGTTCTGGGGTGGATTCCACTGGACCTTAGAACTGACCAATACCGAGGAATTCTGCACTTCGTGCCACACGATGGAAACCAACCTCGGCGAATATCGCGAGACGATCCACTACAACAACCACTCTGGCGTGCGGGCGATCTGTTCGGACTGTCACGTACCACATGAATGGAACTATAAGATCAAAGCCAAGATCATGGCGGTTAAGGATGTCTATCACGAGCTTGCGGGCACTATCAGCACACCCGAAAAGTATGAAGAACATCGGCTGAGCATGGCTTCGGCGGTCTGGAAAAAGATGAAAGCGTCGGACAGCCGCGAATGCCGCAACTGCCATAACTTCGACTATATGGATTTCACCATTCAGGAAGCGCGTGCGGCGTCCGAGCACCAGCGTGCAATCGACAACAACATGACTTGTATCGATTGCCACCAGGGCATAGCACACAGCCTGCCACCGGGATATCTTGAAGAGTACCAGAGTGTTACCGAGAAACTGGCCAGCGAAGCCAACGGGTCGTTGCAGCAGCGGGTGGCGGATGGCAGTGAAGAAATCCGGTCATATCTGACCACACAGGCAGACTGAAAAGGGGCGAGATATGCTGGAACTACTGGGAACAATCGGGGCCAACATCATCAGCCTGCCGGGGGTACTGGGACTTGCGCTGGGAATGATGACCCGACGCGTGTGGCTCGGTGCATTGATGGGCGGTGTGGTCGGCGTATTGTCGACGCTGGTCTTTGCCCATTGGAGTTTTTCAAACTTCGGTGCGCTTGACATGCTGATCGCTGTCGTCATCGGATTGTGCGCCGGTTCTGTCGGATCTCTTATCCGTATAAAAGGCGCCACGGTCTGACCTGTGGACCCTTGGATCAAGATCACCCAGCGTACATCGCCGGGTGATCAAGTTTTTTGGGGCCACGAGATCACGCCCCCACGTTCACGACCATTTTTCCAAAATTTCCACCGCCGAGCAGCTGGTACAAAGCCTCTGGGGCATTTTCCAGCCCGTCGACCATGTGTTCCTTGTATTGGACCGAACCGTCGGCGATCCATCCCGTCATCTCCCGCCTGAATTCTTTGTAAACCGAGCTCGGGAAACTGTCGAAAATGATGAATCCTTGCATCTTCACTTTCATACGCAGCAAGGTGCCCATGATCGCCGGTCCCATATCAGGCCCATCGGGCAGACCCGGCAGATTGTACCAGGCAACGATGCCGCACACCGGTATTCGGGCAAAGGGATTGAGCAACGGCAACACCGCATATAGGACCTGTCCGCCGACATTTTCAAAATAGACATCTATCCCTTGTGGGCAGGCATTCTTCAACTGCTTGGCAAAATCCACTGCCCGGTGATCGATACAGGCGTCAAAACCAAGATTTTCGACCACATGCGCGCATTTCTCGGCACCGCCTGCAACGCCCACAACCCGACATCCTTTGAGCCTTGCAATTTGTCCAACGGTTGCACCCACCGGTCCGGCGGCGGCCGCGACAACAACGGTTTCGCCCGGTTTTGGCTCTCCGATCTTTAACAGGCCGGCGTAGGCGGTATAGCCTGGCATCCCCAATACACCCAAAGACCAGGATGGGTTCTTGGGCGCCTTTCCGAGGCTCATTACCTCGGTCCCGTCCGAGATTGCGTAATCTTGCCACCCGCTACCAGACAAAACGTAATCACCGACCTCAAACCCTTCTAAATTCGACGTCACAACCTGACCAACGACCTGTGCAGTCATGACCTCGCCGATCGCGACGGGCTCAGCGTATGATTTGGCGTCATTCATCCGGCCACGCATATATGGGTCCAACGACAGATAGACCGTGCGCACCAGCATTTCACCCTGTCCGGGAGTTGGAACTTCGGTCGTGGTCATACGCAACGTGTTTGCATCCGGCTGACCTTTGGGACGCTCGTTCAGGACGATCTGACGATTGATATCGGAAGCTTGGGGCATAACCAGTATCCTTTGAATAAGGTTTGATTTAGGTGCATTCTTCGCGAACCACGGAAGAGATAACAAGCGAATACAGGCATTCCTTCCGGCGCGTAATTCAGTCACTACTCCGAAACGCGCTTGGGGTCTTTCCAAATTCTGCTTTAAAAGCGCGGGTCATGGCACTGGCATTTTCATAACCGCATCGGCTGGCAATTTCCGCGATGGATTGTTCGGTTTCTTCCGCCAGTTTACGCGCCAGATTCAGACGCATTCGCCGGTAAAGTGCCTGCGGCGTGGTCTTCAGCTCGGTCTGAACACGCATCTCAATCTTCTTCTGCGAGCATCCGATTTTGCGTGCGACCTCTTTGATCGACAGAGGGGTTTCCAAATTTCCCTGCATGACAGCCAGTGCACGGTTGACCAGAGAATCTTCGGATTTCAACGGCAGGGCATAATGTTCAGCGCCTCCCCGGCTCATCAGCAGATGCGCAACTTCCATCGCCAACAGCGGTCCATGATCTCGCCGGAGCAACGCTGAAGCCAGGTCAAACGCCGCCATCGCCCCCGAACACGTCAGTCGGTTTCCGTCTATCACGAACCGTTCCTGCACTGCGTCCACCGTAGGAAACGCCTCTTCAAAGCGGGATAGTTCATCCCAGTGGATCGTGGCACGATGATCATCCAGCAATCCGGCACTGGCCAGCAGCCAGCTGCCCGTATCCAACCCAGCCAGTTGCACATGTTTTTTGGATGCTGAAAGAAGGGCACGGATGGTGGTGCGATTATCCAGTTTCAGATACCCGTAAGACGGCATTACTACTAGAACATCGCCGCTCTGATCCGCCAGTGCACCATGTGGTGTAACCACAAGTCCGCTGGAGCTTTGAACGCAAGTCCCGTCCAGAGAAGTGAAACGCCAAATATACAGCGTCTGCCGCGCCAGGGTATTGGCCGCCCTAAGCGGTTCAACCAGATTGGCGAGGCAGTGGTTCGAGAACCCATCGAACAGCAGGATATTATAGCGATGAGTCAATTTTTTCTAATCCCGCATGATTATGGGCTAACTCTGCACACCGCGAACATCGCCCGAAGCGTTTCATTCGTCAACCACCAACCGAGGAAAACGCGCCATGCAGTTTGGTCTGTCAGATGAACAGGAAATGATCGTTTCAACTGTTCGCAGCTTCGTTGAAAACGAAATCTACCCACATGAAGCCGCAGTGGAACGAAGTGGCACCGTTCCGAAAGAACTGGGCGAAGAGATCAAGCAAAAATGCATCGACCTTGGGTTTTATGCGTGTAACTTCCCCGAAGAGGTCGGCGGCGCAGGGCTGTCTCATCTCGATTTCACTTTGGTCGAGCGCGAATTGGGCCGCGGCTCTATGGCCCTGACCCATTTCTTTGGCCGTCCCCAGAACATTCTTATGGCCTGCAATGACGAACAGCGTGAACGGTACCTGCTACCCGCTGTGCGCGGCGAAAAGATGGACGCGCTGGCGATGACCGAACCTGATGCGGGGTCGGATGTGCGCGGCATGAAATGTCAGGCCGTACGGGATAGCGGTGACTGGGTCGTCAACGGCTCAAAGCACTTCATCTCGGGCGCGGAGCATGCGGATTTCTTCATCGTTTTCATCGCAACCGGCGTGGACGAAACACCCAAAGGGCCGAAAAAACGGATCACGACCTTCTTGGTGGATCGTGGCACGCCGGGTTTTGAGGTGCGAGAGGGCTATAACTCGGTCAGCCACAAGGGCTACAAGAACTACATTCTCTATTTCGACAATTGCCGCCTGCCTGACGCGCAGGTGCTGGGCGAGGTAGATGGCGGCTTTGCCGTGATGAACGAATGGCTTTATGCCACCCGCCTGACAGTGGCGGCCTTCAGCGTGGGGCGGGCCAGACGATGCTTTGACTATGCGTTGAACTACGCGGCTGAACGCAAACAGTTCGGCCAACCTATCGGCAAGTTTCAGGGCGTCAGCTTTCAGATTGCCGATATGATCACCGAGATTGATGCCGCCGATTGGCTAACCCTGGCGGCGGCCTGGCGGTTGGATCAGAACCTGCCTTCCAACCGCGAGATCGCCTCGGCTAAACTGTATGCGTCCGAGGCACTGGCGCGGGTCACTGACACCACCTTGCAAATATTTGGCGGTATGGGTTTGATGGATGACTTCCCAATCGAACGGTTCTGGCGCGATGCCCGGGTCGAACGCATCTGGGACGGCACCAGCGAAATTCAGCGTCACATTATCAGCCGCGATCTGCTGCGCCCGCTGGGTGCTTGACAATGACCAAGGATCTTACTCGGCTGCTGCGCCCCAAAAGCATCGCCGTCGTTGGCGGAGGAGCATGGTGTCAGCAGGTCATCTTGCAATCGGAACGCATGGGCTATGCTGGCCACATCTGGCCGGTACATCCCAAAGCAAATGAAATCGCCGGGCACGCGGCTTTTGCCCGCCTCGAAGACCTGCCCGCGGCCCCCGACGCAGCATTCATCGGGATAAACCGACACGCTACGATCGAGGCGGTTCAGGCCATGTGCGGCATGGGTGCAGGCGGGGCCGTGTGCTTTGCCTCCGGCTTTTCCGAAGCCGTGGCAGAAGACGACACCGGGGGCGACCTTCAGGACCAGCTGGTTGCAGCTGCAGGCGAGATGCCCATTTTGGGTCCGAACTGCTATGGCTTTATCAACGCGCTGGACGGGGCATTGCTGTGGCCCGATCAGCACGGCGCGACTCCGATCGAAAAGGGTGTCGCGATCCTGACCCAAAGCTCGAATATCTCGATCAACCTGACCATGCAGAAACGCGCTTTGCCGATTGCCTATATGGTGGCCTGCGGAAACATGGCGCAGACCGGCCAGGCCGAGATTGCCTCGGCTCTGCTCGACGATCCGCGCGTAACCGCAGTTGGGCTTCATGTCGAAGGGTTCAAGAATATTCGCGAGTGGGAAGCGCTGGCCGCCAAGGCGCATGCCAAAGGTATCCCTCTGGTTGCACTCAAGGTCGGTGCGTCTGAACATGCGCAGGCGGCAACTGTTTCTCACACCGCGTCTCTGGCGGGCAGCGATGCAGGGGCGCAGGCGCTGCTGGATCGTCTTGGCATCCCACGCTTGTCCGCTTTGCCCGACTTTCTGGAAACGCTTAAACTGCTGCACTGCTTTGGGCCACTGCCGGGCCCCAGCCTCGCTTCGATCAGTTGCTCAGGAGGCGAAGCCAGCCTGATTGCCGATATGGCTGTTGGTACCGGACTGACCTTTCCTCGCCTGACCAACGACAAAAAAGAAAATCTGCGCGCCGCGCTCGGCCCTATGGTCGCTTTGAACAATCCGCTGGACTACCACACTTACATCTGGCGCGACGCAGACGCGATGACACGAGCCTGGGCGGGAATGACCGGAGATGACATCGACCTGACTCTGTCCATCGTTGATTACCCGACGACCGATGCTACGGACTGGGCTTGTGCAACTCGTGCCGCATTGAACGTCCGCGCCGAAACCGGCGCGCGATTTGCTATTGCCTCGACTCTCCCTGAGCTTTTGCCCGAACACGCAGCATTAGAGCTGATGGCTGGCGGTGTCGTCCCTTTGATGGGGTTGCGTGAAGCCCTTTCTGCCGCCCGCGCCGCACATCAAGTCGCGGCACCTGCAACTGAACCCGTGTGCCTGCCGGGTGGGGCAGAAGCGACCAAGACGCTGACCGAAAGCGCGTCCAAACAGGAACTGGCAGCCCATGGTCTGCGCATTCCGCAAAATTGCACCGTTTCGGTGACTGACGCGGCATGTACCTCAGCGCAGGGCATGCAGGGGCCGTTCGCCGTCAAGGGAGTTGGACTGGCTCATAAGTCGGAACATGCTGCCGTGCGCCTTGGTGTAGAAGCGTCTGACATTTCCAAGGTAGCGGCCGATATTGGCACCGAAGAGATCCTGATCGAAGAGATGATAACCGGAACAGTTGCCGAGTTACTGGTTGGCGTGGTTCGCGACCCTGCTCATGGCTTTGTTCTGACACTCGGCGCGGGCGGTGTTTTGACCGAAATACTGCGAGACACGGTTTCTCTGCTTGTACCTAGCACGGCCAAAGACATTCGCGCGGCACTTGGCCAGCTCAAAATCGCTCCGCTGTTGGTGGGCTATCGTGGCCAGCCAGCGGCTGATATGGATGCGATAGTCGATGCAATTCAGGCAGTTCAGGCCTATGTCGTGAAGAACGCTGACACGCTCGGCGAGGTCGAAATCAATCCGCTCCTCTGCACGCCGGACAGGGCTGTGGCAGTGGACGCCCTCATCAGAAAGGCCTGAAACATGGACCCGATCAAAACCCGGCGCGACGGCGCGATCCTTGAGGTGACGCTTGACCGGCCCAAGGCCAATGCAATCGATCTGGCCACCAGCCGCATCATGGGTGATGTCTTTGCAGAATTCCGCGACGACCCTGACCTGCGTGTCGCTATTCTGACCGGTGCGGGTGAGAAGTTCTTTTGCCCAGGCTGGGATTTGAAAGCCGCAGCTGACGGCGATGCCGTTGACGGCGATTACGGCGTGGGTGGCTTCGGCGGATTGCAAGAACTGCGTGACCTAAACAAACCGGTCATCGCTGCGGTCAACGGCATCGCCTGCGGCGGTGGCCTGGAACTGGCCATCTCGGCGGACATGATCCTCGCAGCGGAACACGCCACGTTTGCCCTGCCCGAAATTCGTTCTGGCACAGTTGCGGATGCGGCCAGTGTGAAACTGCCGAAGCGCATTCCTTACCACATCGCGATGGAGCTGCTTTTGACCGGGCGCTGGTTCGATGCCGAAGAGGCCAATCGCTGGGGACTGGTAAATGAAATCCTCCCAGCCGATCAATTGATGGACCGGGCATGGGAGCTGGCCCGTCTGTTGGCGTCAGGTCCTCCGCTAGTCTACGCGGCAATCAAAGAGGTTGTGCGCGATGCCGAGGACAGCAAATTCCAGGATGCGATGAACCGCATCACCAAACGCCAGTTACGCACGGTGGATGTGCTGTACTCCAGCGAGGATCAGTTGGAAGGTGCCCGCGCCTTTGCCGAAAAGCGCGACCCGGTCTGGCAAGGCAAGTGAACGCTCAACGAGGTGGAGGTGTCAGCCATTGCGCCGACATCCCAAAGTTGGAGTCCTTAATTTCCTGTTTCGCAATGGCTTGCAAATGCACCTCATCCGGACCGTCGGCGTACCGCAACGCCCGCGCCCAGGTGTAGCTGTCGGCCAGTGGTGTATCCGGCGTCATTCCCATGGCGCCAAAAACCTGCATGGCACGGTCGGTTACGGTGGCATGCACATTGGGGGCCACAACTTTTATCAGAGAAATCTCACGCCGGGCGGCTTTGGCACCAACCTGATCAATTTTCCACGCGGCTTGCAGGGTCAGCAGCCGCGCCTGATCAATTTCCAAACGCGATTTTGCGATCCATTCCCGGATTACCCCTTGTTCCGAGAGCTTTTTGCCAAAGGTAGTCCGCTCCTGCGCGCGCTCAATCATCAACGATAGCGCCATTTCCGCCGCCCCGATTGAGCGCATGCAGTGATGGATACGGCCCGGGCCCAGACGTGCTTGCGCCAAAGCAAAACCGCTACCCTCGTCACCCAGAAGGTTACCGGCAGGTACGCGCACGTCCCTGAAAACCAGTTCAGCGTGCCCTTCGGGATCGTGCATGTTCAGGATCGTAGGATTACGGACGATTTCCAGACCCGGCGTGTCTTTGGGCACAATCACCATGCTCTGCTGTTTGTGCCGATCTGCATTGGGATCGGTTTTGCCCATGACGATGAACATCATGGTGTTCGGATGACAGGCGTTGGTAATAAACCACTTGCGGCCATTTATGATGTACTCATCCCCTTCGCGCCGGATTGACGTGGTGATGTTGGTGGCGTCCGAACTGGCTACATCCGGCTCGGTCATTGCAAAGGATGATCGGATTTCGCCATTCAGCAGCGGAACCAACCATTTCTCGCGCTGCTCTGGTGAGGCGAACATGTGCAATAGCTCCATGTTGCCGGTGTCGGGTGCGCTGCAATTGAATACCTCAGACGACCAGCTGACCTGCCCCATCAGTTCAGCTAGCGGGGCGTATTCCAGATTGGTCAGCCGCGTGCCAGGTTCGTCGTCGCGCAGGCTGGGCAGGAACAGGTTCCACAAGCCTTCAGACCGGGCCAGCGCTTTGAGATCCTCCATAAAGGAAACGGGGAAGTTGCCCGCCGTAATTTCGTCTTTGTGGTCGCGGATGCGCGGATAGATATGCGCCCCCATAAAGCTTTTTAGCTGTTCGCGATATTCCACGGTGCGCGGTGATGGGGCAAAATCCATAGTGGTCCCTTTTTCAGACTGAGCGACGACGCGCTAGGGTTCCTGACACCCTATCCCTGTCTTGGGCTTATATGAACCCGACTTGTTTGGTCTCAATGGTAAATTCCGACAGACAACAGGCAACCATTTCAATGTCTGTCACAAAGTATGGGTCTGTTGCTCAATCCGTCACATGACGATAAGCGTCTGAACGCACGACATGTACGTCAAAGCAACGGGGATCAGGTGTCCGAGCAGCAATTGAAAAAGTCGGATGACATTGCGCGCAAACTCTCGGCGCGGATTGTGCGCGGCGACCTTAAACCCGGGGAAAAGCTGCGGCAGGATTTGATCGCCCGCGAGTTTGGCGTCAGTCAGGTCACGGTGCGCGAAGCCCTACTGGTACTTGCCTCGCAGGGGCTGGTGACAGGTCTGCCACGCCGGGGGATGTGCGTTTCGCAGATGGATCAAAACGCAATTCAGGAGTTGCGGGTTATGCGCCGCGCGCTGGAACCTGTGGCGCTGCTGCATTCTGTTCCAAACCTCACTTCAGCTCAGATTGCCTTGATCGAACAGGTGCATGAAGACTGCGACAACGCTGAGACCGCCGATGACTGGGAGGAGGCCAACCAGCGTTTCCACATGGCGGTCATTGCGGCCTGCAATATGCCCCGAATGATCGCCGAGATCCAAAATCTACAATTGCTTTACACGTGGCACTTCAACAATCTGCACACTGCTAAGTGGCGTAGGCGCGCTGATCCGGATCATGCGGCTATCCTGGCCGCCATCAAGGATCGCGACGCCGCCAAAGCGCATGCCGTTATGCAGCGTCATTTGACCAGATTGGCCTGACCAGGATCAGCCGGGTTTCCGAGCGATGATCCATGTCGGGTGATAGGTCAGCGGAACGCCCGTGACGCTACCGAACTGCCTGATGTAATCGTTGCTGAAAGACAGCAGGCTGGATTTCGTCCAGGGCTTTTGCGCCCGCCCGTTCACACCGGTTCTACGCAGATGCTCAAGCACTTTTCGCGGCGAAGAAAACTGCATCTCGCGCTGCGTCTCACCGACCGAGACCACCTCCAGCAAACCTTCGACAGCCGCCACCATGTCATCTGCCCCGCACAGGCCTGGCGCTTTGGCTGCGGAACCGATGCAAACCAGTTCCCTATATTGTTCCGGGCCAAAACCCGACACCGCTAGATACCCGCCGGGAGCCAGAGACACTGCCGCCCGGCGCAGAAATGTTATCGGGTCCGGCAGCCACTGGATCATGGATGCTGACGTGATCAGATCGGGCCGGGAAGGCCAGGCGAGTATTTCGGCGTCGCCACACAGAAAATCAGCGCCGTGGACAAGTGCGGTCTCACGCGCCTCGGGTGACAGATCGTTGATAGTCAGCGAACCGAAGGAGAAACGCCCGCAAAGTCGTTGGGTCAAATGACCGGTTCCGCAACCAAACTCCAACGCCGAGGCAAAGTGCTTGGGCGCACCACTGTCGTCCAAGCCCTGCACCACGCGATCAGCGATCCACGCCTGTTGGCCTGCCGAGTCATGATAGGTTCGAAAGCTGCGGCTGAAACTGCGCTGGACGCGGTCGGTTAATTGAGCGTTCATGCGACCCAGTCCTCCCAACTTTGTCCATTGCGAAAGGGGACATGGGCCCCCGGAATCGTACGGGTCGCTTCCCGGTGTGCCGCCCAAGCAGCTTCCTGCGCGCGGGTGGGGATGATCCGATCCCGCTGCGGTATCCAGATCCGGTCAAACCCGGGGTCCGGTGCGGGGCCGCGTTTAATCACCGCGTAGAGCTCGGCCCGAGCCGCCTCGATGTCAATCTCGGGCGCAGGTCCCTCAAGCCCGGCGCGGCGGCAGAATTTGGCAAAGCTGTCCGCGCTCAGCTGTTCGGCCGTTGCCCGGATCATGTCGGGTGCAATGCCGCGTTCGGAATCCGCAGGCGACAACGTACCGCTGACCGCGATCAACCGATCCGGCTCACGACCCTTCTGATCCAGCCAATGCGCAGCCGACGCAACACCAAAGGAAAAGGCGATCAGGCTGACGTGCTCGTAACGCTCCAGGTCACTCAGCGGATCGTCCAACTCGGTGTAGTCCTGCACCAAAAGAACATCCGAGTTCGCCTCCATACCCTCGAACGGGGCAGCCCCGAGGGCCCAACCCCCAAAGACGACCAGCACATTTTCGGTGCAAGCGCGGATCAGCCAGCGCCGTTTCATGACATCCCTCTGACAAGTGACACCATGGCCGAAGTCACACGGCTCAGCTCATCCGGCGCGATAATATAGGGCGGCATGCAATAGATGTTCCGCGCAAACGGACGCAGCCACACGCCGGTTTCCGGTGCCAGTCCATGCGCGACCGATGGATCAACCCAATCCTCCATTTCAATGACGCCGATCGCCCCCAACACTCGAACGTCGGCGACCGCGGGCAAGTTGCGGGCCGGGGCGAGCTCTTGCGCCATTTGGTCAGCAATGGCGCGCACTTCGCCGCGCCAGTCCCTGACTGTCAGCTGATCCAGACTGGCAACGGCTGCCGCGCAGGCAAGAGGGTTGGCCATGTAGGTCGGACCGTGCATCAGCACGCTGGCCTCACTTTCGCCGATCCGGCGCGCGACGGTTTCAGTGGTAATCGTAGCGGCCAGCGTGATATGCCCGCCGGTCAAAGCCTTGCCCAAACACAGGATGTCCGGCACCACATCGGCGTGGTGCAGCGCAAACAGCTCTCCGGTGCGACCGAAACCTGTGGCGATCTCATCGAATATGACCAGCACGTCATGCGACTTGCACATCTCATACGCGCGCCGCAGCCATATCGGGTGGTAGAAATACATTCCCCCGGCGCCCTGAACGACGGGTTCAAGGATCAATCCCGCGATCTGATCGGCTTTGGTCTCAAGCAGCTGTTCCAGCGCGTTCAACCCGTTCAGGTCGCCATCTTCGGACCAGTCCTGCCCAAACGCGATCTGCGGGCGCGGCAGAAAATGCTGAACGGACAATGCCCCCGCGAACAGACCATGCATCCCGTTGACGGGATCGCACACACTCATCGCTTTCCAGGTGTCACCGTGGTAGCCGCCGCGAATGGTGGCAAACTGCGTCCGCCCGGTGCGGCCCTGGGCCATCTGGTACTGCACTGCCATTTTCAACGCCACTTCGATGGCAACCGACCCGCTGTCACTGTAGAAAATACGGTCCAGCCCGTCAGGCAACAGATCGATCAACCGTCGACCCAGCTCAATCGCGGGCGAATGGGTCAAGCCACCGAACATCACATGCGGCATATCCTCCAATTGCGCCTGCATCGCCCTGATGATGGCCGGGTGACGATGCCCATGCACCGCGCACCACCAGGACGACATTGCATCAATCATGCGGATTCCGCCATCGCGGGTTAGCCAGACGCCTTCGGCCCCGGTGATCAGATGCATCGGGCCCGGTTCCAACACGTTGGTATACGGGTGCCACAGATGGCGGGCGTCAAACTCGAGCGGGGTCACAGAGCGCTCCGGATTGCATCCGTGTCGATAGCGATGAAGGTCTCTGACACTGATTCACGGGACAGGTTGTCGATGAAAGGTAGGCGCCCCAGATGCCGGACTTTGCACATCTGGGCGATCGTCTGTTCCACATCCGGCTCGGCATCCCCAACAAAAGCCACGCCTATCACGTTGCATCCAGCGTTGCGCAGCGCCATCAGGGACAAGGTTGTGTGGTTGATCGTTCCCAGAGCCGTACGCGCAACCAAAACCACCGGAGCCTGCCACTGGGCAATCACGTCAAGGAAAAAGACCTCGCGGTTCAAAGGCACCATCAACCCGCCTGCACCTTCGACGACCATAGGGCCAGAGACCTGTGGCAAGGTCAAACGCGCTGGGTCAATCTCGATCCCCATTTCCTCGGCCGACAAATGCGGCGAGGCAGGCATGTTCAGACGATAGGCTTCGGGCAGCACATCGGCTCCGGTCAATGCCTTTACCGTTTCAGAGTCCGTTGCCTCTTCCAGGCCCGATTGCACCGGTTTCCAATAACACGCGCCAAGAGCGTCGGTCAGACCCGCAGCAAAAACGGTTTTACCGATACCGGTATCTGTGCCAACGACGATGACGGTACTCATGCTGCCTCGCTTTGATGCTGTGCCAGAGTTTCGAACAAGGCGGTGATATCCGTTTGTGTCACGTTGCCGGTGATCGAAATCCGCAGCCGCGACGTGCCGCGCGGAACCGTTGGCGGTCGGATGCCGCGAACATCGAACCCCTGCGCCCGCACGTCGGCGGCCGTGCTCATGGTCCGGGCATCGTCGCCCAGAATGACCGGGATGATCTGGCTGTTCAACGCGTCCTGCGGCACGCCACAACGCGCGGCTTCGGTATGCGCATAGTGCATACGGGCATTCGCAGCTTCGGTCAGGCCTGGGTCCGCTTGCAGATGTGTAAGAATCGCGCGCACAAGGGCGGCATTAAACGGAGACGGGGCTGTTGCAAATATGAAAGGCCGCGCGCGGTTGATCAGCGCATCGATCATCACCTGCCTTCCACAGATTAAACCGCCTGACACTCCCAGACCCTTACCGCACGTGTGCAGGGTCAGAACCTCGGCTGGCAGACCATGAGCCAAACCTTTGCCTAGTGGGCCAAAAACTCCGGTGGCATGGGCTTCATCCACAACGAGAACGGCATCATATTCGCCAGCCAGATCAGACAGCGCATTCAGCGGCGCAAGATCACCTTCCATGGAATAGACACTTTCCACCGCGATCCAGACCTGTCCCATCCCTCCGGCGGCCAACCAATCCGAAAGAACGCGCCTCGCATCCGCGACATCGTTATGGGCGAACGACCGTGTATCCGCGCGGCCCGTACGCATGCCTTCATGCGCGCTGGCGTGAACCAGATCATCAAACAAGATCAGGTCTCCGGCAGCTGGAAGGGTCGAGAAAATTGCCTGATTGGCCTGAAACCCACCGCCCATGAACAATGCAGCTTCGGACCCGAAGAACGCGGCCGCTTCCCTTTCCAATGCCTCGTGTTCCAGGTGATTGCCGCGCAACAAACGCGATCCGCCCGATCCCAGCGGCACGCTCCTGTCCAGGGCCTGCTGCGCAGCGTTTTTCAGGAACCGGGATTGCGACAGACCAAGATAGTCATTCGAGGCAAAGTCCAACCCACGCGTCGGGGCCAATACCCGGCGGCGATGCCGGGCACCCAGTGTTTCCAGCATTGAGTTCAGACGACCCAGTGCTTTCATTCAGCAGCGTCCGCAAGGCTTTGCCCGGCCACAGTTTCCGCTTGCAGGCCCAGCTTTGCAAACAGGATCGCATCTTTGTCTTCTTCTGGGTTTTCAGCAGTCAGAAGCGTCTCACCCACAAAGATCGAGTTTGCACCGGCCAAGAAGCACATGGCCTGATGCTCATCACTCATGTCGCTGCGTCCAGCGGATAGGCGCACATAGGATTTCGGCATCATAATCCGCGCGGTGGCAATGACGCGGACAAACTCGATCGGATCAATCGGCTTGGCGTCAGCCAGCGGTGTGTCTTCCTGCGGCATCAGCATGTTGATCGGCACGGACTCGGGCGCCGGACCCATATTGGCCAGCGTGACCAGCATATCGACGCGGTCGCCGATCTCTTCGCCCATGCCCAGGATACCGCCCGAACACACCTTGATCCCGGCATCCTGCACCCGGTTCATTGTGTCGATCCGGTCCGCAAAGGTGCGGGTAGTGATTACTTCGGGGTAATAACGTTCCGAGGTATCGATGTTATGGTTGTAATAGTCGAGGCCCGCGTCGCGCAGACGGATGACTTGATTGTCGTCCAGCATGCCCAGCGTCATGCAGGTTTCCATGCCCATTTCACGAACACCCTCGACCATAGCCACCAGGGCATCCATATCCCGATCCTTTGGCTCACGCCAAGCCGCGCCCATGCAGAAACGGGTCGCACCACCGTCACGCGCCTTACGCGCCTGCGACAGCACCCGCTCGACCTCGATCAGCTTGGATGCCGAAAGTTTCGAGCCGTTGCGCGCTGATTGCGAACAATAGGAACAATCCTCGGCGCAACCGCCTGTCTTGATCGACAGCAGTTTGGACGTCTGAATTTTGTTTGGATCAAAATTCTCGCGATGCACGGTCTGCGCGCGAAACAACAGGTCCATCAGAGGAAGATCATATACGGCTTGCGCCGCCTCACGGGTCCAAGTGGGAGTGGTGTTTTCCATTTTATCGATAATCTATCCAAAACTCCATGCCTGCTCTCTCTAATATCGATAAACGTCAAAACTACAACTTGAATCTGCAAAGCAAGCAAGAATACGCCCCGTCGTCAGCCTTGACATTCCCATCAAAAAGGGACGTCGGGCGAACCCAGGAACAGGCCGTCCAACAGCGCTCCTGCCAAAGTTCTTAAACAAGGCATTTGCGGCATTGAGCACCCTCGCATCACTTCTCAGATACCGGGCTTTCACTTATTGGATAAAAATCATGATATTCTAAATCGGTGATGTATAATGAACATCACGCTTATGTATTTTGAGCGCACGACTGCATTGAATGGGGAGGTTCCAATGCTTCGAGTGACTACTTTCTTCGTGACACTGATTTCTATACCAGCCGCCGCAATCGCCGATGCGGTACCCAGCAAAGAAGCAGCTGAAGGCACGTTTGCCGAGCGCCCCTTTTCCCCATATGCCAACCGTTCGTTTCCCGAACGTCCACTGTGGGGCGACACGCATCTGCACACTGGGCTTTCATTGGATGCCGGTGCATTTGGCAACACATTGCTTCCAGACGAAGCGTGGCGCTTTGCCAAGGGCGAACAGGTGATTTCGTCTACCGGACAGCCGGTACGGCTGGCACGACCTCTGGATTGGATGGTGCTGACGGATCATACCGACCTGATGGGTTTTGCCCCCGATCTGCAGGCAGGTAAGCCTGGTGTGCTTTCCGATCCCAAGGGTCTGGAATGGTACGAGGGGTATAAAGCGGGCGGAGAAGAAGCCGGCAAGGCAGCGTTCGACATTATAACAAATTTCTCTCAGATGACGCTGCCCGAAATTCTGTTGGAGTCTTATAGCCCCGGCGCGGACGCCTTCGCCTTTACCTGGGAACACATCGTTCTGGCAGCAGAACGTCATAACGATCCGGGCAATTTCACGGCGTTCATCGGCTTCGAGTGGACCTCGGTACCCAAGGGGTTCAACTTGCACAGAAACGTGATGCTGCGCGACGGGCCGATCCGCGCCTTGCAGGTTGTGCCGCCCGTTACGCAGCCGCCATATGGTGACACCGACCCCAAGGCGCTCTACGCATGGCTTGAGGAGTATGAGGCCAAGACCGGTGGCCGTGCCGTGGCCTTTGCCCATAACGGCAATCTGTCAAATGGCTGGATGTTTCCGACCGAAGACACTTACCATGGCGGCAAGGTCGACGAGGAATACGTTCAAAACCGCGCGCGGTGGGAACCTCATTACGAGGTCACGCAGATTAAGGGTGACGGCGAAGCGCACCCTTATCTGAGCCCCGACGACCCCTTTGCGGATTATGAAAACTGGGACGTCGGCAACCTCGACATCACTGAATTGAAGACCGAAGACATGCTGGCGGGCGAGTATGCACGCGAGGCGCTCAAACGCGGTTTGATGCTGGAAGAAAAGTTCGGCGTGAACCCTTACAAGTTCGGCATGGGCGGTGCGACGGACAGCCATACGTCTCTGGCAACCGCTGAAGAGGATAACTTCTTTGGCAAGTCCGTCAGCGTGGAACCGTCGGCGCGCAGAATCGAACACCCGTTCATCGCCAACGAACTGGGTGAGATTCCAGGGGATTTGCTGGTGGCGTCCGGTTATACCGCTGTATGGGCGTCCGAAAACACGCGCTCGGCCATTTTCGATGCATTCAAACGCCGTGAGACTTATGCCACCACCGGGCCGAGGATCGGTTTGCGCTTTTTTGGCGGCTGGGACTTTACCGAAGACGATATGCTAACCAGGCTGGTGGCCGATGTGGGTTACACAAAGGGCGTCCCAATGGGCAGCGATCTGCGACCGCGCGAAGGGGATGGCGCACCGAATTTTCTGATCGGCGCCCTGCGTGATCCAATCGGCGCAAACCTTGATCGGGTACAGGTCGTGAAGGGTTGGCTGGATGCCGAGGGTGAAATGCAGGAAAAGGTTTATGACGTCGCATGGTCAGACGACCGCACCTTGGACGCAGACGGGAACCTGCCCGAAGTTGGCAATACCGTAGATCTGGACACCGCCAGCTGGAGCAACACAATCGGCGCATCCGAACTGCTGACTGTTTGGAGCGATCCTGATTTCGACCCGAATGACCGGGCGTTCTACTACGTACGGGTCTTGGAGATCCCGACACCGCGCTGGGTGCTTTACGATAAGGTCAGATTTGGAATTGATCTACCAGCAGAGACTCAGCTTGTTCATCAGGAACGCGCGTATTCCTCGCCGATATGGTACACCCCCAGCGAGTGAGCAATCACTCGCGAACACCCCCTTCCAGGGGCGATCAGCGTCGCCCCTGGATTTCCACTATAGCTTTGGAAAGCAACCCAAACAGGCGGCGGAGCCGATTGACTCGTTCAGCGGTAAATCCCTACGGTTGAGACTGTTCTGGCGTGCTTTCAGGAATGGTCATGCGTGTATTGAAAGAACCTCTGTTCCACTTCATCCTGATCGGTGTTACGATTTTTGGCTGGTTCTACCTGGTTACACCTCCGATAGACACAGAAGAGCAAGATGAGACCATAATCATCGACGAAGGTGACATAAAACTTTTGACCGCGCGGTTTGAAACCACCTGGAAACGACCCCCTACGCAGGCAGAGCTGCAAACCCTCGTTAATGCGCTGGTTCGCGAAGAGGTTCTGGTCAGAGAAGCCCGAAAGCTTGGATTGGACCGGGGGGATCAGGTGATCCGGGCGCGGCTTGCGCAAAAAATGGACTTTCTGACCGATGCAATCGCATCGTCCGTGGAACCAGAAGATTCTGTACTGACTGCATATGTGCAGGAGAACCCCGCGGGTTTCACAACGCCCCGCCAATTTGCATTCGATCAAGTCTTTCTCGGAGAGGCTCCGCAAAAGGATGACGTTGAAGCAGCGCTTGCGTTGCTGAATTCAGGCGCAGACTGGACGGGTGTTGGCGCCCCGACCCTGTTGACGCGATCCATGCCGCTATCGGCGGACAGCGCAATTAATGCAACTTTCGGACGCGGTTTTTCAACGAGTCTTGAGACATTGGAACCGGGCATCTGGTCCGGTCCTATCCCGTCTGGGTACGGGCAGCATCTGGTCCGCGTTGCCGAAAAACGCAACCGGATTGTGCCACCACTCAACGACATCCGAGACGAGGTTTTGATGGCGTGGCGCCGGGACGCAGCCAACGAACTCGCGCAGGCGCAATATGAAACCCTTGCTGCGCAATACCAGATTGACCTGCCAGAGACCCTGGGGAACGCGCAATGAAAGCGTTCATCTGTGTGATGGCGGTATTCTTCGTGCTCTTACCAAAGCTCGCGTACGCCCACGCGCTTGATCCGGGATATCTTGACCTTCGACAACTGGCCCCAAACACTTGGCGGGTGGTGTGGCGCATACCGGACGTTCAGGGACAGCCGATGCGCATCGACGCGATCCTGCCTGTGCACTGCACCCCGGCACAAGGCCCTGAACCGGTGTCTGACCGTAATGCTTGGGTATCCGCATGGGTGGCCGAGTGCGAGGCTGAAATAGCAGGACACACGATCACCATCGACGGGCTTGAAGTGCAAAGAAACGATGTTCTGATGCGCATTCAGCCCCTGAATTCGGACATTGCTACACTGCGCTTTTCGCCTGAGGCACCGGAACTGACGATTCCGTCACAACCAACCACGTGGTCCGTATTGGTCAGCTACTTCCAACTGGGTTTCGAACATATTCTGGAAGGATGGGATCACCTTCTGTTTGTTTTTGCATTGTTTGTATTGGTTCGTGACCGCTGGAGGTTAGTTGGGGCGGTAACTGCCTTTACAGTTGCACATTCGATAACGCTGGCATTGGCTACCCTTGGGTTTCTACGAGTTCCCTCCAGTCCGGTCGAAGCCGTGATCGCACTATCGATTGTGTTTCTTGCCCTTGAAATCATCAAACACAAAGACGGCCAGCTCAGGCTGTCCGAACAATACCCATGGATTGTTTGCTTTTGCTTTGGTCTGCTGCACGGGCTTGGGTTTGCCGGCGCATTGTCAGAAATTGGCCTGCCGCCTCAGGACATCCCGGCCGCACTGCTTGCTTTTAATCTAGGAGTGGAAGCTGGCCAACTTGCGTTTATCGCCGTTTTGGCGTCGGTTGCTGCGGTTTGGCGCCTGCTTTCGAGATCAATGACCTCTGGTGGCCATTCAGTCACCAGATCCGCGACCGGCTATGCCATCGGATGCGTGTCCGTCTACTGGCTTATCGAGCGAGTAAGCTCGTTCTAAGGAGCAGCAGTCCGGGCAGTACACCTGCTTTAACGAAAGATGTACCCTTTCATTGGTCAGGCATAGGCGTGTCAGCGTTTGACGAGACCGTGGAATTTTCGGATAGAGTTCCGCATGATCCAGTCTCCTGTCCTTTGGTCTTTCCGTCGCTGCCCCTATGCCATCCGAGCCCGGCTTGCTATCGCCTCTGCCGGTGTAAAGGTTGAACTGCGTGAAATTCAGCTGCGGGACAAACCACAGGCCTTTGTACAAACATCACCGTCACGCACCGTACCCGCGCTTCGTCTGAAAGATCGGGTTCTGGATGAAAGTCTGGATATCATGATCTGGGCTCTCGGGCAAAATGATCCGCACCAACTGCTGAACATGCCAGACGAGGGCTGGGACCTGATTGCCAAAAACGATGGCCCGTTCAAAACCGCTCTGGATCACACCAAATACGCCGTTCGCTACCCGGAGTTGGACCATCAGACTGAACGCGCAAAAGCCGCCGTTTTTCTGGTTGATCTAAACACCAGATTGAGCGGGCGAGCATGGCTATTGGGGACCAAACCAACCATTGCCGATCTCGCCCTGCTTCCGTTTGTCCGTCAGTTTGCCCATGTAGACAGAGCATGGTTTGATGCTCAGCCCTGGCCAGATCTGATTGCCTGGCTGGATCGCTTTCTGGAAAGCGAAACCTTTGCTGGCGTCATGAGTAAATACCCACCCTGGTCCGAAGGCGACGCGCCTGTGATATTTGGCGGAACCGCAGACCGAGCCGACCAATAGTGCACCAGATTTCAGACACTCCCGTGCGACACGAATAGAACCCGCACTGAAACTGCGATGAAGAACAGAACGCTCCCGGTCAATACAAAGACGTGCCAAATCGTGTTATGGAAGGGCATCCAGTCCAGCAGAAAGAACGCAACACCAACGGTGTACACGACACCTCCAGCGATCATCAGCCAGAATACTGTCGGCGAAAGCTCTGTCAGCATGTCCTGTCCAGCCCATACCGCCGCCCAGCCCATCAACAGATAAAGACCAAGGCCGAACCACCGGAAACGGGCGGGATCGATCAATTTCAACAGTGATCCAAGGGTTGCCGAAGACCACAAACCAATCAAAAGACCAGGGGCCTGCGTACCGGACAGCAACAGGAACGGTGTATAGGTTCCGGCAATTTTCACATATATGCCGGAATGATCGAGACGACGCAGAAGGTCCGTCCATTTGTCACTTTCGATCATGTTGTACAGGGCGGAAAACGTAAGCATCAATAACAAAGTGACGCCATAGACCGAGGCACCAAGCACGGCCTCAGGCTCGGACCGATACAAGGCAGTGGTCGTGATCAGCACTGGAACCGCAATAACTGCGGACGCCACGCCCACAATGTGAACGACACCATCACTAAAACGCTCGGCCCGGCTATAGTCCGGACGGATACTCGAAAAAGACCACATTATGTTAACTTAGGCGCCAAACGGGAACCGGGCAAGTTCAGGTGGGATCATCGCCCGATTTGGGGTCTTTATATCTGTTGAGATCCAGGATGCCCGCCTGGATCGGTTTCTGGTCCAAAAACAGGTCATTGATCCGGTCGCTCAATGCCCAGAAATCGGGGCTGGTCCGGCGTACTCCATAATCCGCCACCACTGCCATAAAGTCGCTTTGCGAACGTATTGATTTCACAGCAGTCGTGAACGAGCTGAGCTGATCCTGTCCGACTTTGAAATAGAAATTCGGGTAACTGCCGATCAGCCCCGGCACAATCGTCACAACGTCTGCCGCCGGGTCCCGGCGCGCTTCTTCATCGAACGGAAAGGCGACGTTGTAGTGCGCCTTGTCATGCACAAGGGTGAACAATTCCGTCGCTCCGCTGTTATCCTCAAGAATAAGAATGGACAGGTCCGGCAAAAACTTCACCCAATCGCCGCGCTGGTCCGCCAGGTCACGCAGCGCAGACGCCGCACTATCGGCATCACCTTCAGAACAATCCCCCTGGGCGCACCGGTTGATCGGGTCCTTGACGGACCACAACCCATTGCCGCGCTCAAGCAGCGCCAGAAGGAACTCCTGTTTGGGCGAGGTCGTTTCAAAATCAATACCGCTGGGGAAATCGTCATCCACGCGCCGCCTGTGCCAATAAGTGTGCAGTTCGGCCAGCGCACCCTGATACCAGTTTGCATGCATCCGCGGCCGGACATCTTTCGGCATGAAAAACAGAAATGTGTCCTCGCTCTCCATTCTCAATTCATCCATGTAGAGCCGCGTGGACAGTTGATGCTCAACCCGACCGAAAACATCATAACCTGCCACCAAATCGTAATAGATGCGTTCGAAGATCGGGAAATCTATGACCCAAGCCGTTTCGGGAATGCCGCCGTGGAAACCGGTCATGGCTGACGCATTGTCGAAATGCCGAAACACCGTTATCAGCGCATTTGGGTTGGTGCCGTCGCCATCCCATATCGAGCTGTAATCGAACCCGGTCTGGTACACCGGAGCATCCCTGTATCTGGCATCTCGGAACTCAAGATACCGAACCTGATTTTTGTGCGAGAGACCGTGCAATGCGTCCAACGCGTTCCCGCCAGCCAGTGACACGGGCAGTTCCAGATACGCGGCCCCGTCCTCCAGATAGCTTGGGTTTGTGATCGACAAATCCGCGTCCGGGTCAAGGAAACTGACCCAGAACCGATCCTCGATCACATCAACTGCTGTTTCTCCGTGGCAGACAGGACCGCGAATAAAGCTGCGCACGAAAAACAGCGCGTCATCCAACAGGAACTGATAGCGGCTTTTGGCGGGCATCTGCATGAAAGTACTGAACGGATCACCACCTTCCGCATCTCCGTAACGCGGCAGTTCGGTCAGCGTCCAATCGGGTGCGAGGAACAACTGCCGAAACCGTGCCATGCGATCCGGCCCGAGTGTGTAAACAAGGTGTTCCTTGTGCACGATGGTTTCGTTGATTTCATGCAGTCGGTAGTAGAACGTGTCAGACCCCGGATCGTCAAAAGGACGTCGCGTCGCGATAATATCAATGTCTTCACCGGATGGGGTGGTCGAGCGCACGAGTTGGAAGAACCGTCTTGGCGTTTCTCCGTCGAAATGAAGCCGGGCCAGAAACAGATGTTCATAAAGATACCGGCTCATCAACTGACTGCGCAGGTCGTCCGTGTTCAGAAAAGATTCCCATTCTGTGATCTGGCTCTGAATCTCGTCAGGAATATCGGCGGTTCCTGAGGGTAACGGCGCACCGCTGCGCACCCAGGCCATGAGGGTCTGATAGTCATCATTTGCTAGCGGTGCCGCAGCGTAGGGCATACCTGCCTGTGGATGGTGCCGGCTGAATCTGTCGAACTCACCCGAAGTCGGACAGATCAACGGGCGATCAAGTGCCAAACCAAGTACATCAGGAAGGGGGGCGTCGACAGGCAAGGGGTTCTGGCGGCTCAGCTCGACGTACCGTTCAAGCAGGCCCGGGGTATCGGCCTCTCCCTGGACTGAGTGAAACCCCAACGCCCGCCATTCAGGAACGGTCTGTGCATCTATTCCAAGGCGGGTGGGTTGGGCATCCGTCAGACGTTCGGTGTGGTAAACGGCCTGTTTACTGCCCCCCCGCAGCAGCCCCTGGGGCGAGGTCAGTTTTAACTGGCAGGGCGCATCATAGCAGCTGTGACAAACGACACAGCGACGGTCCATGATCGACTTTACATCGTCCCAGGTCTGGTCTTGCACGAGCGGCGCTGTGGCCTCCTGCGCCCTAAGCTGGGACGCGAAAGCAAAGATAGTGACCCAGGACAATGCAATTATGGATATCAGGATCAGTCGACCTTTACGCATAAAGCTTTCTCCTGCCTGTTGCAGAATACCAATCGTGAACAGGTACTCACCCCCTAAGCTGCCATTATCATTGCAGTTACGGGCGGCATTAGGCAAGAAACGCTTTCCCGGCAGGGGTCAGTCGATGTGGTACCCGGGCGTCGATTGTGAGATTGTCCTTTCCTCATCCGTCATTTCTACCGGGATACCTTCGTACAAGGGCGTGCTCAGGTAACGTTCGCCGGTATCGGGCAACATGCACAGGACCGACGCGCCGGGCTCCGCATTTTCAGCAATGCCGACCGCAACAGCAAAGGTCGCGCCGCCGGAAATACCAGTCAAAATACCTTCCTGACTGGCCAGTTTTTGCGCCCACTCGACGCCGCTGGGTCCTGCCACGGGGATCAACTGGTCATAATAGCTGTTGTCGATGGTTTCCTGCAGGACTGACGGGATAAAATCAGGCGTCCAGCCTTGAATCACATGCGGTTCAAAGGCGGGATGGCTGGAGATTGGGTCATTGTCCTTGCCACGTTCGGTGGCGATGCCGCTGCCCAGCAACTGCGCATTCGCGGGTTCGGTTAGTATGATCTTGGTTTCCGGTCTCTCGCTGCGCAGAACCCTCGAAACACCTGTGACCGTGCCGCCGGTGCCATAGCCGGTTACAAGATAGTCCAGCCGCTGACCATCAAAGTCACCCATAATCTCACGCGCAGTCGTGGCTGCGTGGATCTCGGCATTTGCCTGCGTTTCAAACTGCCGGGCCAGAAACCAGCCGTGCTGTTCGGCCAGTTCGGCGGCTTTGCGATACATTCCGAACCCTTTTTCGGCCTTGGGGGTCAACACAACCTTGGCCCCCAGCATTCGCATCAATTGACGGCGCTCGGTTGAAAAGCTCTCGGCCATTGTGACCACCAACGGATAGCCTTTTTGCGCACAGACCATCGCCAGACCGATGCCGGTGTTGCCACTGGTTGCCTCGACAACTGTCTGACCAGGTTTTAGTGCACCGCTGCGTTCGGCGGCTTCAATGATATTGACGGCCAGACGATCCTTGACCGAGCCTGCCGGATTGAAGGCCTCGAATTTGACAAACAGATTGACGCCCTTCGGCCCCAGATTATTGACTCGGATCGTCGGGGTGTTGCCGATCGTATCAAGCACGCTATCGAAGATACGACCATTTCCCGATGTAGTTCTGAGACTTGAGTTTGTCATTGGGGGTCCTCACCTAATCAAATGTCTGGCAATATGCCTTGCTTATAGAACAGCATTTGCGCCTGGCTTCACGCACACTGTGCAAAGTCGTGGCACCCGCCGGGTAAAAGAGCAAGGGTTGTCCTTCATTCCACTGAGTACAGGTAGGGCTTAAAGGGACAGGACCACCGCGTCAGACCCATCTGCCGGAACCGCACAACAGATCAGCACGTCGTCTTCTGAATGGTCAGCCGTCGGTTCAGTGCGATAGGCAACTTTGCCCGCGATTTTGCGGGTCAGGCAGCTTCCGCAAGAGCCTGAACGACACGAAAACGGCGGTGTCAGCCCTTGCGCCTCGGCGACCTCAAGCAAAGTGGAGTCTCCTTGCTCCCACTTAACGTCCCGGCCACTGGCTTGGAACGTGACCGTGGCCGCCTCGGCCTCTGGCTCGGGTTCGAAACGCGGAGCAGCCTCATCAATACGACGTTTGAGCGAGGCAGGCCCGAAACTTTCGGCAAAGATCCGACCGTCCGCGACCCCTAATTCACGCAGCATGTCATAGACAGCTTGCATGAATGGCGCCGGGCCGCACAGAAAAATATCATAGTCGTCCAGGGCCAGCCTGTCGCGGATCATATTGGGAGTAATGTAACCCTTTTCGTCAAAATCCACGCCTACGCGGGCATAGCTTTCGGGCTGTGAAATGACCGAGATATAGCGAATTTCGCTTTTAGTTTCTGCCCAGCGCAATTCGTCATGAAAGGCACGGTCCGCCACAGTGCGCGCAGCATGAAAAATGGTCAGTTGCCGCGTGTGACGGGTTCGTGCACCCTCGTTCAACACGTGCCGGGTCATCGACATCATCGGCGTAACTCCGACACCACCGGCAAACAATACGGCGGGGCGCGTGTTGGCCGCATTCATATAGAACTGGCCCTGAGGGGCTTTGACCTCGACAACATCACCGATTGAAAGCCTGTCATGCAGGTAATTCGAAACCACACCACCCGGCTCGCGTTTGACGGATATCCGATACCCTGCGTCGCCAGGCGCTGAGGAAACCGAATAGGTTCGGGTTGCTGGAGTGGTGCCATCGGGATAGACCCGAACCGTCAGAAATTGGCCTGCTTCAAAGGATAACAAAGGCAGATCATCCACAGGCTCAAAAGTGAAGGACCGGATCGTTTCACTTTCGTCCTGCACGTCGGAAACCCGCAGGGGCCGCCATTTGTGACGCAGGTCCTCGGCCTTTTGCCGGGAGTCAACGGCCTGCCAGTTGTCAGCCATCAGGCTGTTGGGCGAGAACTCCAGAAAATCGGCCCGAAACGGCAAGGCATCATAGATGCGCAGACCATGATCTAGTTCGAACCGCCAGCCCCTGAGAGCACCTTGGAAATCTGCGATGTCGGGGTGGTCATCAGGCAACACCTCGACCGATCCGGTCAGCATCAACAGATCACCGGTCTGATAGTCCGGAAACAGCAGGCCCGCCCTTGGGTTCACCAAAAAATTGCCCAGCGTATTGAAGAAGTTGTTGCCGGAAAAATCCGGCACCAGAAGGCCGTTGCCCTCAACCTTGACGAACCCTGCCTTCCCGCCCCGGTGCGAGACATCAACGCCGACATGCTCGGCGGTATTTGCGGTGCTGGCAACGTAAAATGAACTGGCTTCGGTGATTTTATCCCGTGCCTTTGTATCCAGACTAAAAAACCGATCGCTGCGGCGGCGCTCGATCACAGCCTCAGGCGCGCGAATAAACGAAACATCGTGCGTTTGAATGTATTGCGGGCAGTTTCCAAAGGACTGAACGACATCCAGTGAAAAGCCACCCTTACCGACTTGACCCACGGTGGCATTCATCCGGTTGCGGCGGCGGGTGGACAGCTCTACCCCGACAACGCCGATTGGAGCCCCGGCTTCAAGCGCGGCACTAAGCGGATCGTCATCCAACGGCTTCACGCTTACATCCAGACGCCGATCATGCGGCGAGCTTAGGAAACCGGGCCTGCCAGAAATCATCGAGGCCCATGGCCAGCCGTCCGAACCGACACTGCCGACGACGAGGAATGGGAGCTTACCAAAAAACTCCCGATGCTGTTCAGGCATGAAAGGTCGGATGAAATTCCGACCCATTTCCTCCATTTTGTCCCTTTTGCCGATACGGGACTGCATCTCTTGCTCACCTGCGTGGAATGGTGAAGTTTCCGCTTTGAATTGTGTATTCATGACGCACCTCGTGGACAGGGGGCGAATGGTCAGCCGCTAGTCAATACGGCCGACCAGCGAAACGGGCAGAGTCAGGCGGCGTTTAACCCAACTGCTGTACTGGGCATGGGAACAAAGCCGTCCAGCGCCTCGATATTTGCCAGCAGGCGGCGTACGTTGCCGTAAGGCTCAAGCGGCACACCGCCTTCGGGTGCATGTGCCGTGTAGCTGTAGATGGCGACATCCGCGATGGTCGGCGCGTCACCAACCAGCCACTGACGCCCTTTTAGGTGGGCATCCAGTTTAGTCAGAACTTTGGCTGCCGTCGCATGCGTGAATTCGATGTCAAACGGGGCGTTGAACACTGTGATCAATCGCGCGGCTGCCGGGCCAAAGGCGATTTCTCCGGCAGCGAGGGTCAAGAACTTCTGCACCTCGGCCTCAAGCACCGGATCCGAAGGCAGGTAGGACGGCGCATATTTCCGGGCCAGATAAATCAATATGGCGTTACTGTCGCTGATGACCGCGTCGCCGTCCTCCAAAACTGGCACCTGACCGGCCGGGTTCAGCGCCAGGAACGCGTCACTTCTTTGCTCACCGCCTGCAAGATCAACGTCGATAACGTCATGCTTGATACCGGCAAGACTGGCAAACAAGACGGCACGATGTGCGTGCCCAGACAAGGGAAAGCTGTGAATTCGGATGGGGTTGGACATCTGATGGCTCTTTCTGTTTCAGAAGTTTGGCTGAAGATCAGCATCTGAGCACCAGACATAAATTGAAATCTTTTGGGCGATAATATATCCATTTGGTGATTTACTATGAACACGGTGTAGATAATGGATACAGTGCAAGGTATGCGGGCTTTTGCGGCTGTGGCGGCACATTCATCGTTTACCGAAGGGGCCCGACAGGTTGGAATCAGTACCAAACTGGCCAGTAAATATGTCGGTCAGCTGGAAGATCGTCTGAACGCGCAGCTGTTCAACCGAACGACCCGCAGCGTTACCCTGACCGATACCGGGCGCGCCTATTACGAACGTTGCCTGCCCCTGTTGGAGCAGTTTGATGAGCTGGAAGGGTTGGTACAGCAAAAACAGTCCGAATTGGCGGGCCGCATTCGGATCACGGCCCCGACCGGTTATGGCTCGGCCGAATTGATCCATTTGCTGAAACCGTTTCAGGCTGATAACCCGAAGGTTTCCATCGAACTGCACTTGTCAGACCATCATGTCTCGCTGGTCGAAGAAGGGTACGATCTGGCCATTCGGTTCGGTGCTATGAAAGATTCGAACCTCGTCGCGCGAAAGCTGATGGATATGCGGATCGTCTGTTGCGTATCCCCTGATTATCTGGCGCAAAACGGAACGCCGAAGGAACCCTCTGCGCTGGCATCACACAACTGCCTGATGCAGGCCATTGGCAACAACATCGACAATTGGGCATTCAAAGGCCCAGAGAGAGAATACTCGGTTCCTGTTTCGGGCAATTTTCGCGCAAATTCACCCCGCGCAGTGGCGCACATGGCGGCGGACGGGTTGGGGATCGGTCGCATTCCTCTGTACACTGCGCAACCGTTTCTGGACTCGGGGCATCTGGAACTGATCTTTGAAAAAGAAGAGGCCGTGTCCGTCGGGCTGTATGCTGCGTATCCGCAAAACCGGCACCTCACCGCACGAATTCGGGTGTTGATCGACTATCTCGTTGCGACGTTGCGCAGCGTCTGAAATCACTCGGGCCAACAACTCTTTGATATGTTCAAATCACAGTGGAAATAAAAAGTTGCGAATCTATCTACCTACTAGTAGATTGTCTTCATCATCGACAAACCCAAGGAGATTCAGCAATGAAAATTTATGACGTCGAAGGATTTCCGAACCCGGCCCGCATTCGCATTGCGCTGGCGGAAAAGGGCGTTTCGGACAAGGTCGAATTCATACCGGTTGACGTAATGGGCGGAGAACATCGCACACCGGAATTCAAAGCAAAAAACCCGGATGCGGTTGTGCCCTGTCTGGAACTGGCGGACGGTACACATATTGCGCAATGCAATGCGATCACCGAGTATATAGATGCAGAATTTGAAGGGCCGTCTTTGACCGGGACATCCGCAATTGAGCGCGCCCGAATTTCGATGATGAACCTGCGCGCCGAAAATGGCCTGCTGAACGCGGTCAGCACTTATTTCCACCACGCTACCCCTGGATTGGGGCCTGATCTAGAAACCTACCAATGCGCCGAATGGGGCAACAAACAGAAAGAAGTTGCAAGCAGCACAATGGCCTATCTGGATTCTGTACTGGCCGAAAACGATTTTTTGGCAGGTGACACTTTCTCGATGGCCGATATCACTGCTTTTGCAGGCTTGGCGTTTGCTGATTTCGCAAAAATCGAAGTCCCTGAAAACTTGACACATTTGCAGACATGGCGCGCAAGAATGGCCGCGCGACCGTCGATAGCTGCCTGATCTGAAGCCGCCACCCAAGTCGAAAGGACCTTACATATGGAACTCAACTCGGATTTTTCAGCCCGCGTCGTCGTTCACTCTGATCAGCTTGAATGGCAGGCCTCGCCTATGAAGGGTGTGGATCGTCGCATGCTGGACCGGATCGGTGGCGAGGTTGCCCGCGCCACCACCATTGTACGCTATGCGCCGGGCAGCAAGTTTTCGGCGCACACCCACACGGGTGGAGAAGAATTCATTGTTCTGGATGGTGTCTTTCAGGACGAGCACGGCAACTTCCCAACGGGAACCTATGTACGCAACCCTCCAACAACCGCACATACGCCCGGGTCAGAACCCGGTTGCACAATCTTTGTCAAACTCTGGCAGTTCGATATGGATGACCGCAATCAGTTTCGCAAAAACATGGCAGACGAACTCGGTACTCCGGTGAACGGCGTGGCCACAGCAATCTTGCACAAAGATGACCGCGAAATCGTGACCTACAGCCATCTTGAACCAGGCACGCTGCTGCAATCGAACGCCTCTGGCGGGATCGAAGTGCTAGTCATAGATGGTTCAATCACAACCGGAAGTGATGTATTGAACAAGACGGGGTGGCTTCGCCTGCCCGAAGGTGAAACGCTATCTGCCGTTTCAGGTCCCGAAGGCGCGAAAGTCTGGATGAAGACCGGCCATCTTCCATTCGCTCAGGCACCTGCTGTCTAGGACTAGCCATGAGCCATCTCTGAGTGCCTTCACAGACCTCCTATGCAAGCGCGTATCAACGGCGTGGGTTTATCAGACCCGCGCCTTTTTTTGTTGGCTTACAGCGCTTTGAACCCTACACATCTACCGCCTTGGAACCGCAGCCATTATATGCTCACCTGAACTACGCGCTGGCGTGAGTAGAACCAAAAGGACGTGTACCCGCATGACAACCGATACCAAGACTGCCTTGCTGGACGTTGCCGAACACGCTGCGCGCGCGCGTGGGTTCGACGGGTTCAGCTACGCCGATTTGGCCGAAGCGGTTGGCATCCGGAAAGCGTCGATCCACTACCACTTTCCAACCAAGGCCGCCCTGTCGGCTGCACTAATGGAGCGCTATCACGCGACTCTTGAAGATGAATGTCAGAAGATCGAGGCCAAATTTGACACCGGCTCGCAGCGCTTGCTGGCGCTGATCGACCTATATCGCGATGCCCTGAACGATGGCAAAACGTTGTGCCTGTGCGTCTCGCTGATAAGCAGCCGCGAAAGCCTGTCGGATGAAGTCATCGAAAAGATCAGGGCGTTCCGCGCCATGATGGTCGGGCGGATTACGGCGATATTTGAACGGGGTTTGCAGGACACGTCGATCACGGGTATCGCGAACCCATTAGCCGAGGCCCGGGCCGCGCTTGCCCTGCTGGAAGGTGCCCATCTAACGGCGCGCGCGGAAGAGAATGTCGAGACCTTCGACGAAGCTGTGGCCATCCTAAAGACCCGCTGTTGACCCCGAAACGTACTTCCTCGATGCGGTAATCGGTGGCTGGAATAGGTTTTGACCGGCGGTTAAACGCCACACCAAACTGCCTGAGAAACGCGGCCAAGAAATCTCGTGAACTCTGTTTCAGCGAATTGTAAATGTTGCATCAATCTCGGGTTTCGTCACCAATGCGTGAGAGATTTTTTCAATTCGTTGAATTTGGTCGATACGTCCTGATCTAGGGGGCAGAACGCAATCCATTCGGAACGAAAGGTCTCTTCATGGCGACGACTGAAAACCTGCATTCCTCACAAGGCATCTTCCCCAAGTTCAACGTTCAGCTACTGGGCTTGATGTTCATTTCAGGGTTCTTCGCGTCCAATGCGTTTGACCTCTGGGGGCAGATGATCAGCCCCGGTCTGGGCTTTGCAAGCCTTTCTCCGCATGGATTGGCGCGCAGTCTGCTGGGCACTCTTGGCCTGCCAAACGGTGATTTTGCTGGGTATTTTGTCCACTTCTACCTCGTCGGTCTGGTCGGGTATCCGATTGGCTGGCTTTTTGTGTTCAACCCGGCCTGGAGTGCGATCTTCAAGGGGCGCCACGTTTTCCTTGGCTCAGCTGTTTATGGGTTTGGTCTGTGGGTCTTTGCCATTGGCGGCATCACGTACATTGCCGGGCTGCCGTTCTTCCTGAACTTTACCGGCATCACCTGGGTGGCTTTGGCTGGTCACGTGCTGTACGGGATTGTTCTGGTCTGGGTGATGCGCCTGGTCGAGCGCTGGTCATAACCTGATTAGGTTTGCTGGCCGGTGGCAAATGTCATTCGGCCAGAAGGCCCGAGAGTTTGGCAGCGCCCGCCCGCAACGTCCCCAGAAACGACATCAAGCTGCTGACGTCATGGCGTTGCGTCGGAGCGTGTACGGATAACGTCGCAACCAACCTGCCTTGCCTGTCTAGAACGGGAACGGCCACGGCTGTCATGCCGGACATGAACTCCTCATCATCGGTCGAATACTCGTTTTCTGAGACGCGTCGAATTTCGGCCAAAAGCGCCTTTGGCTCGGTTAGGGATCGTTCCGTTTGAGGGCTTAGATTTCCAGCCGAAAGAAACCCGTCAAGGGTCTTTTGACGTAAAGTGGACAGATACATTTTGCCACTTGCAGTGCAGTGGAACGGCACTTGTGTTCCGATCGGTAGCTGAATTCGCAATGGCCATTTCGTTTCCACCCGATCTAGATAGATCATCCCTTCTCGGTCGGGGACGGCAAGATTGCAGGTTTCACCAATCTCGTCAGCCACACTGCGCAAAATGGCCAAGCGCGCAGTGCGCAGGTGTTCAGCCGACATAGTGTTGACCGCCAACAGGCGCAGACGGCGGCCAGGGCCATAAGAACGTCCGTCCAGATCGCGCTGCAGAAAGCCTTCAGCTTCGGCGGTTTGAAGCAATCTGTGAACCGTAGGCTTGGCCAGACCCAATGCTTCGATCAGGTCGGACGGTTTGACGGCGACGCCACGCCTGGCCACCTCTTCAAGGATCAGCAGCAGGCGCAGGTTGGTCGGGATCTGGGTTTCTTTTTCTTGTGTTTCCGTTTCGGCCATCCTGCAACATTCTAGTTATTTGGCAGCAGGATCAAGGCCAGATCGGGCACCAACGACACCAAAATCCACACCGAAAGCAGGGCCACCAGATATGGCACCGTATACCGCAGCAGGCGGAAGTAAGGCACACCAGTCACACCTGATGCCACGTAAAGGTTCAACCCGTAAGGCGGCGTGATGAAACCGATGGACGCCCCCACTAGGAAGATCACCGAGAAATGGATCGGATCAATCCCGACCGAGGCCGCAATCGGGGCAAGAATCGGTGCCAGAATGATCGTTACCGGCAGGCTCTCCAACACCATACCTGAGAAGAAGACGATCACCATCGAGGTGAACAGCACCGCATGGTATCCACCCATCGAGGTCACGAAATCCCCAATGGTCTGCTGCGCCCCCAGCAATGACAGGATTTGCTGCATCACCACCGAGATCGCGATCAGCGGCGCGAGGATGCCGGTGATCTGGGCCGAACGGATTACGATCGAGGGAATCTCGGGGATCGTAAAGCCTTCGACCACGAACATTTCAGCAAAGCTTTTCTCGGTTGGCGGAATATCGTTGCGCGCGCCCATGATGCGGTTGATCGGATAGCTGACCAGACCCGCGATAACGCAGAAACCCACTGTTACTCCGGCTGCTTCAGTGGGTGAGAACTTGCCCGTGTAGATACCCCACAGCACAAGGCCGATGGCAAAGAAACCCAGCCACGCGCCAAACGCGGTTTTCAGCACCCGGTTCAGTTGCAGCGGGATCAAATGACCCCAACCGTTGATACGGCAGATGATCCAGCATGCGAATTGCATACCAAAGACCATCAATGCGCCCGGAAGGATGCCCGCGACAAACAGCTCGGAAATCGGCAAGTTCATCAGGAAGCCGTAGACAATGAAGATAATCGAAGGTGGAATGATGATCCCCACCGTGCCGCCCGCCGCGGCGGTCGCTGCACTGAACCGTTCGTCATAGCCACCTTTCACCATCTCTGGGTGCAACATTGACCCGATGGTTGCCGTCGTCGCCGAGTTCGACCCCGAAATCGCCGCAAACAATCCGCACGCCCCAAGTGAGGCCATCGCCAGCCCGCCGCGTATCCATCCCAGACAGGCATAGGCAAAATCACTGAGTCGTCGGGCGATACCGGATTTATTGATCAGGTCTCCAGTCAGGATAAACAAAGGCATCGCCAACAGGGCAAAACCCTTGTTGAACACGTTCAAGAGCTCGGCCCCCATATTGTCGAGCGTTAGACCCAGAACAAAAGAACAACCGATGACCCAATAGCCGATCACCAGCAGAACTGGCACGCCCAACATGAACAGAAAAGTGACCCCAAGCGAGATCAGTGTAACCATGGTTCCGTCTGTCATCAGTCTGCCCCTATGACCGCTTGCTTGATCAGCGGCTCACCCGTTTTCCAGTTGTTCAGATCGTCGGCCAGGTTCTGAAACACGCGCCCGACCATCAAAAAGAACGACAGCGGCGCGGCCAGAAGGAACCACCACTGCATGATATTGTCGGTGCCCAGAACAATCTGAAAATTCGAGGCCGACAGCGCCACCAATCGCGTGGTGGTCACGATGACAATCACCGCAAAAATGAACCACAGCACCGCATCAAGGATCAGGCACGCCAATTGCCCGCCTCTTGGCATGGCCGAGCGGAACTCGCTGAAGCTCAGATGTGTGCGCAAGCGGACATTGTATGAGGCTCCGAACCACGCCATGACCATGAACAGCAGTGGGGGAATGGTGGTTGACCACGGCTCTTGATCGTTAAACACAAACCGGTCGATCACGCCCCAGAAGATGATCAGGGCAATGGCGAGGTAGGAATACACCATCACCGACCGCTCCAGATGCCGCTCAATGAACGGTACGGCCCGGTAGATCAACATAATCAACAGCCCACCCAGGGCCGAGACAATCGCGCCCAACACCCAGGTCGCGTCGGATTCCAGTGCAGACTGAATCTCGAACGAATCCTGGCTGAAAAAGGCGCTGAATATCGCGCCGATATCTGCCCAAAATGACATCTACCCCGTCCTCCCAATCGGTATAGTTAGAACCGGCCCAGTGGGGCCGGTTCAGTAAGTCTATCAGGCCTGGCCTTTCCACCAACGGCGCGGCTCGACGTTTTCCGGCAGGGTATCGGCCGGAATCTCGCGCGCGATGTCGTAGATTTCCTGATAGGTATCGATGCCACCCGCCCATTTGTTCAGACGCTCACGCCACTGCGCCCAAGGTTCAGGGTTGTAGTTCGGGGCACACATCTCTTCGGCTAGCTTGATCTGATCGTCTGCCAGGAAGGCCGGACGCACGCCGTTTTCGGCGAAAATCGTGTCAGGCAATTGCGGGTCCGAGAAACCAACAGTGTTCAACAGAGCCGCCTCATTCGCACCCTGAATCAGGGCCTGCGTGAAGTATGAGGACTCCATAACCGCGTCCTGCAATTCACCGCCGAGGCTGTCAAAAACCTTGGCGGACATCGACGTGTGTTCAGTGCCGCAGAAGAACTTCAGGTTCACTGATTGCGACACAACCGGTGCCATGTTGGCATACGCCACGGCCGACGCCCATGTCTCTGCCCCGTCGATCAGACCTGTCTTCAACGCGTCCAGAGTCTCCTCCCACGCCACCGGTACCGGGTTAAGGTTCAGCAGTTGCATGGCGATACGGCCCAATTGCGTGCCCGTCACACGGTTCTTGGTGCCAAAAAGCTCCTCCAGCTTGGTGACTGTCGGCTTGTCGGCAAAGTTCGAACCCATCTGCAAACCGCGTAATTCGCAATGCGTAAACAGGAATTTCAAGCCGTGACGTTTTTCCAGCGGGTCGCGCAGGATACGCTGGCTTTCGGGGCTATAGAAGAAGTGATACTGCGCCGCACGGCTAGGGAACATATAGGCATAGTCCAGCACGTTCAGGTACGGCGCACCACCGGCTGAGTTCTGGGTCGAGGCAGCATAGATGTCGACAATCCCCTGTTGAGTTTTCTCGACACAGCTGAGCTGACCGCAGATCTGGTTATCGCCGATGAACTCGATCCGAATCTCACCGTCTGTGCGCTCTTCCAGATCGCGCGCAAATTCGATCGCACCGGCGCGCTCAATCAGCAGGTTGCGCGTGTTGAAGCCTGATGCGCCAAATTTCAACGTGTGCTTAGGTTCTTTCGAGAAACGCTTCTCATAGGTGGATTCGGCAGCGTGCGCCAGATTCGCCAAGCTCATCGCGCCTCCGAACCCTCCTGCCGCCAACAGCGTTGAGCTCATGCCGTAACGGCCTGCTACGCGGAAGAAATCCCGCCGTGATATCCCGCTCAGTTTCCGACCAATCTCCATTGCTTACCTCCCTAGCTGCAATTATTGAGACATTTTGTATCAAAAAATGCTAGTATAATTCGATCAACTTGCATAGAGTTTTTTTCAACAACTTGAAAAGGAGAGTGTCATGGAGGTGGATTATGCGGTTGTTGGCGCGGGATCTTCGGGCTGTGTAATCGCCAATCGACTCAGCGCCGACCCCAACACAACCGTGGCCCTTCTTGAGGCTGGCGGACGTGACACGAACCCGTGGATTCACATCCCGGTCGGCTATTTCAAAACCATGCACAACCCGTCGCTGGACTGGTGCTATCGCACGGAACCTGACCCAGGGCTGAACGGGCGCTCCATCGACTGGCCTAGGGGCAAAGTTCTGGGTGGGTCGTCCTCATTGAACGGCTTGCTCTATGTGCGGGGCCAAAAGGAAGATTATGACCGCTGGCGTCAGATGGGGAACGATGGTTGGGGCTGGGAGGACGTTCTGCCCCTGTTCAAACGCAGCGAGGATCAGGAACGTGGCGAAGATGATTTCCACGGGGTTGGTGGGCCGCTTTCCGTGTCAAACATGCGCATCCAGCGTCCAATCTGCGATGCATGGGTTGCTGCAGCGCAAGCGGCGGGCTATCCGTTCAACCCCGACTACAATGGTGCGGATCAGGAAGGTGTAGGTTACTTCCAACTAACCACCCGAAACGGCCGTAGGTGCAGCTCGGCAGTGGCGTATCTGCAACCAATCCGCAAACGCCAGAACCTGAACATAATTACTAATGCCTTGGTCACGCGGGTTAATCTGGAGGGCAAACAAGCGACCGGCCTGACCTATCGTGATCGCTCTGGCTCCGAGAAAACCCTGAAAATCCGACGTGAGATCATTCTGTCCGGCGGGGCGATCAATTCACCTCAGATCTTGATGCTGTCCGGCATCGGTGACCCGGACCACCTGAAGGATAACGGCATCGAGCCGTACCATGCCCTGCCCGGAGTAGGAAAAGGGTTGCAAGATCATTTGCAGGCGCGGCTGGTATACAAATGTAATGAGCCAACCCTCAACGACGAAGTCCGCAGCCTATTCAATCAGGCGCGCATCGCGCTGAAATACGCCCTGTTCCGCGCAGGTCCGATGACAATGGCAGCCAGCCTTGCCACCGGCTTCATGAAAACGCGACCCGAGGTAGAAACACCCGACATTCAGTTCCATGTGCAGCCCTGGTCGGCCGACAGCCCTGGCGAAGGCGTACATCCGTTTTCCGCGTTTACGATGTCGGTGTGCCAGCTGCGGCCGGAAAGCCGGGGCGAGTTGCGTCTAAATGGCCCGGACCCGACCTCGTACCTGAAGATCATTCCAAACTATCTGTCTACAGAAACGGATTGCCGCACCATTGTCGACGGCGTCAATATCGCCCGGAAAATTGCGCAGCATAATCCGCTAGCCACAAAAATTTCAGAGGAGTTTAGACCATCCGCCAAATTGTCCTGCGACGATTATGAAGGCACCCTAGACTGGGCCAGATCAAACTCTGTTTCAATCTACCACCCCACCGGCACCTGCGCGATGGGCACCTCGGAAACATCTGTGGTCGATCCGAAGCTGAAGGTTCACGGGATTGCCAACCTGCGGGTTGCCGATTGCTCGATCATGCCCGAGATCGTCAGCGGAAATACGAATGCCCCAGCGATCATGATCGGAGAAAAGGCCAGCGATTTGCTGAAAGCAGGCGCATAAGGGTTGCGCGATCGCGCAAGCTTGACGCTCCTTGACCGCAGGCCGCTAATCGCGCCGCGTCCAATGCCGACCCGAATTCCGAACGCACGCTGGGCTTTTCAGTCACCGAAGCGATCAACCCAAGCAATAGATCGGACTAGCCTCCCCTCTCTAAACGGCAATCTTCACCAGTTTTGGTTTGGGGTCACTTCAACAACAGAACTATCAGCGAACCGAAGAAGGATAATACTGTGACCAGAGGCGTGCGGCGGGGTGTTCGCACTTTCACCGGATACAATCTGGTCAAGCCCTCAAATCCGGTTGTAGCATCGCCTCAGAACACTCCGGGCCGACCCCTTTGTTTTACCGGACAGGATATTATCGACGCGTGAACAGGAGCATATGATGACAGACAAAACATGCCTCATTGTTGGTGGTGGACGCGGAATGGGTGCTGCCACCGCACGCGAAATGCACGGCAGGGGCTACAAACTGGCGCTGATGTCCCCGTCAGAGTCCTGCGAATTGCTCGCAGACGAACTGGGCGGCGTCGCCCATCGCGGCAAGGCCGAGATCCCTGAGGACACCAAAGCCATCTTTGACTTGGCAATGACAACTTATGGCCGCATTGATTGCTGCCTGATCCATGTGGGTGGACCGCCCAAAGGTGATCTGCTGGAGATTCCCGAAGAGGATTGGGACCGCGCCAATGAGATGGTGCTAAAACCCGTGATCCGCCTATCCAAGCTACTGACCCCGGTGATGGAGGCCCAGGGCGGCGGTTCGATCGTCAACATCACTACGTTTTCAGCCTTTGAGCCATCGCTGACATTCCCAACCTCCAGCGTCTTTCGCGTGGCTGTTTCCAGCTACACCAAGCTTTTTTCAGATCGGTACGGCCCGGCAAATATTCGCATGAACTGCCTGCTGCCCGGCTTCACCGACAGCCTCGATCTGCCAAACAAATTCGCCGAAATGTCCGCGCTTGGCCGCCTGGCGCAGGCCGAGGAACAGGCCAAAGCGGCGGCGTTTTTGTTGACGGATGACAGCAGCTATATCACCGGGCAATCCCTGCGGGTTGACGGGGGTGTGACCCGGCATATGTAAAATTTCGCCAGTCCACCGATTGCGTGGTTGGTGCAGATCAGGCGCGCATGTTGGCCCCGTTTGCATCGTAGATCGGTGCACCCAAGACCTGAGCATCATAGAATTCGCCCAGAATTTCCACCTGCAGCGTGGTTCCCGGTTCTGCATGTTCCACCGCCACATAGCCCATCGCCATGGATTTCCCGACGCGATGTGCATACCCACCTGATGAGACATAGCCCACGGCTGTTCCATCCTTCAGGATCGCTTCGTCATTCGAAACGTCAATCCCGTCCACGTCGATGGTCATCGTCACCAGCTTTTGCTTAACGCCTTCGGCGCGGAACGCCTCGGTCGCGGCCTTTCCGACGAAGTCCTTTTTCCAGTTGATGAAGCCATCCATGCCGCTTTCAACAGCGTTGAAATCCGGGCGGAACTCCAACGTCCAGACGCCCCACCCTTTTTCCAGCCGCATCGACATCAGCGCCCGCGCACCGTACCAGCGATACCCCATATCAGCCCCGGCCTCTTCAATCGCCTCGGCCAGTCGCAGCAGATATTGCGGCTTGCAGTAGATCTCATATCCCAGCTCACCGCTGAACGAGATCCGGTTCAGGATCACCGGCACACCAGCCACAAAAGTCTGGCGCAGATCACGGAACTTGAAAGCTTCGGCCGAGACATCCTCGCGCGTCAGCCGCGCCAGCAACTGGCGAGATTTCGGACCGGACAGAGCGATGCCGTGCCAGTCATCTGAAACATTGGCATAGGTCACGTCGGCGGGCAGGTCGTTTTCAAACCATCGGCGATGGGCCTCTTGCATGGCACCGGACCCAAACAGAATAAAGTGATCCTCGGCCAGACACGCCACGGTCAGATCGCCGTACAGTTTCCCCTTGGGCGTCAGCATCGGGGTCAGCGTCAGGCGACCCGGTTTGGGTACATAACCGGCCAGCACATGATCCAAATAAGCCCGCGCGCCTGCGCCTTTGAATTCATGCTTGGCAAAGTTGGCGATTTCGATGCCGCCAACGGCCTCTTGCACCGCTTTGACCTCGCGCGCGACATAGTCGTGGCTGCGGTTGCGTTCGAAGGTTGGGTCTTCGTGCGCGTCCTCAGGGCTATCCGCAAACCACAGCGCGTTTTCCAGACCGAACCCTTGCCCCATGCGCGCGCCCTTGACGACCAGCCGGTCATAGAGCGCTGTGGTCTTCTGCATTCGACCCTTTGGCAGAGTTTCGTTCGGGAAGGTCATCACGAAGCGGCGCTCGTAGTTTTCGGACGATTTAACCGTGCCCCAGTCCGGCGTTGCAAACTCTCCAAACCGCGCCACATCCATGGCCCATACGTCGATCGAGGGTTCGCCGTCGATCATCCACTCGGCCATGGTGAGCCCGACGCCGCCGCCCTGACAGAAACCTGCCATAACACCAACCGCGACCCAATAGTTCTTCATCCCCGGCACCGGGCCAATCATCGGGTTACCGTCGGGGCCAAAGGTGAAGGGGCCGTTGATCATGTCCTTGATACCGGCCTCGCCGATGGTGGGGATACGCTCAAACGACATCTCCAGTCGGTCGGCGATGCGGTGGAGGTCGGGTTGCAGCAGCTCATGCCCGAAATCCCAAGGGGTGCCGTCAACCTTCCAAGGGGTCGATTTCGGCTCATACGTGCCCAGCAGCATCCCCTGACGTTCCTGCCGGAAATAGATGTTGGCCTCATAGTCGATCCCTGCCGGTAGACGGCCCGCCTCACCCATGCTCTCCATGCGTTCTGCGATCTGGGGGATCTTCTCAGTGATCAGATAATGGTGTTCCATCGGTTGCACCGGCAGGTGAATGCCAGACATGTGCCCGACTTCGCGCGCCCAAAGGCCACCGCAATTCACCACGTGTTCAGCGTTGATCTGCCCCTTCGGCGTGGTCAGATCCCACGACCCATCGGGCCGTTGGGACATGGCCGTCACGCCACAATGGGTGAAATACTGCGCGCCATGCACACGGGCCGATTTGGCAAAAGCATAGGTCGCACCCGACGGATCAAGATCGCCATCCTGATCATCCCACAGCGCTGCATAGTAGTGTTTCGGGTCTATCAGCGGATGCCGTTCAGCCAGTTCTGACGGAGAAATGAACTCCTGATGCAGGCCCATATAGCGTGCCTTGGAGCGTTCGCGCTTGAGGTAATCATACCATTCCTTTGTCGAGGCGGCATAAAAGCCGCCGGTGATATGCAAACCCACAGAATGACCCGAGGTTTCCTCGATCTCTTTGTACAAGTCGATGGTATAGCTTTGCAGGCGGCTGATATTAGGGTCCGAACTGATGGTGTGAATCTGCCCCGCCGCGTGCCAGCTTGAACCGGACGTCAGCTCATCGCGTTCGAGCAGCACCACGTCTTTCCAGCCGAACTTGGCCAGATGAAACAGGATTGAACACCCTACGACACCGCCGCCGATGACAACGACTTTGGCGTGGGACGGCAACGGTTTGCCGGTGGCGGCTTCGTCTTTTTGAATCTCGGGCATGAGTTTTTCCTTAGTTGACCTGCATCGCAGTGCGATCGGGTACCTTAATACCAGGCGTCTGGCAGGCTCTCTTTGCGTTTAGCCACGAAGGTTTCGAGCTCTTCACGAAGCGCCATATCGATTGGGGGCGCCTCATAGTCATTCAGCATTTGAGTCCAGCGATCATAAGCCCTGGTACGCATGTCCTTGGCTCCTTCATCCTCCCAGCTTTCGACATTCTCGCTGTGGCTGAGTGCTGGTTCGTAAAACGCGTCTTGATAATGGCGCATGGTGTGACCGCAGCCCAGAAAATGGCCACCAGGTCCAACCTCGGCATAGGCATCGCGGGCAAGCGCTTCGTCCGACGTATCCAATCCTTGCCCCAACACCTTCTGGTATGAGCCCAAACGGTCTGCATCCATGATCAGTTTTTCAAACCCGGTGCACAGCCCGCCTTCTAGCCAGCCCGCCGAATGCAGCACGAAATTGGCACCTGCCAACATTGTCGAATGCATTGAATCCGCGCTTTCATACGCGGCCTGCGCATCCTCGATCTTGGAAGCCGTCAGCGAGCCACCGCAGCGAAGGGGCAGACCCGCGCGGCGGGCGAGCTGGCCGATGGCATAGTTGGAAACTACAGGCTCGGGCATACCAAATGTCGGCGCACCGGATTTCAGCGACATTGACGACAGGAAATTCCCCAGAACAAATGGCGAACCGGGACGGATAAGCTGAATATATGCACAGACCATCATCGCCTCGGCCATTGCCTGCGCGACCGAGGCAGCCGTCGAAACAGGGCCCATCGCGCCGGACAGGATGAACGGAACCACAATCATTCCTTGCCCGCGACTGCTGTAGACGCGGGCGGCTTCGGTCACGACCTTGTCCACCAGCAACGGAGAGTTGGTGTTCACATTACCCATGATGACGCAGTTTTCCGCCATCACATCCGCGCCAAAGACAATCTCTGCCATCTCGACACTGTCCTGGGCACGGCTCCTCTCGGTAATCGCACCCAGATGCGGCTTGTCGCTGAGTGTCATATGGGCAAGCAGCATATCCAGATGGCGTTTGTTAACCGGAATGTCACAGGGTTCGCAGGTGACAAAGCCGCCGTGATGCAGGTTTGGATGCATACAGGTCAGGCGGACCAGATCCTGAAACGCCTGAATATCACCATAACGACGGCCCCCACCCAGGTCTCGCACAAAGGGCGCGCCATAGATCGGCGCAAAGACCTGATTGCGGCCGCCGATGGTAACGGAGCGGTCCCGGTTGCGGGCAAGCTGAGTAAACTCGCGCGGCGCCTTGGCGCACAGATCGCGAATCCAATCCGACGGTGCCCGCACGATATCCCCTTCGACCCGGGCGCCTTCCCGTTTCCACAACTCCAGCGCCTCAGGATCGTCGCGAAAGGCAATGCCGACGTCCTGTAGAATCCAGTCCACCTGTTGTTCCAGGCGAACGACCTGTTCTTCGTCGAGCAGATCAAAGAACGGGGCCTTACGCCGAATGTAGGGCGACGCTGGTGCCGTTGCATGCGCCTGCTGCCGTAGTCTGGATGTCCGTGCACGCCGTGCCATTGCAACCCTCATCGTATTGCGTCCAGCGTGTCATAACGCCGTTCCGGCATTCTGTGACGGTTGAAAATACTGATGTTTTGCATAATTTGAATTTATGCAAAAAATTTGGTCCCTACTCTCTTCCCCCCGCCATCTCGTCGTTTTCGAAGCGGCCGCACGCACGGGATCATTCACGAAAGCGGCGCAAGAGTTGAATGTGCAGCAACCTGCCGTCAGCGCTTCAATCAAACAGCTAGAGACATCGCTGGGAGTGATTTTGTTCCGACGCAGCCACCGCAAGATCACTTTGACAAATGCTGGGAACCGTTTGTTTTCAGATGTCACACGTGCATTTGAAATGTTATCGCACTCGGCGGCTTCGATCCGCCAATTTGCCAGCAATGATCATGTCACGCTCAGCGCGTCGTCGGCTTTTAACAACTACTGGCTGGTTCCCCGCATCGCGTCATTCCAGCAAAACCATCCCGATATCGACCTGCGCCTGCAATCCAGCGATCGAGAGCCGGACCTGAACGTCGAGACCATCAGCCTTGCCGTGCGTTTAGGGGATGGCAATTGGGCGGATTGCGAGTCGCATTTGCTGTATGATGAGGTGATCTATCCCGTTGCCGCGCCACGAGTCATGGCTGCGGCAGTGACCCTCAGAAGTGTGCCTAGCTTGTTGAACCAGCGCCTGATCCATCTGGAGGAACCGATCCGAGAACGCCCCACTTGGGACCAATGGTTTCGTGAATTTGGCATCACAGAGGTTACTCCGCGGACCGGCTTACGCCTGAACGACTACGCTCTGGTCTTGCAAGCGGCAATGGCGGGGGAAGGCTTTGCCTTTGGATGGCATCATATCGTGGCACCTTTGGTGCAACAGGGTATGCTGGCGGCGCGGCAGGACTGGGCCTGGAGAACCGGAAAAGGCTTTTACCTGGTCTGGTCCAAATCGCGCCCCCTGACCCCAGAGGCCGAGATTGTACGCGACTGGATCTTATCTGCCCGATATGGAGCGTGAACCCGTTGGCCGTGTACCAATCAAACCGTTATTCACTCGTCCCCTTTATAGAACCCGATGACATCGTTCTCTGTGGTCGCGCCAAGACCGTTGAGCAGCCGGTTTGAATAATTGAAATAGGCGCAGACCTGATTAACCTCGAGGATTTCACCATCCGAGCAACCTTCGATCTTGAGAACCTCAAAATCGGATTTCACCATCTTACCAACGTCTGTCGTCAACTTGGCCGCGTACCGGAGCAGTGCCAGCTCTTTGCCCTGAAACTCATCCTCGGGCCGATGCGCTTTCAACGCAACAAAGATGCGGTCGCTGCGGGGCTGGTCCTTTATCAGGTTGCGGACATTCATGAAATGATGGGTCAGCGAATAGGTGCAATCATTCAGGATCGAGGTATAGCTGGCCACCACCTCGAGGAACCAGAACGGCAGTTTGTTGTCATCGGAATGCAGGACCGAGCGATACAGCGTCACATGGCCATTCATTGTCTCGGGCCGCAGGGAATGCACGCGCATCACGGTGTCAACAGTACCATGCGGGGTGCGGGCTTTGTCCAGCAGCTCTTTAAGACGGCCTTCGGCCTGTTCGTCCGGCACCATTTCGATCCAAGCACTCATCGCGCGGTTCCTCCAGTCGTTTATGATCACACCATATGCGCACCAGCGGAATGATTGTCAGTAGAATTTTTTCCTGCCACGATATTTTTGTGGATCACGCGAACGTGAGCGGTGTATTAGACAGAGGGGGAGCCATATTGGGAGCGGCAGGCATGCAATCTCGGGACCTTTACGCGGGTGCTGAAAACCTATTGCTCAAATGTGGCGGTCTCAAAGCCGGAGACAGCCTCCTGGTGCTCTGCGAAGATCAGGCGCTTGGGTACTATGACGCTGAAATCTGTGATGCGGTCCTGGACTGCGCTAGGCGGCATCGGATCAACACTCAGGTTCAGACGATTCCCTTTAGTCCGCTGGGTGCCAGATTGCCGGATGACCTGATCAACGCCATGAAATCTGCAGATCGGACACTGTTTCTTTCGCGCACCGGAGATCAGCTTCGCTTTGACGAGGGCATAACCGATATTCACCCGATCATGTCCTATGCGCTGGATGCCGAGATGCTGGCCTCGGGATTTGGGCGTGCAAACTACTTTGGATTCGTGGCCCTAAAGAATGCGATCAATGCGCTGCTGTCGGCGGCTTCTCGTATCCATGTCACCTGCCCGCTAGGCACGGATTTCAGCGGGCCCGGTGCAGCCTTTCCGCCTTCTGGTGCGGCGGATGTCAGCGTTGCGCGATTCCCGATGTCAGTTTTTGCGCCGGTGCCGGTGAACGGATTCTCAGGCGTTGTGATGCAAGATGGATTTCTGGTCGGAACCGGATCGAAATTCTATGAACCCTACGACTGTACGCTGCGCGAACCTCTGGCTGTGCATTTCGAAAACAGCACGCTGACCAGGTTTTCGGGCCACCCGGCAGATATCAGCTGCGCCACGTCGCATTACGAAAAAGTGGGCCAAATGTTCGATCTTGAACCGTTCACGATGCATTCCTGGCATGCGGGCATTCATCCCGGTTGCGCCTTTAACGATCCGGCGCACAAGAACTTTGAACGATGGAGCGGGGCGGCCTTTGGCAATCCGCGACTATTGCATTTCCATACCTGCGGCGATTACGCACCGGGTGAGATTTCGTTGAACGTGCTTGATGCAACGATACGGGTTGATGGAGCGGCCATTTGGGATAACGGGGTCCTGCGGCCAGACCGAATACCCGGAGGGGCTGAAATTCTGGCCGAATACCCTTGCATCAAGGCTGTATTCGAGGCCCCAGAACGACAAGTGGGTCAAGGTGCCGACGGGCGGCTTTCAGCCCGCTGATTCCGCAGCGTCTTCCTCGGCTTTGAGTTTGGCCACTCGCGACCGAAACCGCATCGCCCCTGCATCCAGACCTAGGTTGATATAACCGGTCTTGCGCCGCGCCATGCCGGTTTGTACGTATTCCAGAACATCCTTGTCTTCGTTGAACGCCATAACCGCGCCGTCGAACATGCGCTGCGACATAGCCTCATCATCCGCATGCATGTTGCGATGCTGGAACCAGAAATAGCGCGAAGTCTGATCGTCCACCGGCGTGATGAAATTGTACGAGATATTCACGAACGCATTTGGAGACAGGTCGCGGTCTGCCCCGCCCTCGCCCGCCGGGGTGTAGACCGACATATTAATCGCGGTCGATGGCAGACGGCATTCATAATGTTGCTTGCGGTCACAGCTTGGCCCAAAGGGCAGGATCGGCGCGTAGTAAGGGGGGGCTGGTTCGTCCATGATCCAGCGCGACACAATCACTCCCTCATCCTTTTCTTCCAAATCCAGTGGCCGATTGTCTGTTCCAGCCCCCGCAAATGAGGTCAGGTGAACCCAGGCGACATGGCTGGGGTCCAGAAGATTGTCGATGATGTAGAGGTAATGGCACGCCATCTCCATCGCGCCGGTTTTGGTCTTGCCCCAAATCGGGTTGTCGAAATTCGGAACGTCGATAATGTTGTCCCGGTTGGCCTGCGCCGGATCTCCCATCCACAGCCACAAAAAACCCCACCGATCCTCGGCAGGATAAGAATGTACGGCTGCGCGGCGCGGGGGATTGTCCAACTGCGTCGGGGCGATGACGCATTCCCCACTGCATCCAAAGGTGAGGCCATGGTAGCCACATACCACGTTGTCTCCCTCGACTGTGCCGCGCGACAGGGGCAGCTTGCGGTGCGGGCAGGCATCCTCCAGCGCGATGGCCATCCCCTTGGTATCGCGATAGATGACAATCTCTTCACCCAGCATCCGAACCGCACTTAAGGTACGGTCGAAGTCTCCGCTCCGACCGGCAACGTACCAGCAATTTCGTATGAAGCCTTCCGCCCCTGCCAGGTCTGGTCGCATCTGATCACTCCGAAAAAACGTCAAACGCCTTGAGCGCCTTAGCGCTGTAGGCATAGGACGGCCCTCCGCCCATATAAGTTGCCATGGCCAGCGCCTCACATAGTTCTTCGCGGGACACCCCCAACCGAACCAGAGACCTCACATGGAACCCGATACAACTGTCACACCGGGTTGCGATCGCGATGCCAAGGGCGATGAATTCCTTAGTCTTTTCGCTCAGCGCACCATCCGCTTTGGCGGCCTTGCCCATGATGCCAAACCCCCGAACGGTTTCGGGCACTTCTTTCGAAAAAGCTCCGATATTGGCCTCGGTCTCGGCCATGAAGTCGTTCCAGTCCATGCAAGCCTCCTTATCCGCGTTCATCCGCGCCCATGCGGCGTTCAAGCCAGCGTACGCCGGCGCTGATGATCAGCACCAAAATCAGGTATTCAAAAATTAGCAGGGTGTAGATTTCCAGTGGCCGGTATTCCGTCACCACCAATTCGTTGGCTCGCCGGGTCAGTTCCTGCATCCCGATGACGCTGGCAAAAGCACTCATCTTGACGATGTAGATAAACTGATTGGCAAGGGGTGGCAGAATACGGCGGATCGCCTGCGGCAGGATCACATAGCGCATGGTCTGCACATAGTTCAGCCCGATGGTCTGTGCAGCCTCACTTTGACCCTTGGCGATGGATTGGATACCCGCGCGGTAAATTTCGGCGGTGAAAGCACTGTCGGAAATCGCCAGTGTGATGATCGCGCCCCAAAACGGATCAATCGGGACATTCATTCCCATCGACTTGAACACGATCGGCAGCCCGTAAAACACCCAGAACAGCATCGGCAACAAAGGGATCGAGCGGACGAACTCCACATAGACCCGGTTGAGCAACCGCCAGCCGCGCCTCTCGGACAAGCCTGGAAGCGCCACCAACAGCCCGATGACAATCGACAAAACGGCCGCGATTAGCGAAATCTGGATCGTCGCGCCCATGCCCGAGATCAAGAATTTCACATTGGTCCAACCCGCCTCTGTGGTGGGATCGATCACATACCAACCCCAAGTCTGAGAGGACGAGCAGCCCGCCAGCATCAGCAAGGGTAAGATCAACGGAAGTTTCTTCATCACGCCCACCTAGTGCTGCAAAATCTGGCTGAGGAATTTCCTGCATCGCTCGGATTCAGGATTGGTGAAGAAATGTTCGGGCTTGCCCTGTTCCACAATCTCACCGGCATCCATGAAAATCATTTTGTCGGCCACCTTGCGGGCAAATCCCATCTCGTGGGTGACAACCACCATGGTCATCCCCTCCTGCGCGAGGTCGACCATCACCTCCAACACCTCGGAAATCATCTCGGGGTCCAACGCAGAGGTGGGTTCGTCAAAAAGCAATACACGCGGCTCCATACATAATGATCGAGCAATGGCGACCCGCTGCTGTTGCCCGCCCGACAGTTGGATCGGGCGTTTGTCGGCCTGATCGGGAATATGAACGCGTTCTAGGTAATGGCGCGCCCGATCCTCGGCTTCTTTACGGCTAAGACCGCGCGCCTTGATCGGGCCAAGCGTTAGGTTATCCAACACCGTCAGATGTGGGAACAGGTTGAATTGCTGGAACACCATTCCGACCTCTGACCGGATGGTAGCTGCTGATTTCGGGTCGTCCGTCAGTTCGATCCCGTCAACGCGAATAGTACCCTTCTGGTGCTTTTCCAACTGATTGATACAGCGCACTACTGTCGACTTCCCCGAGCCAGAGGGGCCGCAGATGACGACCTTTTCCCCGCTATCAACCGTCATGTTAATGTCTTTGAGCACATGAAACGTGTCATACCACTTGTTCACATTAACAAGCTCGATTGCGGTGTCTGGCATTGGCTGGACTGCCCTTATTTTATTCTCAGTGGAATATTTTCTTGAGGTTATCTTCGTCTTTGCGGTTAAATCAACAGACAATACGGCAGCAAGCCCCAACCGCCACCAACTGGAGAGACAGATGAAAACGTTTTTGAAAGCCGCGGCCGCTGCGGCATTTGGTCTTATATTGTCAGGCACAGCACAGGCACAGTCAGCCTTGAACGAAGTGCTGGATTCGGGCGTCCTGAAGGTGGGCACGACGGGCGACTGGAACCCGATGTCACTGCGCGACCCGGCGACCAACAGCTATAAGGGCTATGATATCGACATCATGAACGAGCTGGCCGCCGATCTGGGGGTCGAAGTCGAATACGTGCCGACCGACTGGAAAACATTGGTCAACGGTGTTGTTGCTGGCAAATATCATCTGACCGGGTCGGCCTCGATCTCTCCGCCGCGCATGAAGGTCGCGGGTTTCTCAGACAGCTATATCGCGGTCGAGCTGTTCCCCTATACGACTAAGGACAAGGCCGACAAGTTCGACGGCTACGAGTCGATCAACCAGCCGGGCGTTACTGTCGCCACCACATTGGGCACCACCTTTGAAAAACGCGTGCGCGAGTGGTTCCCGGATGCCGACATCAAGGTGGTCGAGGCCCCGGCCCGCGGCTTTCAAGAAGTCATTGCAGGCCGGGCGGATGTATTCATCACATCGAACATCGAAGGTTCAACGCTGGAACAGAAGTTCCCGGTGGTGCGGGTGAAAAACGCAGGCCCCCGGTCACCGTCTCCGATTGCCATGATCCTGCCGCAGGGCGATCAGGTCTGGATCAACTATGTGAACAACTGGATCGAAGTTAAAAAAGCACAGGGATTCTTCGAACAAAACAAAGAGAAATGGGGCCTGTAACCGGCACTCCCCGAAACGCCCGGCCTTAACGTCGGGCGTTTTCAGTTTACCCCGGTGATAGCTTTCGCCACCACGGTGACAAAGCTTACCTTGTCCGTCTTCAATTCAACCGGGCCATGCGCGGCGTTGGAATCAAAACTCAGACTGTCGCCCGGACGCATGTGATAGGAAGCATCCCCGCAGCCATAGACCATTTCTCCGTCCGTAACGTGGATGAATTCGACACCCTGGTGCTGATAGAGGGGTCGGGTGTCCAAAGGCGCCTCGAGTGTGACACTGAAACTTTCGAAACTTACATGTTTCGCCTCTGCCCGTCCGATCAACTTGTAGCTGTGACCATAACCGCTGCCCAGACGCTGTACCGTTACCCCTTCACCGGCTGCCACAAAGGACGCATCCGACCGATCGACCGTTGCCGCAAAAAAGTTGATGAGCGGCACGCCTATACTACGCGCCAGAGCCTCAAGCGTACCCAACGAAGCCGACACCTGCCCCCGCTCGATTTTCGAGATCATGGCCGTCGACACGCCCGACCGCGCCGACAATTCGGTCAGCGTCAGCTCTGCCAACATCCGGTGCGTTTTCACAGCCGTGCCGACCAGCTGGTCCAGCGAAGGTTTCCGCAATTCGATCACAGATGAATCTTCCATTGGCTCAACCTAGTGCTGTCGTGCAAAAAGGAAAAGCGATACTCCGGGCAAAAAGAGGGTTGGGATGAAGCTGGAAGACATGACCTGGTACGAGGTTGATCGCCGTCTCAGGGATGGGGCCGCCATCATGCTTCCTGCTGGATCCACGGAACAGCACGGTCCGATGGGACGCATTGGCACAGACACCATCTGCGCAAATGCCGTCGCGCAGTCCGCAGCGGACCTATGCGATGCCATAGTCGCACCGCCGCTGGCCTATACGCCAGCACCCTTTAACACCGCCTTTCCTGGAACGATTTCCGTCTCGGCAGAGATATTTCAGGCACTGGCGCACGAAGTAATATCGGGGTGTCTGGCGCAAGGGTTCAAAGGTGTGTTTGTGGTGAACGGACATGGTGCAAACCTGGAACCGCTGAACCAAATAGCGGCATTGTTGCCAGACGGGGCACTTAGGATTCGCAGTTGGTGGGAACCTCCGGGCGTCAATGCGTTGCGCGCAGATCTCTATGGCGATTGGGAAGGGATGCACGCAACACCGTCAGAAGTTGCCATCACGCAAACCCTGTTGGGCACGCTCCCCCCAAACGAAGCCGTTGAACCACCACAACGTCTTACCCCCGAGTACTTGAAAGTCCATGCCGGTGATCGCCACGGCCCCGCCGAACAACATCGCAGCCAGTTCCCTGACGGACGGGTCGGGTCGCATTCAGCGCTTGCGACTCCAGAAGACGGCGCGCGCCTGCTGAAAGCAAGCGCCACCGAAATCGCGGCCGAATTTGTCGAGTTTTTGGAACAATCAAAATCCAAGTAGCGGCCACCAAAATCGTCTGACGAGGCTCTGGTTTTTCTTCAGGTGCCACGCACTGGTGATCAAGTTTCCGAACTTTTTGCGCCCTTGACAACCTCAGGGAAACTGATTGCTTAGATGATTGAAGCTTATCCATGAGGCGCGCCCATGAAACGTGATCTGCCCAACCTTGCCGCGCTCAAGGCCTTTGAGGCAGCCGCGCGGTATGGAAGTTTCAAGCTGGCCAGTCAGGAATTGCGCGTCACCCCGACGGCGGTCAGTCACCATATTCGGCGATTGGAGGACAGTATTGGCGTCCAACTATTCACCCGCAGCACCCGGCAGGTGACCCTGACCGAGAATGGTCAAAAACTCATGCGGGCCTGCGCGGCCGCTTTTGATATCATTGAGGCATCGGCAAGCGAAATCTCTCAAGTCAACGATCGTCCGGTCATTACGATCGCAACCGGTCCGTCTTTTGCCGCCCGCTGGCTGACGCCTCGCCTGACTCAGTTCTGGCAGGACTTTCCGGGCGTTGAATTGCGGCTGAACGGATACACTGGTACCGAGAACCTACCGAACCAACAGTCAGACTTGATGTTTGTCTGGGGTGCCAAAGATTTTGATGATCCCTCGGCTCAGTTGGTTCTGCCTGTCAGAGCAGTGCCAATAGCCAGCCCCGAACTTGTTGCTCAACTAGGCTTGCCGAAATCGCCGTCAGATATCCTGAAATACCCAATGCTTCATTACAAGAGCCGAGAGGAGTGGGATATCTGGCTACAACATGCGGGCGTCAGCGCCCCGACAGAGCGCAGCGGTGCAATCATTGACGATGCAAACGTCGTATTCCGTGGCGCAATAGAGGGCCAGGGCGCCGCCATCGGCTGGACACCAGTCATCGACAACGAGATCATCAATGGGCGCCTGGTCGCGCTGTCGACCCTTTGCGCCCCTCAGAACCGGGGATACCACGTGGTCATCAACAAGAATGCACCACGGAATCCATTGCTGCGTGACATAGTAGAATGGTTCGTTGAGCAGGGGTTGCAGACCTCACCCAGTGTGCTCGGGCAGCGCTTGGAACTATCAAATGAATAGATGATCTTTTTTCATCTATCAGGTCCAAATTTTGCTGTTGTCGGATGGATTGTTATTAGCCTTCAGTACCTGTGAGGCGTCGGATTGTCTGCCCTGATGCTTCACCGGACAGGAGCGTGCCATTGCCTGAACACAAATCTGCAAATGCAAAGCTATCGGCCCGCGCAGGCGCAGTTATGCCAGGCGGCGTCAGCCACGAACTGAGGTTCCGCCACCCGTATCCCAGTTACATTGACCGCGCCCTGGGCGCGGAAAAATGGGATGCCGACGGGAAACGTTATATTGATTTTAAACTCGGCGCGGCCAGCCAGATTCTGGGGCACTCTCACCCCGAGGTCATGGACGCGGTCGCGCAACAACTCACCAAGACCCCGTACACCGGCGATTGCCATCAGCTCGAAATCGAATGGGCGGAATGGATACAACAGCTGGTACCTTCGGCCGACCTTGTGCGGTTTACCGGATCGGGAACGGAAAGCACCATGCTGGCGCTGCGCCTGGGTCGGGCTTTCAGCAATAAAGACAAGGTCTTGCGCATTGATGGGCATTTTCACGGCTGGCACGATCTGTTGTTGAAAGGGGTCAGACCGGGAATTGAAGACCCGCCTTCCTTGGGCGTTCCCAGGGCTATCTCGGACCTGACAGTTGTCGCACCGCCCAGCATCGTGGCCATTGACGCACTGCTAGATGGCGATGAAGAAATCGGCACGATATTTGTCGAAGCTTCAGGGGCCAATTATGGGTCTGTACCGCTCCCTGATGATTTTCTGCGCGGTATCCGCGATCTGGCAACCCGCACAGACCGGGTTTTGATTTTTGATGAAGTAATCACTGGATTTCGCTGGGCACCCGGCGGACGTCAGGCACGCGACGGGGTGACACCGGACATTACCACACTGGCCAAGATTGCCACGGGTGGTCTGCCCGGCGGGGTTGTTTGCGGGCGGCGCGACATCATGGAGTTGCTTGATCCCGGCTTATCATACGATGGGCTGTCGCCTCCGGTCAGCCACAAGGGCACCTTCAACGCCGCTCCTATTGTCGCGGCAGGGGCCACTGCGGCAATGAGGTTGCTGGCGACCGGAAAGGTCCAAAATCAGGCCGACGCGATGGCAAAACGACTGCGCGACGGGATCAATTGCAGCTTTGCAAGGCACCATATCCCTGCGGTCGCCTATGGTGAAAGTTCGACCTGTCACCTGTATTTCGGAGGCACTTCGATTGACGGCCTGAGTGCCGCAGAAATCCGCGCAGCGCCTCCACAACTGGTAAAGGGGCTACGCGACGGCCTTTGGGAGAGGGGCGTCGACTTCATGTCGTTCACATCTTGCGTGACGTCATCCGCACACACCCCGGAACTGATTGATGAGGCACTGGTGATCTTTGACGACACACTGAACGAGTTGATCGAAACAGGGATCATCGCCTCATGAGCGCCCTGCCGCGAACCGCGCGTACCGTCATAATTGGCGGCGGTGTCATCGGCTGTTCCATTGCCTATCACCTTGCCCGGGAAGGCCGAAAAGATATCGTAGTGATCGAAAGATCAAAGCTGACATCAGGGACAACCTGGCACGCAGCTGGCCTTGTCCGCCGTCTACGCCCGTCGGCAACCCTGACCAAACTGATCAATTGGTCTATCGATCTCTATAAGGAGCTTGAAGCCGAGACAGGCCAGCAGACCGGCTGGTACCAGACCGGCTCGCTTTCCATCGCAACGCACGAAGATCGCCTGACAACTTTGAAACGGCAGGTCAGTCTGGGCCGTGCCTTTGGGCTGGAGGCCGAAGTTGTCGACAAAAAGCGGGTCGAGGAGTTGTGGCCGCTTTTGCACACCGAAGACATCATAGGTGCTGTTTACTCACCGGCGGATGGTCGTGTGAACCCTTCTGACGTTACTCTTGCTTTGTCCAAGGGGGCCAAAGCGCGCGGGGTTCGGTTTTTTGAAGATACACGGGTCACGGGCTTTCAGAAAAAGAAAGGGCGTGTCTCAGGTGTCGAGATCTCGGATCATGTCATTGATGCAGATGAGGTTGTCATTGCCTGTGGCCTATGGTCCCCCGAGGTGGCCGCGATGGCAGGGGCCCACATGCCGCTATACGCTTGCGAGCATTTCTACATCCTGACCAAACCGATGCCCGAAATTCAGGCCCTCGGCAAAGGAGCGCACCTGCCCACGCTAAATGATCAGGACGGGTTCCTCTATGGGCGCGACGATGTTGAGGGGCTGTTGGTAGGCAGTTTTGAACCGGGTGCCAAGGGGCTGCCCATGGACCGGTTGCCGCATGATTTCAGCTTTGACCTTCTCGACGAAGATTGGGACCACTTCACCCCCATGATGGAAAACGCACTGTTCCGGATTCCCGCTTTGGAAAAGGCCGAGGTGCGCATGCTGCTGAACGGGCCTGAAAGCTTTACATTGGACAGTCAGTTCATGATGGGAGAAAGCCCCGAGGTGCCGGGCCTGTTTCTGATGGGTGGGATGAACTCGACCGGCATAGCGCTGGCAGGGGGCGCGGGTCAAGCGATGGCCCAGTGGATCATCGCCGGCGAACCGACGATGGAGCTGATCGAGGCCGACATTCGCCGTTTCGGCCCGGAAATGAACGTTCTTGGCGCGCTTGAAGCGCGTATCCCCGAAGTGCTCGGGCGGCACTATGACATCGCCTATCCCGGTCGGTCGATGGAAAGCGCCCGCGGCCAGCGCCGCTCGCCACTGCATTTTGGGCTGCAACGGGCCAACGCCCATTTCGTGTCCCGCGCCGGGTGGGAACGCGCGGAACATTTTGGCGGTGATGCAGCCCATTTCCCGCTGACCTTCGGTATCCCGGCGTGGCGGGACCAGGTTGGAACCGAGGTCGAAGCCTGCCGCAGCGGAGCGGCGATTCTGGACCAATCAGCCTTTGGCAAGATTTGGGTTCAGGGGCCGGATGCCTGCGCCTTTATGAATCGTGTCTGTGCCGCCGAAATGGACGTTCGCCCCGGCCAGATTGTCTATAGCCAGATACTCAACAACAGTGGTGGCATTGAATCTGACACCACTGCTCAGCGCCATGGGCCGAACCAGTATCTGTTAGTCGTCGGTGCCGGAGAGGTGGTGCGCGACTTGATGCGTCTGCGCGATATTAAAGGGGAATACCGGGTTGAAATCACGGATGTGACGTCGGGATACGCGATCATTGGTCTTGCCGGAGCGCAGGCCGCCACGGTGTTGCAAACCGCTTCTGCCGCCACATTGCCAACGATCCCAAAGTTTCATTTTGCACCAGTCGAGGTTGGCTTGGCGCGCGGTTGGGCTGGGCGTCTGTCCTTTACCGGAGAGCAAGGGTTCGAACTCTACATTCCCACCGAAATGGCGATGGCCGCGTACGAGGCCCTGATCGCCGCCGGGGCCAGCCACGCCGGGCTGTTCGCCAGCAGCAGTTTGCGGATTGAAAGCGGCTTTCGCGCATGGGGGCATGAAATGAACCCCGGTGTCACCCCAATTGAAGCCGGGACGGAGTCTTTCATCGGTTGGGACAGTGACTTTGTCGGCAAAGACGCATTGATGGCGGTGCGAGATGAAACCCCTCGCCGCCGCATTGTTTCGATGATCTTCGACGACCCAAACGCGATCCCGCTGCATGATGAACCGATCTGGTATCAGGGGCGAGTGGTCGGCCAGATCACCTCAGCAGCATGGAGTTATCGGTTTGGACGATCCATCGCGCTGGCAATAGTCAACGCACCTCTGGATCAATTGGAAACCAACGGGGTCGTCAACGGGTTCGAGGTTGAAATCGCTTGCGCCCGCTTCACTGCCCGCGCGTCGCTGAAACCCGCCAAAGAGGCATTCGCACATGACTGACGTGACCCGCAGCACCCACGTCGCCATCATCGGCGGAGGGATCATGGGCGTTGCCGCTCAGTTTCAATTGGCCGAGAACGGCTGGACTGACACGATCCTGTTTGAAAAGGCCGAATTGACTAGTGGTTCGACCTGGCATGCAGCGGGTCAGATTGCCCATGCCGTCGGCAGCCGCATCGCTGGGTGGATCAACAAGACATCAATCGAAACCTACAAGCGGGTCGAACAAGAAACCGGTCAAAGCATCGGCTGGCACGAGGTCGGAGGATTTCGCATCGCCACCACGGATGACGAGGTGGATTGGATGAAATCCATAATGGGCGTTGGCAAACTACTGGACCTGCCAATGGATCTGGTGGGGCCGGATGAGGTTGCCCGGCGGAACCCCTTTTATAAGGTCGATGATGTAAAAGCCGCCGTTCAGACTTTTGAAGACGGGCATATCGATCCCTCGGGGGTAACCATGGCGCTTGCCACCGCCTCTCGGGCGCGCGGTGCAAAAATCGAGCGGCGCAATCAGGTCATCGGGGCCAGCCGAAAAGGCAATATGTGGTTGTTGCGGACCGAACAGGGGAACGTGCTGGCCGAGCATGTGGTTATTGCGGCAGGCTCTTACGCCAATCAGGTGGGGGAATGGTTCGCGCTGAAAATTCCTTCCGTCTCCTGTCTGCACCACTATCTGGTCACCGACACGGTTCCCGAGTTTCTGGATCGACCGGAATTGCCCGTCATGCGCGACAATGCCTTTGGTGGCTATATCCGGCAGGAACAGAAATCCGGTTTGATCGGCATTTACGAAGGGCATGTCTGTCCAACGGTCTGGACTATGCCGCAAGGCGCACCGTGGAAAGCCGAGAATGAATTGTTCGAAGCAGATTACGACAGTATAGGCGACTTTCTGATGGTGGCCTTCCGAAAAATGCCCGTTCTGGCGGATCTGGGGATCAAGCGCGTCGTGCGCGGCGCCATCACCCATACGCCGGACGGTGGTATGTTGGTGGGTCCGTCTGGTGCTCCGAACGTGTGGCTTTCCTGTGGCTCGTCCATCGGGCTGGCCTGGGGCGGCGGGGCTGGCAAAGTTCTGGCCGACTGGATGGTTCACGGTGAAACCACGATCAACACGCGCAGCATGGACCCGCGCCGGTACGGTAGTTTCGCAACTGACAACTATATCGTGGAACGCACTAAAGATGAGTTCATGCGCCGCCATGACACCCCCTGCCCCGGGAAACAGTTCGAAAGCCTGCGACCGCTGAACCGGCACCCTTTGTATGATCGGCTGGCGGCCAAAGGTGCTGTGTTTGGCGAGATCGCGGGCTGGGAGCGCCCTCGTTATTTCGGAACGGCGGGAGAGGTTGAACAGATCGGATGGGGGCGTCAACCCTGGCACGACAACGCCAAGCGCGAGGCCCTTGCGACCCGACAATGCGCCGGTTTGATAGACCTGTGCGCCTTTGCCCAGTTTGAGATCACCGGAAAGGACGCAAGCAGGTTGCTGGATCGTCTGTCCGCCAACAAAATTCCACAGCGCGACGGCTCTATCAGCTTGTGCCACCTGCTTACTGGAAAGGGTCGCTTTGAAACCGAGATCACCATCTGGCGCATCCACGAGGGCCGCTACTTCACTGGTTCGGCCATTGCACGGGCTACCCCGGATTTCGACTGGATCAGATCGCATATCCAGCCCGGCGAAGAGGTTCAGGTGGTCAATCTCTCGGACAGATGGGGAATGTTGGCCCTGTCCGGCCCAGCCAGTCGCGACATTCTGGCCAAGGCAACTGATGCCAATCTGTCAAACTCCGGTTTTCGGTGGTTGTCAGGGCAGGAGATCGAGGTTTTCGGTATCCCCTGCTATGCGCTGCGCGTCTCATTTACTGGTGAGATGGGATGGGAACTGCACCTTCCGCTGGACCGGATTGCAGAGCTTTATGACAGGCTGCACAAGGTTGGCGCAGACCATGGGCTAGTCGATCTGGGAAGCTATGCCTTCAACGGTCTGCGCATGGAAAAAGCATATCGTGCGTCCGGTGAACTGACCACCGATGTCGGGTTGTTCGATGTGGGCCTCGACCGCTTTTTCAGCCCCGACGGCCGCGATTTTATCGGCAAGCGTGCCACGATAGCCAATCTCGGCCATGTCGCGTGGGAACTGCTCTACGCCGAAATCCACAGCACCGAAATCGACGTACTTGGCGGTGAACCGGTGCTGCTGAATGGCAAACCCGTCGGCATGACCACGTCCGGTGGGTATGGCTATACCATCGAAAAAAGCCTTGCGTTTCTGTTTGTACGCAAGGGCACGCCGCACACCGGGCTGAGTGTGCAGTTGCTGAATGATGAATCTGCTCTGACCGTACATGACGCTGCGCTGGTTGATCCTGAAAACCTGCGCCCTCGGAGGGGCTGAGATGGCCCCGGCCAAACCAAAGTCCGCACCCGTGACAATGCCGCCCAGACGCGCTCAGGCAGGAGAGAGAAAATGACAAAAATCACTGGCGGCGAAGCTGTGTACCGCGTTCTCAAGGCCAATGGCATTGATACTGTCTTTGGGCTCCTTGGGGGCTCGATGCTCGAGCTGTATGACGCCATGTATAAAAACGGCGGCATCTCATATGTCGGCGCCCGCGACGAACGAGCGGCGGGTCACATGGCCGACGCTTGGGCGCGCATGACCGGCAAACCCAGTGTCGTTCTTGGGGCGCAGGCAGGCCCCGGAGTGGTCAATATCGTTACCGCTGTCGCCGAAGCGCAGCTGGCTTTTTCTCCCTTGGTAGTGATCGCTGGCGCCATCAGCCGCTGCGACCATGCCAAGGATACATTTCAGGAGGTGGATCAAGTTGCGCTGTTTGCACCGATCTCAAAGCGATCGGTCATGGTCAGCGATGCGGCCCGCCTGCCCGCAATTCTGGAGGATGCCATTCGGCTGGCTGCTTCTGGCCGCAAAGGGCCAGTTGTACTCCACGTTCCACGTGATCTGTTTGCTGAAACGGTGGCTGAGAACCACCCCAGCCCGATCAACATCGCCCGGCCCGGCCCAGCTGCGCCAGAAGACATTGATGCCATCGCAGCATTGCTTGATCAGGCACGTCGGCCAGTCATCTTCGCTGGCGGCGGATTAAAATGGAATTGCGGTCGCGACGCGTTGGTGGCCCTTTGCGAAAAGCTGGAAGTGCCAGTTGTCGCCTCAACCGGGCATGCTGATATCATGCCTTACGGCCACCCATGGTTCGCGGGACAATCTGGCCCACGTGGAAACCACGTTGCCAGCCGCTTGACCAGAGAAGCAGACGTAATGATTGTTCTGGGGGCAAGGCTCGGGTTCAACTCAACCTTCCACAGCAATGAATACGTGGGGGCAAATACCCGTATTGCTCATGTTGATCTCGAAGGCTCGACCGTCGGTCGTTATTTCCCCGCTGAAATCGCCGTTCAGGCCGACGCGCGCCAAACCGCAGTGTCGCTGACAAAGGCTTGTCGCAAACCTGACGCAGATGCCTGGCGCAGCGCCTTTCAGCAAGACATGGAACGCCTGCGGACCGAGCGTGCCGATGAGGGACAGATTGACACCCTGCCCATGCACCCACGCCGGGCGCTGGCCGAGCTTCGCGAAGCCCTTCCCTCAGACGCCATCGTAACGCTCGATACAGGCAATACCTGTCTGCAGGCCGCAGACCGTCTGGCGCACTACGACCCCATGTCTCTGATAACCCCTCTGGATTTCGGTTTGGTTGGATTTGGTTTGGCTGCGGCTATTGGCGCAAAAGCAGCGGCACCGGATCGGCCTGTAGTCGCCATCATGGGCGACGGGGCAATCGGTTACACCATGATCGAAATTCAGACTGCGGTGCAGCACGGCCTGCCCATTACCGTCGTTGTTCTGGATAACGAAGCCTGGGGCGCTGAAAAGGCCTATCAGCAGGAATTCTACGGAGGACGCCTATTGGGCGCTGAAATTCAGTCGCCCCGCTTCAACAAATTTGCAGAACTCTGCGGGGGTAAAGGCATCTGGGTTGACGGCCCCGGTGGGCTGGGTCCGGCACTGACCGAAGCAATAGCCAGCAATCAGACCACAATCATCCAGACCAGGATCGACCCCAAGGCGCTCATGACCCTGCGCAAGGATCTGTTCAAACCACCCGAAGAGTGAACCAACGCAATACACGCTCCGGAAAAAGGAAAGGGAATCCGATGGCAAGGTCAAAGACTCGCCGACGCGGCCGCGAGCACAGACTGCAGGTCGCCGCGACCCCGACGACCGATGCCCCTCCGGTCTGGCCGGGACTCAGCGGCGGTAGATTCAGCCCGTTGACCGACACAGAAATTACGCAGATTGACGAGGCCGCGCTTGGCCTGCTTGAAACCCTGGGAATGGCACAAGCTATTCCTTCGATGATTAAAAAGGTCATCGCAGCAGGCGGATCGATGACGGATGAAGGCCGATTGCTGTTTCCGCGCAAGCTTGTGCGCGACGCCATCCGAAACGCGCGGCGTGATGTCGTGCTGTTTGGGCAAGATCCACAAAACGATCTGGACCTCACAGGCGCTCGGGTCCACATGTCCTCGGGCGGTGGAGCACCCGGCGTTTTCGATCTTGAAACCGGGGCCTACCGCGATGGGTCACTGCGAGACCTTTATGATGCGGCCCGGCTGTGTGATGCGATGGAAAACATCCATCATTTCTCGCGCTCTATCGTGGCCCGAGACATTACAGATAACCTATTGATGGATGTGAACACCGCCTATGCCTGCCTTGCGGGTACGTCCAAGCATGTCTCGGTTTCGATCTCAGAACCTGCACACGTGTCCGCGGTGCGGGACTTGTGTTACATGCTCGCGGGCGGAGAAGCCGCCTTTCGTGCCCGTCCGTTCCTGACAGTGATGGTATGTCATGTCGTGCCACCTATGCGGTTTGCAGAAGAATCCTGCGAGGTTCTAGAACTTGCGATTAAGGCCGGCTTTCCGGTTCAACTGATCTCGGCCGGTCAGGCGGGGGCGACCAGTCCGGCAACAATCGCCGGGTCACTAACGCAGGCCATTGCCGAGACGCTGGCCGGGCTGGTTTTCGCACAGTTGGTCGACCCGGACGTCGCTGCGGTTTTTGGGCCAAAGCCCCTGGTTGCCGACCTACGCACCGGGTCGATGTGCGGCGGTGGTGGAGAACAGGCGATCCTGATGGCCGCCGCTGCGCAAATGGGGCGGCACTACAATTTACCCACAACCTCCATTGCCGGGATCACAGATGCCAAAACCCATGACGCGCAATACGGTGCCGAGAAATGCTTGGCGGTTTCCATGGCAGCGCATGCCGGCTCGAACCTGATCACCCAATCCTGCGGCATGCAGGCCAGCCTTTTAGGTGTAAGCCACGCGGCCTATGTGATCGATAACGATATGCTGGGCAATATTCTGCGGACTGTTCGCGGGGTAGAAGTCTCGGCTGAGAATATCGGAGCAGACGTGATCGCAAATGTATGCAACGGGGAAGGCCATTACCTTGGCCATATGCACACGTTTACCAGGATGAAGTCAGACTATTTCTACCCCCATCTGAGCGATCGGCGCGCGCCGCGTGATTGGGAATCAGACGGAGCGCCAACGATCGGAGACACGGCGCGGGAAAAGACCCGTTGCCTACTTGCCGAACACTTCCCCCATCATATCCCTGACAAGCTGGACCAAAAAATCCGAAAGACCTTTGACATTCAGTTGCCCCGCTCAGCGATGCGAAAAACGGTGTGTAAAAAATGAACACGCTGGCCCAACCAAGGGTTGATCGGAACGATGCATGTTTTTAAACAGCGGCTTCAGCCCCGCCGCCCATTTTTGCGGCCATTTTCGCTGAGATTTCCGCAACTTCCTTGTCGATGTAATACAGAGAATGCGGGCCGTCTCCGATCAGTTTGATCCGGTCAATGATACCCTGAAAGGTCTTGATTTCTTCGCGTTGTTCCATGACGAACCATTGAAGGAATTCAAACGTGCTGTGATCATCTGCTGCCTGTGCCGCCTTTACCGCCGCGTTGATACCGTCGGTCACCTTTCTCTCATGATCGAGAATGATCTGAAACATTGCTTGTACCGAATCCGTTTCGACCTTGGGCTCTGGCAGTGCCTGAAACCGGATCGGCCACTCGCTATCGACCAGAAAACCCAACATCTTTTTCATATGAGTCAGCTCTTCGTCGGCATGGGCCAATAGCAGGCCTGCGCATCCTTCAAGATTGCGCTCGACGCACCACGCACCAGCCTGCCAATACAAATGCGCCGCCCGAAGTTCGCCGTTCATCAGATCGTTTACAATGGGTGCTGTGGCGGGGATGGTCATTGGCTTAGTCCTTGATTGAGGCTGGCAGAAACAGGTTTTCTTGTTTTGGAAAAAACTGGCACATTCTGCTTTAACTTACAGAAACTGCTTGGTTTTCCAATGTTGATTATATTTTTGGGGTGAAAGCCAGTTTTATCATGTGATCCAGCACTTCGTTTGCTCACGTACATCCCTAAATCTGCTTGCAAGACAGGACTGCCGTCCACGGATAATCAGGAAATCTGTCGCTTGCGAGCTTTCTGGTCGCAAATGTGATAGTTGGTTGTGCGATGCACGATCATTATTCGATTATGGATTGTCGCTATATTCCCTGCCGAATGGATCGCCGGGCGACCGGTTGTGATCTTGTACCGTTGTACCGGTAATCGCCTGACGGCGTGCCCCGCCTGCACGAATTCGCAAGACTACGGACCCATTCATGACATCCGCTACCCCTTTACGCCTGGCCATAGATATCGGTGGTACCTTTACGGATACCGTGCTGGTTTACGGTGACGAAACAATACTGGCCTCGACCAAGACGCTAACCACCCATCAAAACCCGGCTGAAGGCGCGCTGGAAGGGGCGCTGCGCGTCATGCAGCAATCCGGCCGCGGTTTGCACGAAGTTACAAGCTTCATTCACGGTACGACCTTGGCGACTAACGCGCTGATCGAACGACGCGGTGCCATAGTGACCACGATCTGTACCGAAGGGTTCCGCGATATTCTCGATATCGGATACGAACGACGGTACTCCCAATACGACATCAATCTGGAAAAGCCGGACCTGCTGGTGCCGCGCGAACGCTCGCTGACCATTCGCGAGCGTATGTCGGCCGAGGGCGACGTACTGATTGCGCTGGATGAAACCCAGATCGACAGGTTGTTGGCTAATATAGATGCAAGTGGGGCCGAGGCGGTGGCAATCTGCCTGATGCATGCCTATGCCAACCCCACACACGAACAGAAGTTGCTGGCACTATTGGCCAGACACCGCCCTGAATTGACCGTGTCGATCTCATCCGACGTCAGCCCCGAAGCGCGCGAGTTTGACAGGCTCTGCACCACGGTTGCCAATGCCTACATTCAGCCGCTGATGGAGCGATATTTGACTCGCTTCGTGCAAAAATTCTCCGCCGAGGGCGTATCCTGTCCGATCCTGATGATGACTGCGGGTGGCGGTATGTGTACGGTTGAAACGGCCACGCGGTATCCGATCCGCCTTGTTGAATCCGGTCCGGCGGGCGGAGCCATTTTGGCCGCACGCGTTGCTGCGCGGGCTGGTCTGGACAAGGTCCTGTCGTTTGACGTGGGTGGAACCACCGCCAAACTATGCCTGATCGACAACGCCCGCCCTCAGACCTCGCGCGCGTTTGAAATTGCCCGGGCCGCACGGTTTATCAAAGGCTCTGGCATGCCTGTTCGCATCCCAGTTATAGAAATGATTGAAATTGGCGCTGGCGGAGGGTCCATTGCGAGCGTTGACCGGCTTGGACGTCTGACCGTCGGCCCGAAATCGGCGGGCTCTGAACCCGGCCCAGTGGCCTTCATGCGCGGTGGCTTCGAACCCACGGTGACCGACAGCGACATCACGTTGGGATACATCGTGCCGGATACCTTTGCAGAAGGGCATATTCGGTTGGATCCCGACGAGTCCAAGAACGCGCTAAAGCGTGTGATCGGTGCAAAGCTGGGATTGGATGAAGTTGGTTCAGCGGACGGGGTCAGCCGAATTGTCGACGAAAGCATGGCAAGCGCAGGGCGCATGCATGCGGTGGAAAGCGGCAAGGATCTTGGCCCGCGCACGATGATAGCCTTCGGCGGCAACGGGCCGCTGCATGCCAGCCGCGTGGCGCGGTCTGCAGGCGTTTCTCGGATCGTGATCCCACCTAATCCGGGTGTCGGGTCGGCAGTCGGATTTCTGTTTGCACCGGTCTCATTCGAGATCGTACGCTCTCGCTATTCGCTGCTGAACAGCCTGGATTTGGACGGGGTAAACGCCTTGTTCACGGCGATGATTGGCGAAGCGCAAGAAGTTGTGGCGCAGAGCGCGGGCGACGCCCCAACCCAAACATTTCGAACGGCTTTCATGCGGTACAATGGTCAGGGACATGAAATTGAAATCGCTCTGCCTGACAGGGCATTGACCATCGAAGACATCTTACCCCTGACTTCTGCCTTTGAGGACGAATACCGCAACCAATTTTCGCGGCCCGTACCCGGAATGGAAATTGAAATCCTCAACTGGGCCGTGCGGGTGGCTACGCCTGACGGCACCGCGCCGCCTGTGCCGAAGGCACCAAAGAAAACCGCGTTTGTCCCTGCCGAGACCCGGCCTATTATTTGTGACTTTGATGGCACTGCCAAAGACGCTGCTTTTGTAGCACGCTCTGATCTAAAGCCCGGGGATTACCTGTGCGGTCCGGCGCTGATCCACGAACCTCAGACCACTACGCTCGTTTCAGCCGATTTCTCAGCTCTTATAGATGCACTCGGGAACATTGTTCTGATGCAGGATCAGAAAGGAGAGCGGTCATGACCTTAAACCCCGAACTGTCCCCCGCCCGGCTGCAGGTGATGTGGAACCGCCTTCTGGCACTGGTCGAAGAACAAGGCCAGACCCTGATCCGCGCCGCCTTTTCACCAATCGTTCGTGAATGCGGTGACATTTCCGCAGGTGTCTTTGATGTGAACGGGCGGATGCTGGCGCAAGCAGTGACCGGCACTCCGGGGCATATTAATACCATGGCCGAAGCGGTGTTGCACCTGCGCGGGCGATTTGCCCTTGAGGATATGAAACCCGGCGACATCTACATGACCAATGATCCATGGCTGGCTTCGGGGCACCTGAATGATTTTCTTCTAATGAAGCCCGCCTTCAGGAACAGCGAGGTGGTGGGATTTACTGCGTGCACCTCCCATCTGGTGGATTTGGGAGGGCTGGGCATGGGTCCCGAAGGATCCGATATCTACGACGAAGGGCTGCTGATCCCGCCCTGCAAACTGGTCGAAGCTGGCACACCCAATGCCCTGCTTATGGACATCATCCGCGCCAATTCCCGCGAACCTGTCGCAAATGAGGGCGATATCTATGCCCTTATTGCCTGCTGCGAGGCGGGGGTGAACCGGCTGGTCGCTATGATGGACGAGTTCAGGATTGACGATCTGGATGCGCTTGGCAGTTATATCATCGACACATCGCGCAAGGGCGCGTTGGAGGCAATCGCTGAGGTGCCAGAGGGCGTCTACAAAAACGTCTTGAAAATGGACGGCTATGAAAACGAACTGGAGCTGCACGCGACGCTGACTGTCTCCAAGTCCGGCATGCATGTAGATTTCACCGGCACCTCGGGCTGTTCAAAAAAGGGCATCAACGTGCCTTTGAACTATGCCACGGCGTATACTGTCTTTGCCTTACGCTGTATTGTGGGGCCGGACATTCCAAACAACGCGGGTTCACTGGACCCCTTTACCGTCGACGGACCCAAGGGCTGCATTCTGAACGCGCAGCATCCGGTGCCAGTCGCCATGCGGCATACGCTGGGACAGGTTACGCCAGACCTGGTTCTGGGCTGCCTGCATCAGGCGTTACCCGACCAGGTACCCGCCGAAGGGGCGTCTTGCATGTTCGATCTTCCTATGCGCCACGCCCCGGAAGTGGCGGCCAATGGCGGGCGTGAGTTTGCCATTGAACCGGTGCATAATGGCGGTACGGGCGCGCGACCGCATGCAGATGGCTTGTCGGCCACGGCCTACCCCTCGGGTGTGTTCGGCAGCCAGGTTGAAATCACTGAAAGCGTGGCCCCTGTGATCATGTGGCGGCGGGAGCTTTTGCCGGATTCCGGCGGTGCCGGAAAATATCGCGGCGGTTTGGGGCAGCGGATCGAGATGACCTCATCCAACAACGCGCCTTTCATCGTGTTCCTGTCGGTTGAGCGGCTAAAGTTCCCTGCATTGGGCCGCATGGGCGGACAGCCCGGCGCGCCAGGACGTATTCGGTTCCGGGAAGGAGATGGCGATATCCCCGGCAAAGGAGAGTTGCGCGTCGAAGGCGGAGACTATCTGATTTTCGATACACCCGGCGGAGGCGGGTTCGGTGACCCGACCGAGAGGAACCCGGAGGCTCTGGCGCTGGATATCAAACGCGGTCTGGTTACAGAAAACGGTGCTAATTCCTATGGAGGAACGTCATGATCCGAGCTGTCGATCACGTCCGACAGATGGCCGCGTATGCGCTGGCCGATCTGGGTGATGAAGGGACGGTTTCACTGGCCCAGAACGAAAGCGCGTTTGGTGCCAGCCCGGCGGCTCTTGCTGCGGGGCGGTTGGTGCTGGAACAGATGCCTCTATACCCTGACCCGGATTGGTCTGAGTTGCGCGCGGCGATCGCTGCCACACATGGCGTCGAAACAGACAGCATCCTGTGTGGGGCCGGATCGATGGAATTGATCGGTTGCCTGATCCACGCTTATGCAGGCCCGGGGGATCGCGTATTGGGCACTGATTACGGCTATGCTTATGTCGCGTCGGCAACTGCACAAGTGCGGGCGGATTTTGTGAAAGCGCGCGAGATTGATCTGACCGTCTCGGTCGATGACATTCTGGGCGCGGTCACGCCTGAGACCCGGATTGTCTTTGTCTGCAATCCGGGCAATCCGACTGGCACGTTAATCCCCAATGCCGAGATCATTCGTCTGCGCGATGCCCTGCCCCCGGACGTTTTGCTGGCGGTCGATCAGGCGTATGCCGAGTTTGCCGATAAAGACCAGAACCCCGCGGAAATCTATTCGTTGGTTAACCGCGATGACACCGTGGTCATGCGGACCTTTTCCAAGGCTTATGGGCTTGCGGGTGCGCGTGTCGGCTGGGGTTTGTTTCCACCATCTATTGCAGGTGAAATGCGCAAATTGCTCAACCCCAACAATGTGTCGATCCCCTCTCAGGCGATGGCGGCGGCTGCTATGTTAGATCAGGCGCATATGCGTGAGACTGTGGCTAAAACGATCACCATCCGGAACCGTTTTGCCGAAGAATGCCGGATGCTGGGATTAACGGTTGCACCTAGCCATACTAACTTTGTCCTGATCCGTTTTGCCGATCTGGAAAAGGCGCAAAAGGCAGATGCAGCGCTGCGAAGGGCCGGTCTTTTGATGCGCGGAATGGCTGGGTATGGATTGGCTGATTGCCTACGGGCCACAATCTGCGAAGAGAATATCATGACGCGCTGTCTGACTGTTTTGAAAGAGGTGACCCATGGCCAATGAAACCCGCACGCGCGCGAAAATCGGTGTATTGGTGCCGTTCACCAACACCAATCTCGAAGCCGACATGATGCTGATGCGGTGCCCCGACACGACGGTTCATTTTCAGCGCATGGGCGGCTACGACGTGGATCAAATTCCAGGTTCGGACCAGATGGCCGGTCTGGGGGCTTCGGACATCAGCCATGATCTGAAGATGATATCCGGCGTGCGACCCGATGTCGTTTTGTACGGCTGCACGTCAGCCACTTTGACTCATGGCCCGTCTTTTGATGCAAAGTTGGCACGGGACATCAAGCAGGCTTCGGGGGCTGTGTCGTATACAGCGGCTGGGGCCCTGATAGGCGCAATCAAAGCACTTGGCATATCCAGAGTCGGCTTCTCGTCCCCATACCTTGGCGAAATCAACAGACAGGCAATAGAGTTTTTGGCTCAGAACGGCATTTCAACAGTGAAATGTGCCGAAATCGGACGCGAATTGGGCAATTATGGACAGGGCGAACTGACCCCGGACGAGGTCTATGACCTTGCCTGCCAGGCCGATCATACAGATGCTCAGGCCATTGTACTAAGCTGCACCGATATGCGTGCGGTTGAAGCCATCGATCGTATCGAAGAAACTCTGGACAAGCCGGTGATTACGTCCAATCAGGCTATGATGTTTGCGCTGATGCAAGCCCTTGGCCTACCCCGGCAGAAACACTCACCCGGGCAACTGTTCGACCTACTGTGAAACAGGATCAGCAGCAGCGCTGCCATCTGACGCCTAGGTGTTCAGAGTTTACGCAACTTTCTGAAGGTAAGGCCTGATTATCTCAGACTTGATCCAGGCCCGCATTTTTCGGCGCAACCGGTATTTTTCTCGCAGAGAAAACGCCTCGGTCACCTTTTTTCGCCGAAAATTCAGATCAGACAAAAAACCCCTTCGCGTCGCAGTACGCGGGGGCATCAAATCCGCGATCCTAGCGGCGTGGAAATGCCAAATCTCGCCAAACTCGGCGAGAACTTTCCAGGGCTTGTTGTTGACTACATAGTGAATAACGACGGGTGGATTGGGAAAGCCGGAAGTGGATTTATACGCACTGATTGTAGAATAGACATTGTACTTTGACGGCAGCAATACAGCCTTACCAACACAGGCCATGTTCAACGCAGACTGGTCTTCGTACAAAAGGTTCAGCGATTTATCCAACAGAAGATCGACGCACTTTTGGGAAATATCAAGCTCGTTCCAGACCGGAATGTTCATCACCAGAAGACCCGAGTTAAAGTACTGATCATGAGGCACTCCGATGGATTCCAGTTCGGCTGGATCTGAATCCGGGCAGGGAACCGCAGCCACGGGTTTGCCCTCTAGGTCAATTGTCTCAAACTCACTCAAATCGCCCATAACGACCATGTCGCAATCCATGTAAATGGCCCGCGTACGATCCGGGAAAAGCTCTGGAATCAAGAGACGAAGAAATGCACCGCGCGTCAGATGTGAGCGGCGGACAGGATAGTTATCAAAATGACTGTCACTGACTTCAACCAAATTTACTGGAACGTTGAGTCTTTCGCCCAGTTTCCGAAGTCTGTTCTTGTTGGCCTCACTTATGTTCATCCCGAGAACTGCAAATTCTGTATTTGGGTTGTGAAACGCAGCAGATTCAATCAGCACCAAAACACCTGGTACATAGTTGTCATCGGATCCTGTAACTATAAGCACTTCTTGAAAATCCTCTGATCAAAGCCCGCGCCACGCTTTTTCAAGCCAGTCGATCCTGCCTATGCGTCTGTACCATGTGCCGCCACGACCAGCCAGCACGTCCGACATTTTCGGCGAGCCTGCAAAAATCACTATCCTCGCGTCCGGAGGCAGAACAGGTTCCTGAAAATAGGTCGTCAAACCTCTGCCGACACAGTCGTTCTTGAAACTGACACACAGATGTTTTGGCCAGTATTGTAATTTGCCTTGTCGATCCAAAAGGTCACTTACGCATTGCTGTTCATGCTCGTACAGAGTGAGCATATTATCCATGTCCGTCAGGTAGCGCTGCAGAATTTCAGTATGGCTCCCGATGGCAAAACGAAAAACGGATGTATTTCCGACCATATGCATGAAACGGTCCCGTCTTGGATTCAATTTGCGAAACCATTTTTTTCGGAAAAGATCGTCGTCGCGAATAACAAGAAATTCACCCGGAAGATCGAAGAACACGTCGAGGTCGCCGACGACCACCAGATCCAGATCCAGAAACAGCGTCTGCCCCTTGAGGTCGCCTATTTCTTTCTGAAACAGCAACAGTTTGTTCCAGCGGGTATCTGAACTGCCTTCTGGCAGGTCGATCGTCGGAAGCGGCAGTGCTTCGACTTCCGGCAAAAATCCGCTTGAATCGTCGGTCAGGCAAACAAAACGAAAAGGACGGTCCAGATGACGAGCGACACCACGAAAGAGATTGTTGACGTCCTCTGCGGTATAGAGCTCGCCCCACTTCATGCAGATTACATTGACTGTTTCACTGTTCATCTGTTGGTTCCGTACGTTCCGTGCAGGCAGTACCTAATTTAGTTTTCGGAGTATCTCCTGCAACCTACGGTAAAATGTCTTCTTGTTTGCGTCGCTGTCTTCTTTCTCAGAAGACTCTTGATTAAACAAGTCTGACAAGAACGTCATATCACTTTCGAATTCACTGTCTTTTACCGGCTGTCTGTGCAGTTCGAGCATCAGGTTCACCAACATCAGCGGATCGATGATTTTCCAATGCACAAGCGCACAGTCGTCACCAAAGCGCATTAGCGCCCGATCAAGCCCCTCAACATCAAATGTCCAACTTAGCCCCTTCAATGGAAGAGAAACTTCGATGGTGTCCGTTTCCTGAATGTCCCGAACGAAATAGTGGGCCGCAAAGCGAAACAATCCCACTGTATCTTGGGCAGGCAGCGGGGTCCCGAAATAGGTTTCTGGTTCACGGCCATTTAACGACACATCAACCTGAACAGCCATGGGCAATACTTCATTTGCCCCGTCAAAGAAGATTGTCGCACCAGCTTCCCTTTGGATGCAACTGACGGCCAACATGGCGGGAACACCCTCCCCGTGCTCTGAAGAAGCCGAGACCGCATCAGTTAGCAACATGAAATCATATGGTTTTTTCAAATTTGGTATGACGCTGGACCAAACACTGTCGGAATACTGCGCGCGCGTGTTTTTCAAAATTCGGCTCGCAAGCGCATTTTCGCGAATTTGTCCCGGGCTCTGCTCAATCCCTGCCGACACAAGCGAAGGCAAAAGCGCAAAAACCATGAAGAGAATGGCTCGAATAATTCCAACGCTCATGCTTCATCCTTACTGGTCCTGAACCTCGCGGCTCTGGCAAATCCAACATAAATGGCCACCGCGATTACAATGACACCCAGCACATCGTTCGCGTCGAACCTGATGACATCCGGCGTAACCTTTCCTGGTTTCAGTAGAATAAGCGCCGCAAGAAGCACCCAACCAAGCGTATAACGCATGGCGGCGTTGTCCGCCCGGAGCACGCCTGGAATTTCAGTCCATGAACATCGCGACACCCAAAGACGCATAACGACGGCCATTGAGCCAATGACAAGGAAAATGCTGAGAAACCTTGTCCAATCAATGATCACTGGCAGAATTGCCAGCTGCGCTAGAAACGCCAGGATAAACAAAATCAATACAATTCTACCCGACCACGACCAATCGTCAAAAATACACTTGAACCCTATTTTCCATGAGAAAAACACCAGCGGACCGATAGTCATGAGCAAAGCGGCAGGTAACTGCGGTATACTCAGGATGTTGCGGTCCAGCGAAAAAAGCAGTGCTTCCTGAAAGTCCTGGCCAATGAAGAAAAAAGCAACTTCATCCAAGGGTCTCATGGACCATTCGACGGGCAGCTGAGCATAGTACGCCAGCATCATGGCGTCACGCTGCGCAAAGTCCCCAGCATGCCCGGCACTTACAACAAACACGATTACATCCAACAGGCCGATTAGAGTGCCGATGACAAATACACGCGGCGACAACGGCAAAACAGTCAAGGCAGCAAACAGAAGCGGCATATAAATAATATAAGCTTCATGCACCAACAGCAGCGGCGCCGTAAGCAACAGCAGGAAATAAATCATGATTTCCTTGCGCTTCCCCGTGCCCCAGGTTGCCGAAACAAAAAAGAGAACCGCGGCCAACAAAAACAAAAATGGTTCTTTATGTCCTGCCAGGTTCTGATGAAGAACAGGTGCAACAATACCGAACGGTGCGTAAATTAATAACCAGGCCCAATGGTTTTCTCTCAGAGGATAGAACAGTCGGGCCGCAAAAAACAAAAACACCAGTGTGAGAAACACCGATACCGAAGTTGCAACGGTCATAAAGCTCCACCCCGTTGCCTGAGACACAGATATCAGAGCTTCACCGACCAAACCTCGGCGGACAAACCCACCAGCATAGTTTATGCCCCAGTCCGCCAGTTGGTAACTGTGCAGTCCCGTCATATACAAGATAATCGATCTGCTGGTTAAAATCGCCAGAAGGATAAAATATACGATGTAAACAGTGCCACTTTTTAGCTGACTGAAGCGCGACCATTGGTCCTGAAAAACAGCCCCAAGCCAAACAAACAATTTTGTCATCGTAGTATCGCGTTACTTGTTGAACGGCATCGGCGTTTTATTGACTGCACAAGTTTCACTCGGACGCCTTTTGGTATGTTTTTCCGAGACTACTCTAGATACTCATCTTTTTGAACACGCCCTCGGGAATGTTCCGAATAATCAGCATAACCAACCTCCAGACCGGTCTTACATAAATCACGTTTCTTTTTTTCTGCACGGCTTTGACGATGGCACGACCAACTTCTTCGGGCTCTGCTGTCAGACGTTGTGGCAGGTCCATCCCTTCTGTCATTTTCGTGTTTACGAACCCAGGCAGGACTGTCACAACATGGACCCCCTCTCCTGCAAACCTGTTGCGCAAACCGGATAGAAATGCCGTGAAACCAGCTTTTGCCGCACCATAGACATAGTTAGACGCACGGCCACGCTCTCCGGCGACCGAGCTTATGCCCACCAAAGTTCCGGATCCGCGCGCAGCAAACGCGTTACCGAGGGTGGCGAGAACCTGCGCCGGACCTTCAAAGTTGGATCGCAGAACCACTGTGGACGCTGCCAGGTCCACTTCGTTTTCGGACTGCTCACCCATCAGCCCGATTGCGCATATCGCCACGTCAGGCAGGGCGGGTAATCCGTTAACGAAGCCTTCGATGTTGGAGGTGTCCAGCACGTCAAACTCGGCCAATGTTACGTCTACGTTGTACCTGAGCTGAATGTCCTGCTTTTGAGGCTCCAGATCCGAGGCATTTCTGGCCGCCAGGATCACTGGATACCCGGCGGAAGCAAACGCATGTGCGGCAGCAAGTCCAATATCAGAGCGCGCGCCCAGAATGAGCGCTGAATTCCTAGTCATAGAGCGAGTCTTTCTGATTGTGCCGAGTGAAACCGCCCGGACCATCCTTCTTCTTTTCTCATTTCGACAAAGCCGTTCACCCTGTCGTCAGCTCTGCGCAGGACGTCTGACGACATACAACTGTCTTTCGCCAAGTAAAACCGACCGCCGAAGTCTGCCGCAATACCGTACAGAGTTTCCAGAAGTTTCAGCGTTTGTTCGCTGATCGGAAAGTCGAGGGCGAGGGTATAACCCTCGTCAGGGAAGGAAAACCGGCTTTCCTGGGGGCCCAACCGCTTTAGAACCGCAAGAAAGGACCCAAGCCCTTGATTTGATATCTCGCTGAGAAGGGCTGTTAGACCTTCCTCTGAGCTGGCCAACGGTAAGACACATTGGAACTGGGCAAACCCCTTCCGCCCATAGATCTTGTTCCATCCCAGTATGGAATCCAGGGGGTAGAAATACGTGTCATAGTCTACCAGCTGCAATTCATTCTGTTCGCGCTGCCCCGCCCAATAGTAGAGCGAGTTGAAAGCGCGAACGCTATATTTGTTCAGCGCGAATGACGGGCAATCAAATGGAACCCGCAGCTTGTTCTTCCTGGCAATTGGATAACGGTCTTCCAATTGTCTGGGCGTCAGGTCGGGTCTGGCCGCGTGCTCACCTGACATAACAATCGACCGGCCTAGCTTGTCTCCGGTGCCGAGGCAATCAATCCACGCGACGGAATAAGTCGCGTCCTGAACACGATCAAAATTCTCCATTGCAGCCTTTAGGTTCGGTGCCGCATGGGACGTCTGCCGAATCCAACCACTTTCAACAGGGCGCAACCTAATTGCGGCACGCAGAATAAAGCCCGTCAGACCCATGCCACCTAGGGTATATTCAAAAAGCTCCACGTTTTCAGTGGCCGAGCATCTTAGAATGTCACCCTTGGCGTCCATGACATCCACCCAATCGACGCAACAGCGAAAACTGCCATCAATATGGTGGTTCTTTCCGTGCACGTCGGCTGCAATCGCACCCCCGAGGGTGACGAATTTGGTACCCGGCGTCACGATGGGGAACCAGCCGCGAGGCAAAAAAGCGTCGATCACATCGCCCAGCAGAACACCGGCTTCGGCAACCAGTTGTCCGGCGGCCTCACTAAAGCTCAACATCTTATTCAGATGCCGCGTCTGAACTGTGGCTAGACTGCTAACAGCGCTGTCGCCATAAGCCCGACCGTTGCCACGTGCGATCAGGCTTGGATGCTTGGCGATCAACGCGCGCAAGGCCCCCTCGTCCCTAGGGGCGTACATGTTGGTTTCAATGATCGGGTACCGGCCCCAGCCCGATGTTTTCATTATGTCACCTTGGGCGAGGCTGCAGAGAACACGAACCTCTTGTCCAGATTGTACTTGACCACATAACCGATACTCAATCCGATCAGGGCGCCTAACTCACGCATGAAATCCGTCTTCCAGATGAACCAGAATGTGGACTCGAAGCCCCAAAAGATACAGGTCGTGATTATGCCCATGGTCGTATAAAGCGAAAATTTCTTGCCGTGCTGCTTCAGACCGGAACCGGTGTCGTAGAAAATCCAATGTTTATCCAACACATATTTGACAACCAACCCGGCCAGAGTCCCAACGGCGACGGCCACGATGAAATGTGCATTGTTTTCCCCCTGCTGCAGGACCAGTCGCTGCGCAGCAAGGTTCACAATCGTGGCGACGATAGCAAATGCCGTATATCGAAATACAAGTGTGGACCGGTTCACAGCTGCGCTCCCAGCAATGCGCACAGGAGAATTCCGCCAAAGCACACAAGGCTAACCTTGTCTTTCGCGGCATAGACCACAGGGTCGTCATGCATGGCGCCGCGGTGGGCGACCATCACAATCCGCGTAATCCAATACAACAGGATCAGGCAAACCCCCCATAAGAATTCAGGTTGGTTATACAGTTCAACAACTTCCGGAGAGTTCAAGTAAAGGCCAAGAACCAAAACCGACATATATCCCGCGCTCACCGCGATCATGGAAATGACCCGCAGATCATCCACCATGTACCCGCGCCCGCTGACACTCATCTTTCCGCGCTTCTGGTTATCGATAAGTTCGGCCTGACGTTTGATGGCCGCAAGCGAAAGGAAAAAGAACATCGAGAAAATCAGCAGCCAAACCGACAACGCGATACCGGTCGCCACGCCGCCGGCTATGATCCTTGTCGTGTACAGCCCCGCAAGCACATATATATCCACGACAATTTCCCGCTTTAAACGCAGGGAATATGCGGTCGTCAGGACGTAATAGGCGACCATGACCCCTACAAACCCCCAGCCCACCGAGACTGCGAGCAACCCGCCAATCAACAAAAGGACAAAAATCATAAATGTCCCATGAATGATCGAAGCATCGCCTGCGGCGAAGGGACGTTTGCACTTTCGCGGGTGAACCCGGTCGGCACTAAGGTCAAGCAAATCGTTAGTAACGTAAACACTCGACGCTATGACGTTGAAACAGACAAAAGCCATGAGGGACACAAGAAGTGTCGAAACTTCAAAATCATGACCAGCCAGCATAGGAACGAAAACCAGAGTGTTTTTAAGCCACTGATGCGGGCGAAGAGCCTTAATATAAGGCTTCAACGAAGCCGGTTTGGTTACCAGATGCTCGGTGCTGGAATTCACATCTTCCGCAGCTTCTCGGACAGACGATCTGGCGTTAACAGTAACCGCTTTGTCTGAATGACGCCAAACTGCCACGTCCGCGGCTGAATCACCAACATAGGTAAACCCGGCATTCCCGTATTTTTCTTGCAAAAAAGCCTGCTTGTTCGACCCTTTCAAGTTTAACGTACCATCTGAGCCATAAACCTCATCAAAAATCCCAAGTTGGTCCGCTATGTTCTTCGCTATGGTATCGTCGCTCGCCGTGACCAGAACCGTTTTTCCACCCGCGGCACGCCAATTCTTGACGTAATCAATTACCTCAAGATCATAAGGCAGTTCACTTACATCGAGAGAAACCTGGTTGGACAGGAACCGCTTGAGCGATGCGCGCCCCTTTGAAAACGCTGCTGTCATTCCAAAAAGAGAGGTCCAATCCTTTGCCAGCGCTGCCCAGAACGTCTCGAACAAAATGTCGCTGCGCAATAAGGTTCCATCAAGATCTACACAAAGAAATTGCGTTTCGTTTTCAGACAATTCCACCTGCCGCTAAAAATTGGGGGTGACTAACTTTGTAAAGGTTGCGTTTATTTATGCCCGGAACGCTGACGCCGTGCAAACTCTAGTGTTGTATAAGTGCCCATATACAATTCGATCCACACGATCGCTGAACCGCCTAACGTACGGTGCCACCACCTTGGGCAGGGCTTTTTGTATTGCAGGCAACCCGTACCGTCGGTGTTCCAGAGCAACCCGAAACACTCCGCATCCACCGTATTACTTGGTTAGAAGACAGTAAAAATTGTTTCCACGACTTGAGCCGCAAATAGCCTGAGGCTCCGCCAACGTTATCGCACACACGTCAGTTTGGCCCCGGGAACTCGGTGTGCTTTTTTGGCGACACTTGGCCACTATGCGAGCCCCATGTGAGCCGGCAGGACACAGGCGTTCTGCCCACAAACATTAGCCCGACGCAGAAATAGCTAGAATTAGAACCTATACATTATCAATCGTCCGCCAGACCAGCGAACCGCAAACGCATGCACCATATGAGACACATTTTTTCCCTGTTTTAGTCGCATTATTAGGTCATCGCTGCGTCACGCTGTCGTGTAGGTTGTACAATCGATGGCAAAAATATATCCCGTACTCGAAAGCCGCGTGATTTCCGGCCAAAAATTATTCAAATGCAGGCACACTGTAACGCCTGCAAATAAGCACTAAGATAAGAAAAGGCAGTAGAGCATGGTTGCGTTTACCAACGATCAGATCGCAGACTTTCTCGTCTACGAAGGTGGAACCCGTCCGACTCATTGGACGTATAGTAACATTACCGTTAATTTTTCAGGCCTTCCGAGCAATGTAAAAACCATGGCCCGTCTTGCGCTGTCCACTTGGGAAGATCTGACGGGCGTAACTTTTACAGAAGTTGGATCCAGCGCTCAGATTACCTTTGATGACAACGATTCCGGGGCCTATGCGTCTTCTTTTGGATTTATTACCAGTACTGATATCATTCTGACTGATGTCGATGTGAACGTCAGCTCAAGTTGGATTCAGGCTTACGGAACACAGACCGACGGCTACGCCTTCCAAACGTATGTGCACGAAATCGGCCATGCGCTTGGACTGGGTCACGCGGGCCACTACAACGGTAATGCAACGTTCGGTGTTGATAATCACTATGACAACGACAGCTGGCAAACGTCAGTTATGTCGTATTTCTCGCAACCTGAAAACACATTCACAAACGCATCGTTTGCCTACGTGGCGACACCGATGATTGCGGATGTATTGGCGATGTGGTCCTTGTACGGCCGTACCAACGACCTGCGTGCTACGGATACAGTTTACGGCCAGAACTCAACGGCCGGTGGAATTTACGATGAAATAGCGATGCTTGACGGTAAGGTCGCCTTTAACATCGTCGATGATGGCGGTTACGACACGATCGATTTTTCGAATGACCGTTCCGACCAGTTCGTGAATCTCAACGATGAGACATACTCGAACGTTGGTGGCCTGATTGGCAACATGGCGATCATGCGCCACACAATGATCGAAGCCTATCAGGCAGGCAAAGGGAACGATAGGGTTCTTGGCAATGAGCTCGACAACGATATCACAGGGAACGACGGCAACGATAAGCTTTGGGGCGGCAAAGGCAATGACAGCCTGAAAGGCAATGCCGGAAATGACACCCTGATTGGCGGTGGCGGTGCCGATCGGTTGTTTGGCGGCAGTGGCGTTGACGAGGCGGCCTATACGGAAGCCGGTTCCGGACTGATCGTTGACCTTGAAGATTCAAGCAAGAACCGCGGTCAGGCTGCAGGAGATACCCTGGACTCGATCGAAAACCTTTCCGGAAGCCGCACCCACGGCGACACTCTATCCGGCAACACTGCCAACAACCAATTACTGGGTGGCGGTGGCGATGATGTGCTACAAGGTCGCGGCGGCAGCGACACCCTTCTGGGGGATTGGGGACAAGATGTTTTGCAGGGCGGCAAGGGCAACGACGTCCTGAAAGGTCAGAAGGGTAATGACACTCTCGAGGGCGGCGCCGGCGCCGACCGCATTATCGGTGGCAACGGGGTTGACGAAGCCTCGTATTGGAATGCCGGTTCTGCCGTAGTCGTAGACTTACAAAACGCGAACAATAACCGTGGTGAGGCTGCGGGAGACGTCATTTTTACGGTCGAAAACCTCGCCGGAAGCCGCAGCCATGACGACAAGCTTTTGGGCGACTCGGGGAACAACAAGCTGTCGGGCGGCGGCGGCAATGATCGGCTGGGTGGCCGTGACGGCAATGACGTAGTGGTGGGGGGCTCGGGCAACGATGTTCTTTGGGGTGGCACAGGCGTTGACCGGCTGTACGGCGGCAACGGAGATGACTTGCTGAACGGCGGGACGGCCAACGGCTGGGATGGATTATATGGCGGCGATGGTAACGACACATATGTGATTACCAAGTGGTCAGGAAATGTCTTCTTGAACGAACAGAACCACCAATCCACCAACGACCAGGTTCTGTTCACTGGAATCTCGGTTCAGGATCTATCCGGGCAACTGTATCAGCATTCTGCTGGCTGGACTCGTGTTGAATTGATCCATTCGAACGGAAGCCAGTACAACATCCTCAATGATCAAAAAATTGAGAAATTTGTTTTCGAAGACGATTCACTGAGCTTCGACAATCTGCTTGTCGGTGGATATGGCAACTCTGCGGATACACTGAATGGCACCGCATCTGACGATTTGATTCTCGCCGGTGGCGGAAACGACACGATCAACGGGCAGGCCGGGAACGACTATCTTCGGGGCGACGAGGGCGCCGATGAACTAAACGGTGGTCTTGGCAACGATATCCTAGTGGGCGGAGCCGGTGCTGATGTTTTCATTTTTGACACCACGCAGCTTGAAGGCGCGGATACAATTTCCGATTTTGAAATTGGCGTCGACAAGTTGAACTTGAACGGGTCTAACTACAGTGATCTCACCATTGTTGACACCACGAATGGTGCACTGGTGTCATGGGCTAACGGAAGTGTTGAGCTTGAGGGAATCCTCGCGTCTTCGCTGACAGAAGATCAATTCCTCTAAGGTCGCCAGATCAGAACAGCCACTATACTGCCTTAACGACGCAACACATCCCTGACCAAATCGGGGATGTGTAACTACGTTCTGAAACAACATTGAGCGAATTGATTTCAATGCGGCAATACATTTGCTGAAGCTATGCTCAAGTCAGAACTCGGATTTTTTCGCGCCGTGGCCAGATATCGGGGGTTTTCGGCAGCAGCCAATGAACTGGACATCAGCCAGCCTACCATGTCGACGCGGGTGAAAGATCTGGAAAACCGCTATGACGTGCAGCTTTTTAACCGCGTCGGCCGCGAGGTTCGCTTGACCCATACCGGTCGTGAATCGCTGGCGATCACCTCACGCTTGCATCAGGATGAAATTGACGCTGAAACGTTACTGGAGTCGTTTCGGGGATTTCACGCCGGGCGGCTCAGGATCGCGGCGGTCGGGCCGTTTCATGCCACCGATATGATCGTTGCTTTCAAGTCCAGTTATCCTGCCATCAATCTCGAAGTCTGGTTCGGCAATTCTCAAAGATGTTTCGAGCGTATTATGTCCTACGAGGCCGATGTCGCAATTCTGGCAGAAGTTCAGTCTGATTCACGCGTCACCACCCAGCTTTATAGCACGCATCAGGTCGCTGCATTTGCAAACTCCGATCATCCGTTCTTCCACAAGGACGGAATTTCGATCAACGACCTGCACAAGCAAAAAGTTATAAGTTGCGAGGCCGGGTCAACCACGCGGGCCGCAATCGAAGCCGAAGCCGGGAAGCGAACTGGAAACCCGTAGATCAGGGAATTGGTATCAGGTTTGTTGCCGATTCTGAGTTCGTCCCCCACTCCAATCAACGGGCAATTCCGATCAAAGATGCCCGCGTTGAGACAAGATACTATCTGGCGCATCTGAAAGATCGGGCGGAATCCGGGCTTGTGCGCTCGTTCTGCGAAACGGCAATCGCAACCAATTTGGCCACGTCCTGAAATCGTACATAACTGACCTACAATCCTTTTTAAGGCTGCCAGTGGCTTTTTGCCGATGCAGAATTTCACGCATTTTAAGTACCGGGACAAATATCTATGATACCCTGCATCGCAGACAACAACGACTAAAGGCCTGTTCAGTGAACATACCAAACCGCACGATGATGCCGCCCCGCCACGAGCTGCGAGCGGTGCGCAATCAGGGCGCAACTTTCCTGGCATTGGCTTTCGTGTTCAGCATTTTCGTCAACCTTCTGATGCTGACCGGACCTTTATTTATGTTGCAGGTCTATGACCGGGTGTTGGGGTCGAGGGCTGTGGAAACCCTGACAGCCCTCTTTTTACTAGTGACACTTCTGTACGGCCTGATGGCGATGCTGGACTATGCCCGAGGCAGAATCGTGGCCCGGTTCGGGGCCCGGTTCCAGACGCAACTGGACGAGCGTGTATTCGACGCAACCCTGCGCCGGTCATTGTTCCCGCAGGCGCGGTCGGCGCCGGCAACGGCGCTGCGTGATCTGGAAGCGATTCAGAAACTTTGCTCCTCGCCCGTTCTGCTGGCGGTAATGGATATACCCTGGACCCCTGTGTTTCTGGCAGCGATTTTTATTTTTCACCCGTTGCTTGGCTGGCTCGCCGTTGCGGGGGGCACCTTACTTGTCGTGATCGCCGTGTTGAACCAGAGCCTGACTCACAACAAGGTCTCTTCAGCGCAAAAGGCATCAGCCCAGGCCAACGCGTTTTCAGAACATGCCAGACAAGCAGCCGAGGTCGTGCGATCCCAAGGCATGCAGGCAGACATCATGGAGCGTTGGCAAAAGCAACGCACCAATGCCCTGCGCGAGACGATTGCCGCCAGCGACTGGACCGGCAGCTTTACGTCCCTGACCAAATCTCTCCGCTTGTTTCTGCAGTCGGCTATGCTGGCGCTTGGCGCGTGGCTGGTCCTGCGTAACGAATTGACGCCGGGCGCAATGATTGCCGGATCCATTCTGCTAGGGCGTGCTCTGGCCCCAGTCGAACAGGCCGTTGGTCAGTGGGGAATGGTTCAGAGAGCCAGAACCGCCTGGTCTTCTCTGAACAATTTCCTCGACGCCACTCCGCCTGAAGAGCAGCGCACGAAACTGCCTGTACCGGAAGCACGGTTGACCGCCAAGGGTCTGACCGTCATTCCGCCCGGAGCGCAAACACCAACGCTGCGCAACGTCTCACTGAGCCTGGAACCGGGCAAAGCCTTGGGCGTAATCGGCAAAAGCGGATCGGGGAAATCTACGATGGCCAAGGCCCTATTGGGTCTTTGGAGGCCGGCGGCCGGAGAAATTAGATTGGGAGGCGCCACACTGGATCAATATGATCCGGATGACCTGGGTCAACATATCGGCTATCTGCCACAAGAGGTCACATTGTTTAACGGCACAGTGGCAGAAAACATCGCCCGCATGTCGGAAAGTCCGGACCCCGAAGCCGTTGTGGCCGCAGCGCGAAAAGCCAACGCGCATGAGCTGATCCTGACGCTGGACAAGGGTTACGACACCTTTCTGGAAGGAAATGACAGTCAGCTGTCGGGCGGCCAGAAACAACGTATCGCGTTGGCCCGCGCCCTGTACGGAGATCCAGTTCTGCTGATCCTGGATGAACCGAATTCCGCGCTGGATGCCGACGGGACCGAAGCGCTCAACGCGGCCGTGCGGGGGCTTAAAGCAGCCGGCAAGTCGACGATCATCATGACTCACCGCCCCCAGGCCATTTCCGAATGTGACGAGTTAGCCGTTGTAGAAAAAGGGCAGGTCGTGAGGACCGGCAGCCGCGATGAAGTATTGGGGGCTATGGTTCAAAACGCCAGTGCGATCAAACGGGGCCTTAGCCAGGTGAATAAAAATGCAGGATAAAGCGGTTCAGGATTCGCGCCCCGTGTGGAGCATAAAAATACCTGCGATTGTTGGGGCCGTGGCTCTGGTCATTCTGGTAGGTGGACTGGGCATCTGGTCGGTTCAAACCCGGTTGGCTGGGGCTATCGTGTCCCAGGGCAATATCGAAGTTCAAAGCAACAGGCAGGTTGTTGAGCATCCCGATGGTGGTGTCGTGGGCGAAATTTTCGTTCGAGACGGCGACGAAGTTGCTGATGGAGACTTGCTGGTGCGTTTGGACGACACGTTTCTGTCTTCGGAAAAAACCATTGTCGAATCCCAGCTGTTCGAACTGATAGCGCGCAAATATCGTCTGGAAGCGGAGCGTGACGGGGTTGATGTAAATGCTCTGAATGCTCAATTGGCTGAGATTCAAACGCAGGAAGGTATCGATCCCGATCTTATCGAGGGTCAGCTGCGCCTGTTCGAAGCACGACTGGAAACGCTGACTCAACAAACCCAGCAGCTGGGCAAACAGCGTATCCAGATCGAAAGCGAAATTGAGGGCACCGAGGCCCAGCTTGTTTCTCTGAACCGCCAAGTCGAGCTGATCCAGGACGAGCTGAAGGACCAGCAAAGCCTGCTGGATCGCGGCCTGACCCCCGCCACTCGGGTTTCCGCCCTGCAGCGGGAAGAGGCCAACCTGCTTGGTGAAATCGGGAGGCTCGAATCCACAGTTGCACGCCTGACAGGTCAGATTGCGGCCACCGAGATCGAAATTGTCGAACTGGCAGCCACCCGGCGCGAAGAGGCCATCACCGAATTGCGCGATGTGCAGGCACAGATATCGGAACTGTCCGAGCGGCGGCTTTCTCTGGATGTTCGCCTATCCAGGTTGGACATCCGCGCCCCTGTCGCAGGCACCGTCTACGGCAGTCAGGTTTTTGCACTGCAATCAGTGATCCAACCTGCAGAGCCGATGATGTATGTCGTACCGCAAGACACTCCGTTGCTTGTAGCAGCGCGTGTAGATGCGATCCATGTGGACCAGCTGCATGTTGGTCAGTCTGTTGCCCTTCGCTTTACCGCCTTCAACCAACGTGAAACACCTGAGCTGGACGGTCACGTCATTACAGTCTCAGCCGATACCTTCACAGACGAGAATACGGGACAAACCTTTTATCGCGCCGAGGTCGCACCGGATGATGGTCAGCTTGACCGCCTGAACGGTCAGGCCCTTTTGCCGGGTATGCCGGTTGAAACCATGATCAAGACGGACGAGAGAACCCCATTGTCCTATCTGGTCAAACCAATGACTGATTATTTCAATCGTGCCTTCCGCGAATAACTTGGCGGCCTGTTCCTATACCGGTTCCAGATTGCCCAGAAGGATTGAGGTCATATCGGTGGTCAGCACATTGTCGGTGACCACCACATCGACCCCGGTTTCATAACTGACATTGGTTCTGGTGACACCCGATAGATCAGCATCATCATCCAGAAAAACCCATTCCGCCTCGTGCTCGGTGGGTTGTCCAACGGCAACTTGCAGAATGGCAAGCGCGTCCAAGGCGTTAACGGTTCCATCCCGATTGATGTCGGCAGCGATCAGGTTCTCGGGGGTCGCCGGACCCCAAGTCGGGTCCAAACCAACCGCTATACGCAGAACTTGCAAGGCATCCAACGCCGTAATCTCGGAACTTGCCGTTGAATAGGTTTTGACGACCTCGAGATCGCCCTCATAGGTGCCTGCAGGCAACTCAAGATCAAACCGCCCTTCGCCATCCGCCCGAACACTGACGGTGCCACCGCCGTCTGGCGTGAATCGGACTTCGGCGTCGGTGAGACCGGGGTTGACCGCTTCGGAGTTGATGGAAACGGCGCCCTGAACCCCGTCCGAACTACCTGGGTCGAGCCCACCAAAATCGCCGAAATCAACTGGGATATGATCCGGCCCGTCAAAGCCAGCCCCAAACACGTCGGCCTTTGTCAAAGGTCCACCGGTTGAAGATTTGATCACGATCGTCTCATTAATATATTCGATTTTCACCCCTTGTGCCGTGGCCGTAAAGGTCAATTGTGCCGGTGATCGCAATAACGGGTAATCAAACAGATCGAGTCGATCGACGCCTGCTTCAAAACCGATAATCGTGGTCGGGTCGCTACCATATTTCATGACAAAGATATCGGCTCCGGCGCCCCCTTTCATGGTAGTAGCACCGGTACCTGCGATCAGAATATCATCCCCTGCCCCGCCCGATAAGGTCGTGTCCAGAATACTGCCACTGAGCATATCGTTCATCGCCGTTCCGGTAACGGACCCGAAACCATCGCGAATAATGCCCAAATCTCCGACAGAGGTACTAAGTTGCGTCAGCCCCGAGTCCTGTTGCGAGCCAACTAATATCTGCAACTCGTCCCCGACATGCGCAACGCTAAGCGTTTCAACGTTCTGCAAGCCGCTGTGCACGGTGTCTTCAAAACTGTCCATATGCACAAGCTGACCATTAGGTGTCAGCGTGAAAAGGGAAATACCGTCATCCCCACCCCCGGCTGCGACAAACACATGCCCATCGACCTCGACAACACCCAAATCCTGAACAGATTGGAATCGCGTATGTCTGGAATCCAACACATGATCTGTCGGGCTCAGACTGCCATCGCCCGCCAGCTTCATCACACTTAACGAGTTGCTGCCCGCTCCGGCGACTACAACCCACGACTGGCCATGCGCTTGAACCACTTCGACGGCTGTTGGAGTCGCGATTCCCAAAGTTGCCAGGGATTCACTATTGTCCACGACGGTCAACGCACCAGTGCCGCCATCGACACTGTAGGTATTAATTGTGTTTGTCGCTGAATCGGCGGCAATCAAGTAGTTATTAGATCCCACGCCCAACACTTGCATCGAGTCGGCCTGTCCCGAAAGAGACGCAGCAAGGCTCAGCGTTCCGTCGCTATTTGTCGTGTACGTGGCAATTTGCCCTGCCCCCTCATGTGCGACTGTCAGCACTTGGCCTACCTGACAAAGGGCCGAGATATCTCCTCCGCCGACCAACGAACCGGTTTCCTGTAGTGCTCCCACAGTTCCATTTGGGTTCAACCCGTACCCGACCAGCCCCGTTGCAGAAAACACATCCAGAACAAGCAGATCATCTCCGCCCAGCGAGACAGGCGTTCCGCTTCGGCCAACCTGAAATGTAATCGAGCCGCTAAAAAACTCGGTGTCCTGCAACCGGGCAAGCGCGCCATCGAATAGCTTCCAAACGGCAATTCCACCGCCCGGCCCCGTCACGCTGTACAGGTATGTATCGCCATTAAACGTTTTTAAAGCCGTATCGCCGATACCTGAATCGAGAGCTGCGCTCCCCGTTGCAACCACACCTTCGAACTGAAGCATCATACCAAATCACCCCACGCCAAATCTGGCCCCGAAAACAGGATGATCCGATGCCCAGTCCTAAACCAAAGCGGGAATGTGGTGAAAACGAGGAGTTCGGCTTCAGTTTAACTCAATTTTTCTGGTCCGGCCGCATGCGTCACTCAAGGGAAAGACAGATGAAGAAAACCTGTATCCCTCAGGTGTGTGCGGAAACCACATGTGAGGGCAAGATGACCAAAGTACCTGAATCCAAGTTCCGTCAAACTGAACCCACGCTTGAAATCGAGGGCAAGCAAAATTTCCGCCAACGCATCGACAGCAAAATGCGTCGTTGGGCCGGTCGCGGCCTTCTCGGCGGGTTGGGATCGACGATACTGGCACTGCCCGCAATGGCACAGGCCACGATCGAAGAACTTTATTCTTTTCAATTCGCAGAAACGATCCCTGGGGTTCGGTCTGTGAAGTTGCTGGAAAACGGAGATGTTCTTCTGAAACTGGCCGATGGCCGCAAGATGGTCGTCGCCGCCGAAAACGTTCAGGTGTTGGATAGTGGTGCGATTATGATCGCGGAAGGCGTTGTTTCTGAAATTGCTCAATTCAGCCTGGCAGAAGCAGGCGGGGCAGCCTCTGCAGGAGGGTTCGGCGCAACAGGGGCCGCCTTGGGCGGGCTCGGCCTTGCCGGAGCCGCTGCCGCGGCTGGCGGCGGCGGCGGAGGTGGCGATGAAGGCACTGAACCTGCGCCCAGTTATCCCGTCCTTAATTTGGCCGGTTCACAGTCTAATACTCTAAGCAATACAGCCATGAGCTTATCCCCTCCCGAAGGGACGGAGACCGTCGAAGTCAGCATTGGTTCGCTGACCAAAGTGGTTACGCTTGATGAGGACGGTAACTGGAGCGTTTCACTGACCCCGGACGAGGCAGCCAACCTGCCGCAGGGCGTCCGGAACGTGACAATTCGCAGCCTCGGTAACGACGGTGAAGAACTATCAGTCGAAACTGTCACTTTTGAGGTCGATACCATTCCGCCCACGCTGACAATTTCCAGCCTGTCTGACGGTGCGGTTATGAATGCCTTGGAGCAGGCGACGGACCTAACCCTCACCGGTGCGACGAATGCCGAAGACGGCCAATCCGTTACCGTTACCTTAAACGGGCAGAGCTTTTCAGGTACGGTCTCTGGCGGACAGTGGAGCGTCACTGTCCCTGCAGCAGTCCTGAAAACCTTGCCGGACGGCGAGACAATCACAGTTACTGCCAGCGTCGCTGATCGTGCGGGCAATCCCGCACCGCAGGCTGAGGCAAGTTTCGACACCGATTTTACTGCACCAGAAGTGACATTGGACCCGGTCGCCGGCGGATCCATTGAATTGATCGACTTGGCCTCGGACTTGACGCTGTCGGGCACCACCACAGCCGCCGACGGTCGTCCGATTTCAGTTGAGTTCAATGGCCAAACCTATTCGGGCACTGCTTCCGGCGGGACCTGGAGCGTTACCGTTCCAAGCGCTGATCTTAGTGGTTTGTCGTCTGGCTCCCCGGCGGTCGTCAGCGTTACAGTAACTGACGCGGCAGGAAACATATCTGTTCCAGCTACGACTTCGGTCCCAGTCGATCTTACAGGTCCCTCTCTCGCAATTGCTCCGCTGTCCGTCGGCGCGGTTTTGAATGCAACCGAAGTCGGTTCTGATCTAGCGATCGCTGGAACAACCGCCAACGTGCAGGATGGTCAGCAGGTCACTGTTACGCTAGATGGCCAAACCTATACGGGTACAGTCTCTGGGGGTAGTTGGAGTGTAACGGTGCCGGCTGTGGATTTGGTTGCGTTAGCTGATGGGGGCAACTTTTCCATCACCGCCGATGTTTCCGATACCGACGGGCTGGCAGCGCCACAGGCCAGCACAGCACTTGCCAAGGACATCACTGCCCCAAGCCTGACCATCGACACATTCTCAGACGGGCCGGTTCTGAACTCGATCGAACAAGGAACAGACTTGGTGATCGCGGGTTCAACAACAGCCGAAGATGGGCAAACTGTCACCGTTTCGCTGAATGGCCAGACCTACTCTGGCGCTGTTTCCAGCGGCGCGTGGTCTGTCACCGTTCCCGCAACTGACCTGACCACCCTGTCTGACGGTGTTACAGTGGCCGTCACAGCAGATGTGACCGACGCAGCGGGCAACCCTGCGGCTCAGGCAAGCAACAGCTTCGATACGGATTTTACCGCACCAACAGTGAGCATCACCGGTTTGTCTGATGGTGCGGTCATGAATGCCGCTGAACAGGGCACAGACCTAACGGTCACTGGTACGTCGGACGCCCCAGATGGCACTTTGGTCGCGGTCGAAATCTCCAGGCCAGATGGGACGGTCGATGTCAGCGGTACAGCAACAGTCAACAGCGGCAGCTGGAGTTATACTGCCCCAGCCTCAGACTTGAACGCCTTGCAAGACGGTGTCTCATACTCTGTCGAGGCTACTGTTTCGGATGCAGCGGGCAACAACACAGATGACACCACTAGCTTCACCACTGACTTCATTGCCCCAACTGTGACGCTCGACCCGCTTTCAGTCGGGTCCGAGCTTGACGTTATAGAACAGGGCAGTGACCTGACCATCTCAGGCACCACGAGTGCGGAAGACGGGCAGACTGTGTCCGTTTCACTGAATGGTCAGACTTATAGCGGAGTTGTCTCTGGAGGTGTCTGGACCACAACGGTCCCGGCCAGCGACCTTGGTGCCCTTTCTGACAGCACTGGCTATCCGATTTCGGCCAGCGTGACCGATCAGGCAGGAAACACTGCAACCCCGGCAACGACCACGCTCACTACGGACTTGCGGCCGGTTCTTACAATGAACCCTGTTGGCACCAACGACGCGATATCCCTGACCGATGCGCAGACATCCGGCGTCAACGTATCGGGAACATCAGCCGGGTTGAGTGCGGGTCAGGCCGTGGATGTCACCCTAAACGGCAGCTCGGTGGGCACAGCTACGATTGGTGCAGATGGCAGCTGGGCTTTGGCGGTTTCTGGTTCGGAATTTTCGGGCATAAACGCGGGTGATGAACTGGACTTTTCTGCGAACGCGGTGGTGTCAGGAGGTCCAGACCCCTCAACCGCAACGGATGAAAACACAGCACATGAGCCTGCAGCCTATGTCATCACACAAACCGGCATCAGCGGATCAACTGTAACGTTCGAAATTTATGCTGACGCGGATCGGGATATCTCGAGCGGGCTTGCCATGACTGCAGAGCTTGGCTTTGATCCATCCGTTGTGACTTTCGACACGGGCTCTGATGTGAAAAACGGTGCCTTTGATCTGTTCTTGTCCAACCCGGTAGGCGGTTCGGCAATCAGCTTCGCGGGCGCCGCAACTACGTTTTCCGACCTGACACAACCTCTGGTGACATTCACCATGACGGTTCAGGACCCGAGCCAGCCTATTGAACTCACGATTGAAACGCCGGACGGCGGGCCAACAGTCTTTCAGATTGGAACCAATGGTGACGACCTTCTGTCAGCAACTAAGGTGGATAGTATCATCCGTGGTCAGGATGGCGACGATACGATCGATGTTACAAGCGTCGGAAGGGATATCGTCGTTTTCGAGGCAGACCCGGCTGCAAACGGCGTCGATACCGTCACCGGGTTTTCGATAGGACCTGCGGCAGAGGTGACGGATGCGCTGATGTTCAGCGGTCTGAATCCAAGCTCTTTGCGCGGTGACGGTACAGATGTGGAAACCCTAAACATCGGTGATGCGATAGGAGCAGACACAGGAGTCGTCGGGCTGACCTCGGTTCTGGGCGATCTCTCTCTCACCACCATCGAATCCGCTGTTGAAAGCCTGAACGGCACTCAGGCAGGAGACGAGATATATGTAATGGCCACCGATGGAACAGACAGCGTTCTGGTCAAAGTCGATTTCACATCACCCGGTTCTGCATCCGTGGAAGCCGTTGCCCACCTCACGGGCCTGGACGATCTGAGCGGCCTGAGCGCTGACAATATTCTTCATACCGATCCGACTGGGGCGATGGCCTGATCCTATTGATGGCAGTCACCCATCGCGGGCGGCTGCCATCCTGAGAGCACGGAGCGAAAATGGTTCAGAACGGCCTGTTTCCTGTCACCTTTCCGCGGCACGGTCAGCGACGCTGGAAGCGTTTTACCTCTTACAATTTCGCTGCAGACCTACCGGACTGCCCAGTTGTCCTTCCGGAAGTCCCGCAAGTAGCAGCAGCCTTTCCCATCATATTCCGAAAAACGAGTGAAGGCTTCGAACCCAGGGCCGTTTTTTCCCTGGCATCCAATTTGCCCAACCCTTTTGTCTCTGAGGACGGTCGTTGGCTTGCTGCCTATGTTCCAGCGGAGCTACGCAGCCACCCCTTTCATGCCGAACGCCTTGATCCGAAATCCAGCGGCGCATGTTCCAACCTTCAATTAACGGTTAACGAAACATCGGGTTTCGTGACAAAAAATCCAAATGATGAACGGTTCTTTGACGACAACGGCGCGTTGGCTCCGGCGTTGTGCGAAGTACGAACTTTTCTTCAAAACCGCATAATCGCCCGCACGGCAATACTTGCGCTTTGCCGAGAGTTAGAGAAGCTGGGCCTTTTTGAATCGGCCAAAACACATGGCGGTGTTCAATTGCCCACCGAAGCGTTCACAATTTCGAGCTCGCGGTTAAACAAATTGCCTCAACCCAAAAAGCTGAGCCTGATCGATACCGGCGCGCTTCTGCTGATCCATGCACATCAGATCTCGCTTTCGCATCTCAGTTGGCTTGCGCATGCGCATCAACAGTCTGCACATCAAAGCAAGCAAGAAAAATATACCGAAAATTCAGATGTTTGCAGTTTCCTGAGTGCCATAGCCAACGCTCAGAAGGGCGATTCTCTTGGAACCAGTGAGGTGTGAAACACCTATGCAGAAAAACATATGTTATTTCAAATACTTACCTCTCCTCACTTTGGTCTTGATATCGGCGGCGTGCACGCCTGTGCCCGACCTGACAGGGGTCGAGGTTTCTTTGTCCCGAGGGTCAAGCATCGCTGGTGCAAGCACCCCGGCACCTCAGTTGGAGAGCAGTCAATTTGGGCGGCTCATCCGAACCGCAGTCGAGACGAGCCCGGAATTGGCGCAAAGTGCGAGCAGGCTGAAAGTAGCTTCCGCGAACGAGGACGCGGCCAAAGGGGCGTTTCTGCCGCAGATGTCAATTGGCATCAACGCGCGATCTGAACGCATCGATTCAGACATTGCCGACGTCACTCCGTATCTGCGAATTTCGCAACTGGTCTATGATGGCGGAGCTGCTTCTAACGATCTGGCGGCGGCAAAAGCACGCGTTTTGCAAGGCAGAGGTGACCAGTTGCAAACATCGGCCGCCACCGCCCTATCAGCAATAGAGTCATACGTCTTAGTGCTGGACAGACGAAAGATTCTGGAGATCTCCGCCCAGAATGTCATCGTTCATGAAGAGTTGGTAAACCAAATTACAGAACGAACCGCGCAGGGCGTGGGTTCAAACGCTGACGTTCTGTCCGCACGTTCACGCATGGCCGATGCGCGCACGCGGTTGGCGGATGCAACGACACGGCTGGATCGTGCAAATGCACGGTACCGGGAGTTTTTTGGAAAAAGGCCCGGAACTCTGGCTCCGCCGGTTGAGGCTCCGAGATTGTCGCGGACGGACACTCAGATCATCATGGACAGCCCGATGGTCAGGCGTGCCGACGCTGCCTTGCTTTCGGCCAAAGCTGAACAAGCTGCAGCGCTTGCGCGGCGTCAACCCGAATTGCAGGTTGCTGCTTTTGCAGACCGGGATGACAGCAATGACGCAAATTTCGGCGTTGATTTCTCCTTCAATTATGAACTGGACAGTACCGGTCAACGTCGGGCCGCGATTACAGCGGCCGAAGCGCAGGTCAAAGAGGCAGAGTTTCAGCGCGAAGCCGTTATTCGAGACATACGCCGCGAGTTGGAATTCATTCGATCTGATCAGCAGGCCGGCGCGGTCCGTTTGCAAGCAGCACGGATCGCAGCCCAGACCAACGCCGACAGCGTTGCCGCGGCACGAGAGCAATTCACCATCGGCAGGCGCAGCCTGATCGAAATCCTCGATGCGCAGCGGGATTACGTAAATGCGCAAGAAAGGCTGATTCTGGCCGAACAAAGCTTTTTTCTGACCAACTATGCAGCTCTAAGCCTAACAGGGGACATCTTGGACTTGCTTGGCGTTTCAATTGTTACATGGCGCGAGGATCTATGAATCAGTTTCAGAATAAACCCCGAGCGTGTGAATTCTCAGATATGGAGGCATGCATCCTTCACGTCGCAGCCCAATTGGATCGGCCAATAACGGTGGCGGCATTGCATGCGGCAAGTTCAGGACAAAGTGGAGAGCTAACCATTCGCGACACTCTCGAAGTGGCGCAACGGGCGGGCTTGCAAACCGGATATGGCAAGCGCAAGCTTCAGGATTTCGATGCCAATCTGGCACCTGCGCTTTTGCTGCTGGAAGACGACCGGGCCGTAGTCTTTCACGGGCGTACGCAGGATGGTGATTTGCTGATTTTCGATCCCACTCTCGGGAGCGGTATTGGTGAAATTTCGGAAGATAGTCTGAGACGTGAATATACCGGTTACGCCATTTTGTTTCGCCGAAGTCATCAGCAGGAAGTTTCAACAGGCGAGTCACCGACCTCTGGTCATTGGTTCTGGTCAGCCATGGTGGCAAACCGATGGTCTTATACGCAAGTGATCCTTGCCGCAGCTCTTGCCAATATCCTGGGTTTGTCGACATCAATTTTCATCATGGTTGTTTACGACCGCGTGTTGCCAAATGAGGCGACAGAATCTTTGATCGCTTTAACCCTGGGTGTCGGGCTGGCGCTGGGGTTTGATTTCGTTCTGAAACTGTTACGCGCCAGTTTCATCGACCGCGCCGGGCAAAAGGCAGACATGCTTTTGGGACGGCGCGTGTTCGACCAATTGCTGAACATTCGTATGAAATCCCGAACCAGTTCAACCGGAGCAATCGCAAGCACGATCCGGGAGTTTGAAACCTTACGTGAATTCTTTACTTCGGCGACACTGGTCGCCTTGGTCGATTTGCCGTTTATCGCCCTTTTTATCTTTGTCATCTATCTGGTTGGCGGACCACTTGCTCTTGTTCCCGCCCTTGCGGTTCCAATTGTTCTACTCGCCGGGGTGGCCGTGCAGCCGGTCTTGTCCCGACTTGCTGAAAAAAGCTCTTCAGACGGCCAGTCAAAACAATCGGTGCTTGTAGAAACTGTTTCGGGTCTTGAGACGATCAAAACCACCGCAGCGGCAAGACCAATGCGGACTCGCTGGGAGAACGCCATTGAACGTCAGTCCTCACACGGTGCACGTAGCCGTGCATTGACCCAATTTGCTTTGAACCTGACTGGCTTCACTCAGCAGGCAGCGCAGATCCTGATTGTCTTTTACGGCGTATTCCTGATTACCGATGGTCAGGCAAGTATGGGGGCGCTCGTCGCCTCGGTGATGTTGACGGGCCGGGCTTTGGCACCGTTGGGGCAACTTGCCCAGACACTGACCCGTGTTAACCAGGCGCGCAGCGCCTATCGAAATCTGAACGCCTTGATGCAGGCAGACAGCGAAAGACCGCAAGGATCCAGTTGGATCAGCCGAAACAGATTTGAAGGACGCATCAGTTTCCGAAACGTTAAATTTGCTTATCCGGATCAGCCCCACGCCACATTGACGGATGTTTCATTTTCGATTGAGCCCGGTGAAAAAGTTGCAGTTCTGGGACCGATCGGGTCCGGCAAGAGCACCGTAGCGCGCCTTTTGTTGGGTCTGTACGAACCTCAATCAGGCTCCGTCATGCTGGACAATGTCGACATCCGGCAGATTGACCCGGGCGATCTTCGCAGAAACATTGGTACCGTATTGCAAGACATCTGGCTGTTTTCCGGGACCGTGCGCGAGAACATAAGCAGCGGCACAGTCCGACCCAGAGACGAAGACCTGATTTACGCAGGAAAAGTATCGGGCGTAGAGGATTTTGTTGCCAGTCGTCCTAATGGGTATGACCAGAAACTGGCGGAAAGAGGAGAGGGTCTCTCTGGCGGTCAAAGGCAGGCAATCGCATTGGCACGGGCTTTGATTGGGCGGCCTCCGGTATTGCTACTGGACGAGCCAACCAGCGCCATGGATGTCCGGACCGAGGCCGAGGTGATCCGCCGCCTCAAGCAGGCGACACAAGATACCACGATGGTGGTTGTCACCCATCGCACTAGCCTTCTTGAGTTGGTGGATCGGGTTATTGTGATTGAAGGCGGGCGCATCGCGGCAGATGGCCCCAAAAGCATACTCACCCGCCACGCACGCAATCCCGGGAGGCACCTGAATGTCGCGGCATCCTGACCTCGATACGCTGGCGCGGGAAATGCGCGGGCGTTCACCGCTTGGCGGATCAATATTACTCTTAGTGATTGCCGCATGTCTGATGACGATTGGATTTTGGGCCTATTTGACCGAGCTGGACGATGTCACGCGGGTTGACGGACGGATTGTTCCATCCGCGGATGTGCAAGTGATCGAAGCTACGGAACCCGGGGTATTGCAATCTTTGAAAGTGCAAGAGGGTCAGGTGGTCGAGAAAGGGATGCTTTTGATGGAGTTCGAAACAACCCAGATCGACAGCCAACTGAGCCAGGAACAACAGCGTGCTTTTGGCTTGATGGCACGGGCACAACGGCTACAGGCTGAAATCGACAACGCAGATCTCCGGTTTTCGACAGACCTTATCATTGGCGCCCCCGAGGTCGTTAAATCAGAAACTGCGCTTTATCAGGGGCGCCAATCGGAACTAAGGGCAGAGATCGCTATTCTCGAGCGTCAACGTCAACAGCGGCAGCAAGAATACAAAGAGGGGCTGGTTGATCGAATAACGGCGGACGAAACGCTGCGGCTGCTGGCTGAAGAGCGTGCGATAATGGAGCCGCTCGTTGAAAAACGGATGGAACCTGCCACAACACTCCTAACCCTCGGCCGCGGAGAGGCTGAATGGAAGGGGCGAAGAACCCGTGCTGTGGCCGCGACCAACAGGCTGAGAACCGGTCTGGAGGAAATAGATGATCGCATTCGCGCAACGCGCAGCCGCTTTCGCAGCGCAGCGTTAACAGATTTAGCGCTGGTAACCACAGAGCTTGCAGCGCTCCGACCGGTGCTGCCAGCCTTGCGCGACCGGGCCAGCAAGGCGCAGATCAAATCGCCTGTGCGGGGGATCGTCAACCGCGTGCACCGCACAACAATCGGAGGTTTGGCACGCAGTGGTGAAGAGTTGATCGAGATTGTTCCATTGAATGATACTCTTCTGGTCGATGCGTATGTAAAACCGGAAGATATTGCCTTTTTGTATGCAGGGCAGGACGTAAAAGTAAAGATTACGGCGTATGACTTTGCCAGATATGGTGCCTTGAACGGTCAGATCACGCGCATTGGTGCAGATACGATCACGCGATCGGAACGCAATGAAGAAGAGGTTTTCGTAGTCGAAATAGAAACCAGCAATGCGATGCTGGACGCCGATGGTATTGCGGTTGAGATCATCCCCGGAATGATCGCAGAAGTGGATATTCTGTCGGGCCGGAAAACAGTTCTGGAATATCTGCTACAACCAGTGGTCAAAATCAAAGATCGAGCTTTACGAGAGTAAGGCTCGCCTATGTTCCAGGTTTACATGACCCACTTACACATAGCTTGGCCGAAGCTGGCCCACGCGCATGGCTTTGCTTTGGCTAAATTTGTTCATGGTTGAATATCCCTAAGCCACAGGATTTTTAAATTGCTGGTCAAATAGTTGCCGGAACATGCCGTCTTTCTCGAGCAATGTATCAAGATTACCCTCCTCGATGATTTCACCTTCCTGAACGACGACAATTTTGTCCGCTTCAAGCACAGTCGACAGGCGGTGAGCGATCACTACCGTCGTCACATTTTCGGTCAGATTGTCCAGCGCGGCTTTCACAAGCGCCTCGGACTCCGCATCCAATGCGCTGGTGGCTTCGTCCAACAACAGAATTTCTGACTGGCGCAGGATTGCGCGGGCAATCGCCAATCTCTGTTTCTGACCGCCTGACAGAAACGCCCCGTTCTCTCCAACCTGCGTATTATAGCCATCACTCAGGTTGCTGATGAAATCGTGGGCATGTGCTGCGCGCGCGGCCTCAATTACTTCTGAATCCGTCGCGTCAGGGCGTGCAAAACGTAAATTCTCCATAATCGTCGCAGAGAACAGAAAGGTCTCCTGTCCGACATAGGAAATCTTCTTGCGCAAAGACGCAAAACTGACGTCCTGCAAGTCCTGATTATCGATTTTTACCTTGCCGGAATTCGGATCGTAGAACCGCATGATCAGGCCAAAGATTGTCGATTTGCCACCGCCGGACTGACCTACTAACGCCGTTGTTTTACCGGCTTCAAAGGTAACATTCATTCCTGAAATTACCTTGGCGTCGTTCTTATAGCCGAAGGTAACATTCTGAAGCTGAATTTCACCCGGACCCGGCTTCAGATCTTTGGCGTCCGGTCTTTCACGCATCGGATCTTCCTGATCCAAAAGCTCAAACATCATTCCAATCGGAACCAGAGTCGTTTCAATGACAACCCGCATTTTTGACAAGCGTTTCGCGGGTTCATAGGCCATCATAAGTGCCGTGATGAATGACATAAGCTGACCGGCAGTCGTTGGCTCGCTGCCGGCGATGCCTATGGTGCTGATGATTAAAACACCTGCCACGGCAAGCCCGGCCAAAAGCTCCATCAAAGGGCTGGCGATTGATTGCAGTTTTGAGATGGAATTTGATCGCTTTTCAACCGACCTGATCGCGTCGTTCATCCGGTTGGTCATATGGCCTTCAAGACCGAGGACTTTGATGATCGTTATGCCACCTGACGTTTCCTGCAAAACCTTGATGATTTCAGACAGCGCTTTCATCTCGGATTGCATGATCGCCTGAACACGTTTCAGCAGCATACGTACACTTACAAGTGCGACCGGACCGACGACGAAGAACAGAACCGACAATACCGGTTGCTGATAAAGCATAACAAAAATCAGGCCGATCAGTGTCAGCGCATCGCGAACGAAACTTGTGACGATGACATCAACCAATCGCCTGGCCGCCTGCGCACCCTGCGTGACTCGCATAAGCAGGCTGGAAGATTCAGTTCTGGTAAAGAAACCGACGCCCCGCTTGATCAGCTTTGCGTACAAACGCTCTTGCTGGACGGAAATAATGCGGTTTCCGGCGCGCGCCAAAAAAATCGATTGCACGTAGGATGCAAGGGCCTTGCTAAAAAACAGGGCAATTACTCCACCAGAGACCAGATAGACCTGTGAGCGCATTTCCGGCTCTGTCATCGCATTGACAATATTTTCCATCATCCACGCCGTACCGGCCGTCGTTGCAGCCACGACAACCATCGCGGCCATCGCGATACCATACAGCCTGCCCTGGCTGCGGATGCTTTCCCCCAGCAACCGGCCAATGTAACCGGTTCGCCATTTAGCCCAGGTTTTTTTGATCATTCTATTCTCCAAAGCCCTCAGCGGTTCCGATGGCTGACGACATCATGGTCCTAGCGTTTGCCAACACGCGCGATCGCCGTTGCGACCGGGTGCAATTCCGTTAGGTAGGAGCGAGGGGGCTGAGTTTCCATAGGGAGCCGACAGATACGGACGCTATCGTGCTTGCACTGTGACCTACTGCATGTCCATGAGAGGGCATTCGGTATAGTTAACTGTTTTTATTTAATTATTTTTTGTGCGAAAATGCGATTGCCTATCGGCGGATTATATCTCATCGCCATTCGACATCTCCAAGGAAAATATATCCGGCACCGTAAATTGTTTTGATCAGACGCGGGTTTTTTGGGTCTTCGCCCAGTTTCGTTCGCAAACGAGAAATCCGCACATCCATTGCACGATCGAAACTCTCACCGGCAGCCCCGCCCAATGTCTCCTGCATCTGTGCGCGGCTGATCAGGCGTTTCGGGCTTTCAAGAAACAGACGCAAAACTTCACCTTCGGCATGGCTGAAGGGGATTTCCAAACCATCTCCGTCCTCCAACACGTAACGGTCGAAATACGCCGTCCAACCGTTGAAACCGGCAACGTCCGACTGAGACACCTGCGACCGGGGCGCGCGTAGTCTGGCCCGTACACGAGCAACAACTTCGGCAGGGTCAAACGGTTTGGTGATGTAGTCATCAGCACCAAGCTCCAACCCGGTCACGCGATCCTGAACTTGCGCCCGGCCCGAGATGATGATGACCGCAGCCCCTTGTTCCAATGCCAACCTATGAACGAGAGCAAGACCGTCCGTATCCGGCAGGGATAAATCCACCAGACACACATCCGGCGTCACGCGCTTCAGTGAGGCCTCGAATTCTCTTGCCCGAGCAAAGCTTTGGGTGCGAAAGCCTGCGTCTTCCAGCGCATCGGTCAGAATGCGCCGGATTTCGGGCTCATCATCGACTATTGTCACTAGCGGTTGGGTCATCAGGCGGCCTCGGTTCGGATCAGGGCGGACAATTGCGCCCGCGTGAACGGTTTTCGCAACAGCGGCGCCTGTGTCAGCGCCTGCCGGTGGAGCGGATCGGAATAGGGCAAAGACGTCATCAGAATACAGGGCAATGCTGGTTTGAGCTGAGCCAGCAAATCCAGCCCGGTCCCCTGCCCCTCAAGGCGTATATCGGACAGCACAAGCGCGATATCCTCGATCTCGGACGTCAGGGCCAGAGCTTCGTCTGCCGATGTTGCCTCAATCACCGTAAAGCCGAGTTCTACCAGCATGTCCCGGAACTGCCCGCGCAGCTCGTCATTGTCTTCGACCAGCAGAACCAACCCTTCCTGAATCGGAGGCGCAGGACGGTAAGGAAGACGCATCACCACCGTCGCACCCGAAGGCGTGTTGCGCAGGCTCAGGTCCCCACCAGCCAACTTTACGGTGTCATAAACCATAGGAAGACCCAGCCCAGACCCTTTGCTGCCCTTGGTGGTAAAAAAGGGGTTCAAAGCTTTTTCCAGCCCCTCTTCCGAAAACCCCGGGCCGGTGTCCGAAACCGCGATCTCAACCCATATGTCACCGATTTTATGCGCGCTGATCGTGATCTGCCCGAACCCGCCGCAAGCATCGCGCGCGTTCAAGACCAGATTCAACAAGGCATCCTGAACCATCCCCGGATCGAGCATCAAGGCCTCATCCGGCAGCGTGTTGACCACTGACAACCCGACGCCACGTGATAGCGACGGCGAAGCCAAAACACGCAGGTCTTCCAACAAGCCGCGCATGTCCGTCGCTTTTGGCTGCAGGGTCCGGTTACCCGTCATGTCCGCAATCCGATTTAATAGCTGTCCGCCACGCCGGACGGTCTGCTGTGTGGCATCCACAAGCCCCCGCGCGTCTTCGGGCAGGTCCATTTTCTCTAACCGGGATTGCATACCCAGAATAATCGTCAGGAGATTGGAAAAATCATGTGCCAACCCGCTGGTCATCTGCGCGGCCATCGCGCGACGCCGTGTTTGTTGCAGGGCTACGCGGGCCTGGGTTTCCTCGGTAATATCTACCGACATCACATAAACACCGCCCTCGCCATCCGGTGAGAACGAAACCCGGATACGACGCGAATCCTGATCTTCGGTAAATTCGAAAACCGAAGTCTCTCCGCCATAGGCTTTCTGCAAATAAGGCTCCACTCGCGTGAAGGCCACCGCTCCAAGGGCCTCGGAGACATGCATATCAATGATTTCGGATGGGCGGCCCGGCATGACCGAGCTGAGGCGACGGTTGGAATAATCATACCGCCCCTCCCGATCTAGATGAGCGATATGCGCCGGCATCATTTCGGTGGTCATCCGTGTGCGGGCTTCGATCTCGGTCAGCTGCCGTTTGGCTTCTTCCAGCGCGGCGTTGGTGGCGGCAAGCTTTCGGTTGGCCGCCGACAGTTCCTCGGCCCTGTCCAGCAATTGACCGGACAGTTCCTCTGACCGTGCGCGCAACAAGGCTTCGGCCTGTTTTGTGTCGGTAATATCGGTATAGACCGAAACCCAGCCGCCTTTGGGCAATGGCGCACCTTCGACCGAGATCACACGCCCGTTGGCTCGGACACGCTCCATATAATGAGGCTCAAAGGTAAGCGCTTGCCGAACCCTTTGATTGACGGCCTCTTCAATATCCACTTCTTTGCCATATTCACCTTTGGCCACAAGAAAGCGGATCGTGTCACTAAACAACGCGCCGGGCTGAACCAATTCATCCGGCAGGTCAAACATATCCTGAAAGCGGCGATTGCTTACCACCAGTCGTAACTGGCTGTCATAGATCGAAAGGGCCTGACCGATCAGATTCAGACCGGCTTTCGTCATCGACTTTATCTGTTGCTCGGTAATGTCCAAATTCGCCCTCTCCGAGACATATGCGTAGCATCGGAACTATCACAGTTGTAGGGGTTTGAGACGCGACAGATTGGGCTCAATACCGCGCTTTCGATTTTGCGCCGTCCGGTGTGAGAGAACACAGCGACAGCGTATGATCCATGTTGCGCATGCGGTGCCGCAGCATTTGCCGCCCCAGCCGCGCCAGATCGGCTGCGTGGTCTGGGTGGGTGGCGACATTCTCCATCTCTCCCCTGCCCTGGTGGTCGAACAGCAGCGGCGGCAGATCGGCGGCAAACTCGACCATCGTGAACCGCTCGTCCCGCAGAATCCCGAGGCATGAGTCGCTGTTGCCCGTTCCCAGTTGCTGTTGCCAAGGCGTCGGGTCTTCCGGTTCCGAAAAATCCAACTCACTGAACGAGTAACTGCGCCAATCGTCCGGCATCTGACCCTGCAGCAAGGGCATCAGCGACCGCCCATCCATCGAATTGGGTATCGGTTGCCCGACCCAATCCAATATCGTCGGGGTAATATCAATGGACTCTGTCGGCGCGGACACCACCGTGCCCGCCCGCGCATGATTGCCCGGCATTCGGATCATCAAGGGTGTATGGTAAGCCGCATCATAGACCGTCATCTTGCCCCAACTGTGTCGATCGCCCAGCATCTCTCCGTGGTCGGCAGTGATGACCAGCAGGGTCTCATCATACTGGCCGCTTTCCTTGAGGTAGCGAATGACACGCCCGATGTGGTGATCCACCTCGGTTGCCAACCCCAAATAAACCGAACGCAAGGTCTGGATGTTCTCAGTCGTGGGTTCCACCTGGTCAAAGCCCAACACGAAATCGGCGACTGTCTGCTTGTCCATTGTCGGCCCAAAGAAAGCGTGCATCGCCCGTTCATCGGTTGCTTCAGAGAAACCAGCTGGTAAGGGCAGAACCGACGGGTCATACATATCGTTGTAAGGCGCAGGGGCCACAAGCGGTGGATGCGGACGGATATAGGTCAGATGGGCAAACCAGTTCTGGTCCTTGAACGCGGTGATACTGTTCAGAAAATTGTCTGTCAGAAATGCAGTATCGCTATCCTCGGCCCGATAGAGGGCCGGATCGTTTAGGCGCGGGGCGCCGCCACTGGGCGGCGTTGGTTTGTGTACATCCCAGTAGTCGCCAAACGTGTATCCTTTCTGTTTAAGGTAGGAGCGCCAGGGGTAGGATTCCTCCAGCCTCATTTCGATGACTTCGTGAAACCCCGCCATGGGGTTTTCATAGGATCGCAGAATCGGATCGCCCGGATCATGCACACGTGGGTCGGCTGATGTGTCGGTGTAGCCGTACAACATCGGCAGGTATCCAGCTTTGCGCATCTCGGACGCGATACTTGGTGTATCGTGCCGTAAGGGCGTGCCGTTGCGAATTGATCTGTGGTTCATGGCATACTGACCAGTCAAAATCGACGCACGCGAAGGACCGCAGGGATTGGTAACCGAGAAATGCCGATCGAAGGTTACCGCTTCGTCCATGAACGCGCGCAGGTTCGGCAAATCCAAGTGCTCTGCCAACGCGCCGTTTAGACAATCCGCCCGCAGCTGGTCAATGATAATGAATAGGACATTTCCGGCGTTTTTCATTCGACTTACCCTGATTCCACCGAGGTGTTTCATCAGCGAACTTTGTCTACGTTATGGGGCTCGGGCAACTGTTAAGTCACCACGGGTTTATAATTGCTCTCAACTTTTGGAAACAAGAGAAAAGCAGACTTAACGACAGTGCCTGCTCAGTCGCTCAGTCGCGTATTAAGCCTGGCCATTTCATTTTACGCCAAACTGTCACTCCCCTGCCATTTTGTGGCTGCAAAAAGCCCGGCTTTCGCAAAAATGCGTTGCGGATCAATGCGGTTTCACATCTCATACGCCCATGACGCAGCCCATGATACATTCGGACCGAGACGCCGACGGCGTCTGCCTGCGGATTTCGGGGGAATTGCTGACTCAGTTTTTGGGCACAATTGAAGGCGCGTTTGCGGCAATCCGGCCGGACGGCGGTGACGTTACTTTTGACTTGTCCAAGGTCGAAGCACTGGACACGGGCGGCGCTTGGCTGATTGCCGATCTGGCCCGACGGATTCAAGCTGGGGGCGCACAGGTTCAGTACGAAGGGCTGAGCCCCGCCTATTCGGCCCTGCTGGACACTGTGGCCCAGAATATTCCCGACGAGCCGGGTACCGAAGTCGGGGCGCGCAGTTTTCCAGACTGGGTCGCAAGCGTTGGTCAACGCACGGTCGGAGCGTGGAAGGACTCGCTGTCGCTGCTGGGATTTCTGGGCCTGACATTGCATCGTCTTGTCCGTACCATCCTGAAGCCGTGGCGTTTGCGCCGCGCCGCGCTGGTGTCGCAGATGGAGGAAACTGGATTCAAAGCCATCCCCATTGTCGCATTGATGGGCTTTCTGATCGGTGTCGTGCTGGCCTTTCAGGGTGCCACCCAGTTGAAACAGTTCGGGGCCGAGATTTTCGTGGTCGAACTGATCTCGATATCGGTGCTGCGCGAACTGGGTATCCTGCTGACCGCCATCATTGTTGCGGGCCGGTCCGGTTCGGCCTTCACCGCGTCGATCGGGTCGATGAAGGTGCAGGAAGAAATCGACGCAATGCGCACGCTGGGTCTGGATCCGATCGAAGTTCTGGTGATCCCGCGGGTCGTGGCCCTGCTGATCATGCTGCCGATCCTGGGGTTCATTGCCGATATTGCCGCCCTGATTGGCGGCGGATTAATGAGCTGGATTGACCTCGGCGTCAGCCCGGGCATGTTCATAACCCGGCTGAAAGAAAACACCGGTATCTGGCAATTCGCAATCGGTATGATCAAAGCGCCCTTCTTTGCGCTGGTCATCGGTGTCATTGCGTGCTGGCAAGCGATGCAAGTCAAGGGATCGGCCCAAAGCGTTGGTCAACGAACCACGGCATCGGTGGTGCAGTCCATCTTTTTGGTCATTGCGCTGGACGCGCTGTTCTCGATCTTCTTTTCGGTGCTCGAGGTCTAATATGGACGGGACTGTGCTGGAACAAACTTCGCAAACCGGTGCACAGCGCGAAGCCGTGATCCGTGTGCGCAACCTGACCAATCAGTTCGGGCCACAAGTGGTACATCAAAACCTCAATCTGGATGTCTGGCGCGGCGAGGTGCTGGGCATCGTGGGGGGATCAGGTACCGGCAAGTCGGTACTTTTGCGTACTATTGTCGGACTGAACACACCGGCCGCCGGCAGCATCGAAGTTTTGGGCGTCGACGTGCTGAACAGCCCCGAAGAAGAACGTCGCCGCATTGAAAAACGCTGGGGTGTGGCCTTTCAGGACGGGGCTCTGTTTTCGTCACTGACTGTCTTGCAAAATGTCATGGCGCCGCTGCGCGAGCATACGGGGATTAGCGAAAGCCTGATGCAGTCGCTTGGCAGTTTGAAAATCAGCCTTGTTGGCCTGCCGCAACTGAGCTGTGGTAAATTCCCGTCAGAACTTTCAGGCGGCATGCGCAAACGTGCTGCCCTCGCCCGTGCACTGGCACTGGACCCGGAAATTGTTTTTCTCGATGAACCCACCGCCGGGTTGGACCCGATCGGGGCTGCGGCCTATGACGAACTGATTGGCGAATTGCAGCATGCATTGGGGCTGACCGTTTTTATGGTCACTCATGACCTGGACAGCCTTTACGCCATTTGCGACCGCGTCGCAGTGCTCGCAGAAAAACGCGTTCTGGTTGAAGGACCGATTGAAGAAATGACCAAAGTCGACCATCCTTGGGTGCAGGAATACTTCACCGGTCCCCGGGCGCGTGCGGCGCAAGAGAAGGGGCAGGACAGGTAGAGGCCATGGAAACCCGAGCGAACTATATCCTGATCGGCGCGTTCACCCTTGCGGGCGTTCTTGGGGCGTTCGGCTTTTTTCTGTGGCTCGCGAAGTTCGAAGTCTCGCGTCAATACGCATATTACGACGTCCTGTTCGACAACGTTTCCGGCCTTTCCGCCGCTGGCGGCGTCAGCTTTAACGGCTTACCGGTCGGACAGGTGATCTCGCTTAACCTGGACGACGATGATCCGTCGAAGGTGCGGGTCAAACTAGAGGTCGATGCCGATATTCCGGTGACGCAAGATACGATTGCGCAGCTGCAATCCCTTGGTGTGACCGGTGTCAGCTATGTGGAATTGACCGGCGGATCAGCCAGTGGAACAAGGCTTGCGCAGAACAGCGTGATCAAAAGCAAGCGCAGCGCAATCCAGTCTCTGTTCGAAGGCGCGCCAAAAGTGCTGGACGAAGCCGTGACCTTGCTGGAAAACCTAAACGCGGTTGTCGATGAGAAGAACCGAAAATCGGTGAGTGATATTCTGGACAATCTCGCCTCGGCGTCGAGCAAGTTGGAAAAGACACTGTCCGATTTTGAAAATCTCTCAACGGATTTGGGCGGAGCGGCCAAGAAACTCGGCGATTTCACGGATCGCCTGGATCAATTGGCGAATACCGCCGAAACAACTTTGACAACGGGAACGGACACACTGAAAAGTGTGAAAACCGCGTCCGAAGCGGCGACTGCCACATTGGACAGCGCCAAGGGAACAATAGAAAGCGCCGACCGCGTAATCCAGGAGGATCTTGAACCCTTCATCGACCAAGCATCGGTTCTGGCCGAACGACTAACTGGCTTGACCGACGAAGGCAGTGTTGCACTGGCAACCGTCACAGAGACTTTACTAAATGCGAATAAAACGCTGGGATCTATTACCGGTGCAATGGAAACCGCAAAAGGGACCCTGACATCGGCCGAACGCGCCTTTGACTCTGCCAACAAGGTCATTAACGAAGACATAGGCTCGGTCATGGACGACGTCCGCAACGCCGCAAATGAGGTCGCAGCCACCGTGAAAAACGTCACCGAGCGGCTTGATGACATCTCGGCCGACATCCTCAGCGCGTCTCAATCGGCCTCGGAATTGCTGGGAACGATCGACGGAATTGTACAAACGAACCGCCGACAACTGTCCGATTTCCTGCGTGTGGGCTTGCCGCAATTCACGCGCTTTGTGGAAGAATCGCAACGGCTGGTTATCAGTCTGGATCGTCTGGTCGACAAGGTCGAACGTGATCCCGCTCGGTTCTTGTTAGGAACCCAAGCTTCGGAGTTTCGTCAATGATTAGACTTTTTCTTGTGGTTCTGGCCCTGGTTTCTTTGGTCGGCTGCACGGGTCTTGGAACGCTTCGGCAGGCCTCGAAGCCAAATGATTTGTATCTGCTGACACCGAAAAGCACGTTTTCCACCTCGCTTCCGCGAATTCAGAAACAGATCGTCGTGCAAGAGCCGACGGCAACCGCAGCGGTCAACACCGATCAGATCGCCATTCAACCCACCCCGTTGCAGGTCCAATACCTTCCACGAGCCCGCTGGGTAGACCGCGCCCCGCTGATTGTACAGGCGCTGCTGGTCGAAAGCTTTGAAAACAGTAATAAAGTGGCAGCTGTTGGCCGCTCGACCGTTGGATTGCGCGCGGATTATGTCATCGTCCCAGACCTTCGAGAGTTTCAGGGCCTAGTGATCAGCGAAACTGACAATTCGAAAACCATTCGCGTTGAAGTCCGCATGAACATCAAGATCATCGATGAGTTCGAGGACAAGATCATCGCCTCAGATTCATTCCGCGAATTCGTGGTCTCAGCCAGTGATCAGACCCCAGACCTGGTCAAAGCCTTTGACGAAGCGTTGGGTAAAACGATGCGGGATGCGGTAGAATGGAGTGTGCGCAGGATCAACACCCACGTAGCTAACAACCCCCGAGCGTACTGAGGCGCCGACTGGTTTCAGCGCCTCTTGACCAATCTCATTGGGTCAAGGTCTGCGCCAATCGCATCAATGTGACGGCTTCTGCCCGATACCCGAACGGGTCTTGCCCTTTCGCCGCATTGGCAAGCTCAATTGCATCCTCATAGGACCATGAGCCCAGATATTCCCCACCGCGCAACAACTGACCAAAACCCGCGATAGAATACGAGAACTGCACATCGTCCGAGACAGTACCCTGCCCCAACAGGATCGGTTCCTCGATCAACCGGCTTTCTGCTGCTCCGGGCATTTTGTAGCGCAGTTTGAAAAAGCCGATTTCGTCCGATCCGTCCGCCACGCTCTGTTCAGCATAACGTAGCGGGCCGTTTCGGATTGCATCGGAACCTACCGGCGTTACCTCGTAAATCGCCGTGACCGTATGGCCCGCACCGATATCGCCGGCATCCACCTTGTCATTTGAGAAATCCTCGCGCCTAAGCGCACGGGTTTCATATCCGATCAAACGATACTCGGCGATCTGCGCCGGGTTGAATTCGACCTGAATTTTGACGTCATTGGCGATTGGAAACAGCGCGCCGGTCAATTGATCGACCAGCACTTTGCGCGCCTCGCTCAGCGTGTCGATATAGGCCGCCTGTCCGTTCCCGTTTTGCGCCAAGGCCTGCATGGTCGCGTCATCAAGGTTGCCCCGGCCAAAGCCCAGCACACTTAAAAACGTCCCGTTATCGCGCTTGCGGGCGATGAAATCTTTCAGAGCCTCGGGCTCAGAGAGGCCAACATTGAAATCCCCATCCGTGGCCAGGATCACACGTGTCACTTCACCGTCTGCGGTCATGCCTTCTGCAACCTGATAGGCCTGTTGCAGCCCCGCTTGTCCGGCCGTCGATCCACCGGCTTGTAACTGATCCAACGCGGACAGAATCTTGGAGCGATTCACAGCAGCGGTCGGCTCAAGCACCTGCCCCGCGCTGCCCGCATAGGTCACGATCGAAACCTGATCCTCAGGTCGCAGTTCAGACAGAAGAAGGCGGAAGGACTGTTTCAGCAACGGCAGCTTATTCGCATCCTGCATCGAACCGGACGTGTCGATCAGAAATACGAGGTTCAGAGGCGGACGATCCTTGATCTGCGGCAAGGCGCCCTGAATGCCGATATGCACCAACTGCGTGCCCTCATTCCAAGGCGTTGGCGTCACGGTAATGGTCGGACGAAACGGGGTATCTCCTTCGGGCGCGGGATAGTTGTAGGGGAAATAGTTCACCATTTCCTCGACCCGCACCGCGTCTTTGGGCGGCAGCTGACCTCGCATCAACGAGGAACGGACAATAGAATACGACGCGGTATCGACATCAATCGAGAAGGTCGACACCGAATCTTCGGCAGTGACTTTCAGCGGGTTGGTGTCTGCATTTGCAAAAACCTCGGTGTCTGCTTCCGGCGCAATCGCCAAATCGCGCTGAACTGGAACAGGTGCCATAGACGGAGCGGCCTCATACAAAGCCCCACCAGAAATATCGACCTCCAAAGTTGCACCCTGCCGTTTACTTAGTTCTGCCGCGCGAGGGCGCGGTTGCAATGCATCTGCGACAAGACCCCCAACCGATTCTGGCGACGTTGGCGCGACCCGCTCTTCAACAAAAACCGGAGCTTCAACGATGGTCTGGTCATCGGAACTGCTGTAATCGCCAAAAGATAATCTACTTTTGCGATCCATTGTCTGCGGCAGGACTACCACCAAGGCCACTGCAGCAATTGCAGTTGTCGCGGTCAGTGCACCGCGATGTGAAATAATTCTCAACATGGACTTTGCTCCTCCTGTCAGGCGGGCTTTCAAGCCTCGCTTGACAGTGGGACGCATGGCGGCGCCCGATCCTTGGGCGTCTGCGAGATTTTTCTGGGCCTGCTCCAGATTTTCGGCTCGACGCTGCGTATTCGGCGAAGGAGTGACCGCATCCATTAGCGTTTTGAGGTCTTCAAGATCGTCTGTCATTCTGCCAGCTCCTCTTGTCGCAGGGCACGCAGGCGTTTGCGAATATCGGACATGCGCCACGACACGGTGCCCTCGGACACGCCCAGCACTTCGGCTGCTTGCGCGTGAGTCATCTCATCCTCCAGCGTCAAGGCCAGGGTATCCTGCAGCTCTTGCGGCAAGGACCGCATGGCCCGTTGCAACCAATCAATCGCTTCGGCCGTTTCCGCGACTTCGGCCCGGCGCATCTGTTCGATGTCACCCCATCCCATAGCGGCCCGACTATGGCTGGCGTGTCGACGCCGCGCGTCCTCGGCAGCGTTGACGACCACCCGGTACAGCCATGTTGTGAATTTGGCCTGCCCCCGGAATCCGGCGATTTTGGATGGCAAGGCCGCACAGATGTCCTGCGTCAAATCCTCGGCCTGATCCACTCGCCCGGTCAGCCGAAAGGCCAGACGGAAAATCCGGTCGTAATGCCGATGCAGAAGGGTCCCGAACGCATCAGCGTCCCTTCTCGCGGCGGCTTTTGCCAGATCCTCATCCGATGTTGTCATACGCATCACGATGGGTAGGACGGTTCAAAAAGGTCAATCCTTGGCGAGGACGGGAAAAAAATTCAGAAATGATCAGCCGAGGCCATTTTCCAGTCTGCTGCAAATGCCTCGGGGATTGCGTCGGTCAGCAAAGCGCCCTCGTCAATAAAGGTGTAAAGGTCGGCATAAGACCGCTCCCTTTCATCCGCTGTACGGCGGCGGATATCATGGGGGCGCAGGTCCGAAACCTTCTCTTTCCCCATTGCCCCCAGAAGTTCACGGAAGCTTTCCAACGTGGCGTCGTGAAACCGATGCACCCTCTGGCGTTTTCGCGGAACGTTGACCGCCCGGCCCCTGATCGGATCCTGCGTGGCCACGCCCGAAGGACACCGGTTCGTGTTGCAATGCAAGGCCTGAATGCAACCCACGGCAAACATCATCGCCCGCGCCGCGTTACACATATCGGCACCTAGGGCGAATTTTTCGATCATGTCGTAGCCAGTGGCCACTTTGCCAGAGCATATGATCCGAACCTTATCGCGCAACCCGATGCCGCGAAGGCAATTATTGACGAATATCAACCCTTCATTCAGCGGCACACCAAGACGGTTAGTAAATTCGACCGGGGCCGCCCCTGTGCCACCTTCAGCCCCATCAACCGTAATAAAATCGGGCAGGATACCGGTTTCCAGCATCGCCTTGCAGATCGCCATGAACTCGGATGGTCTGCCAATGCAGAGCTTGAAGCCCACAGGTTTCCCACCGGACATTTCGCGCAGGTGCTGTACGAAATGCATCAATCCTGTGGGGCCATCAAAGGCGGAGTGAATGGGAGGAGAAATAACGTCCTGATGCTCAGGAACGCCACGGATTTCTGCGATTTCCTTATCCACTTTCGCCGCAGGCAGCACACCGCCATGAGACGGCTTTGCACCCTGGGATAGTTTGATTTCAATCGCCTTGACCACGTCCTTCTTGGCTTTCTCGGCAAACAGATCCTTGTCAAACCCACCATCAGGAGTGCGGCAGCCGAAATAACCAGTGCCGATCTGCCAGATGATATCCCCCCCTTCGGCCAAATGATGCGGAGACAACCCACCCTCGCCGGTGTTGTGCGCGAACCCGCCATCCTTGGCCCCCCCATTCAGAGCCCGGATCGCATTGGCACTGAGTGCCCCGAAGCTCATGGCCGACACATTCAGACGTGATGCACTGTATGGCTTGGTGCATTGCGGACCACCCAACAACACCCGTTCTTCGCTTTCGGGCACGTCCTTTGGGGCCAACGAATGATTGGCGCGGTGATACCCTACAGTCGTGATGTCGAATTGCGTCCCGAAGGCCTGTGTGTCGACCTGACCCTTGGCCCGCGAATAGACCAGCCCGCGAATAATCCTGTTGTACGGACGGCCGCTTTCGTTGGTTTCCACAAAGTATTGCCGGATTTCCGGGCTGACGAATTCCAGCATATACCGGAAGTGACCCAGAACCGGATAGTTGTTCAGGACATTGTGCTTTGTGGTCAGCATGTCATAGAGGCCGACAACGGCGTACGGGATCAGAATAACAAGCAGCCAATGGGCTGGCGGCCAGAAAAACCCCCACACTAAAGTCAATGGCAGGCACACGTAACTCAGAAAATAATAGAGTCTGCGTACAACCATCTGCGCTCTCCCAATGTTTTGTCTGGTCAATGCTCTGGTAACCGTGGCGCAAATCGACTTTTGATTGCAAGTGTTTGTGCCAGGCTTCACGCAATCGGTCTGATTTGCGGATAGAGGTCTGGCCCCAGTTGATCCCTTGTGCGGCAATAGCTATGCCCAAGGGGCTACGAATTATTGGCAGGACTTAAACCCGTGACTCAGACCCGACCCGCAACCCGGACCACGGCCGTCATGTTCGCAGCGGTGTTTGTGGGTGGCGCGGCGGGGTCACTACTGCGAGAGGTATTCTCGGCGCAGATCCCCGGCGCTCCGGTTCTGACTACCACCTTTGGCATCAATGTCGCAGCCTGTTTCATTTTGGGCTGGCTTTATGCCATCCGGCACCGCGTACATGCCCACGTGTTGCATCTGGGTGCGGTGGGTTTTTGCGGTGGGCTGTCCACCTTTTCTTCTTTTGTGGCCGAACTGGAACGGTTGGCCGAGATGCATCTGTCATACGCAATCCTGGCTGCTGCGCTGGAGATTGCCGTTGGACTCGCTGCGGCCGTGTTGGGCGAAGTCATCGGGCGACACCTATCCAGACCAAGGCCACAGGAATGAGCGAGTTCTTCCTACACGCCATGTTCGGTCTGGGCGGCGGATTGGGCGCAGTGCTGCGCCACTGGATCGCGCTGCGGATCAATCATGGATTGCCCTTTGCGACGCTGATCGTCAATGTCCTGGGCAGCTTTCTGCTGGGGCTTTGGATCGGTTACCTGGGCGGGCCGGTCGACATGGGCGAAGAGGAAAAACGGCTGGTCTTTGGATTCTGCGGCGGCTTCACCACATTCTCCAGCTTTGCCTATCAATCTCTGCAACTGCGGCGTGAACGCACGATCGCGCTGGCCGCTGGGAACATCCTGCTGAGCCTGGCCCTATGCTGGATTGCCCTGTGGCTGGGCCTGGTCGCAATTCGCTAGTGCGCGGGTACTGCGGCCTGCGTTCCGGGTTTGGGTGCTTGACAGAAAAACAGCAGCGGTATTGTTGCCAAGGCCAGCAGACCAAGATTGTTGAACACGGTCAGGTAAGAAATCAATTCGGCCTGCTGACTAATGGCTTGGCCCAGAATGGCAGCCCCCTGAGCACTTTCAGGTGCCAGGCCAAGCGGTTGCAGATACGCCTGCGCCGCGGGGTTATATGGCGTGACATTCTGGCTGAGTATTGCCGTGTTGGTCTGCAATCCGCGTACAACCCATGTGCCTACCAACGATATTCCCACCGAGGACCCCAACTGCCTGGTCACGTTGAACAGGCCCGAGGCTTCGTCCTGCCGGGATTTTGAGATGCTCTCGAACGCGAGGATCGACATCGGCACAAAGACCAGCCCCATCCCAAGGCCGCTGACAGCGCCGGGCCAGGCCAGTTCCCAGAACCCGGCATTCATGTTCAGTGCGCCCATCATGAAATTGCTCACCGCCGTCAGCAACATCCCCAACCCGGCCAGAACACGGGGATCAAACCGCGAGACCAGAACCGCGCCTGTCACGACCATGGACAAGCCCGCTGTTATACCGCGCGGAATGAACAAGTGACCCGAAGCAATAACTGGGTAATCAAGCAGATTCTGCACAAAAGTCGGCAGGATCGCGATGCCACCGAACAGAGAAATCGCAAACCCGGCAATGACCAGATTGCACAGCGCAAAGTTACGATCTGCAAACAAGCGCAGGTCCACCACCGGACGATCGCTGGTCAACGCATGGAAAACGAACCCCAGCGCTCCCAAGAATGATGCGATCAGCGCCACCTGAATGACACGAGAAGACAGCCAGTCTTTGGTCTCTCCCTGATCCAGTATGAATTGCAGGCAGCCGATGCCGAGGGCCAACAAGGCCAGGCCCGCCCAGTCGATCCGCACGTCTTCGGTTTCGTCATCGGGCAACTCTCCGGCCAGTAGCAACAGCGCCATGGCGGCCACTGGAAGATTTACGAAAAAAACCATCCGCCATGAGAAGTATTCGGTTAGAATTGCCCCGACCGTTGGCCCCAGTACCGGAGCAACGACAACCCCCAGCCCAAACACCGCCATCGCCTGTCCGCGTTTTTCACGAGGGAATGCATCGAACAGTATGGATTGGGACAACGGGATCAGAAACGCACCGAACATGCCCTGTGCTAGACGGAAGAATACGATGGTCTCAAGGCTCCAGGACAGGCCACACATGACGGACATGGCGGTGAATCCGGTGATGGCAGTCAGGATCAACCTGCGCCGCCCGACCCGGCAGGCGACAAATCCCGTCAGCGGCATCACCACTACGGCCGAGACGATGTAGCTGGTCAGTATCCACGTTGCCTGATCCGTTGTCGCCCCGAACGCGGCCTGAATATGAGGCAGTGCAACGTTGACGATGGTGCTGTCCAACACCTCGAGTATGGCACTGAGCACGACGGCAATGACGATCACCGGATTGACCCGGCCTGCCATCGAGGACGTCATTTTTCGGCCTGATGCGCGGTGGTATCAACCGTAACTTTACTGCTGCCGCCAACGCGCAAGGGCGCATCGGTCGGGTCAAGTTCAACTCGCACAGGGAAGCGGCGTGTGACTTTAACCCAGTTGCCGCTGGCATTCTCGGACGGCAAAAGTGAGAAAGTATCACCCGACCCCCGCCCGATCGAGGCCACCTTGCCCGTCAGCGTCATCCCCGGCAACATGTCGATCTCGACCGTCACGGGTTGGCCCGGACGTATCCGGGGCAGCGAGGTTTCCTTGAAGTTCGCATCCACCCACCAATCCGACGATTCCACGATGGAAAACTGGGGCGCATTGGCAGCCACTGCCGAACCCGGGCGCAGAGTCAGGTTGGCGATCCAGCCATCTGCTGTTGCATAGACCTTGGTCCAGTTTAGATCGGCTTGTGCAATCTCAAGCTGGGCACGGGCGGACTGAATATCGTCCTGTTTTGCCGCCAGTCCGCTTTGCAATGCCAAAAGGGCGGATTGGCTAGTGGTCAGTCGGGCCGAGGCCTCGGCAAAGGCTGTCGTCGCCTGATCCAGCGAAACCTGCGCCAGATCTCCGTCAGAAAACAGCGCTTTGGCGCGTTCAAAGTTGTTCTTAGCCGTGTCATAAGCCGACTGGGAGGACTCGACCACCGCCTTGGCCGCCGTGATCTGAGTGGAATAGGACTGCGCCTGCTGCATGGAGCTGTCCAGATCAGCCTGCGCCTGATCGACCGAGGCCTTAAATTGCGTCTGATCGATCGTGAACAGCAGATCACCGGATTTGATTGGTTGGTTATCCGTAATCGCGACCTCAGCGACCTGTCCGGTCACCTGTGCGGCCACATAGATGATGTTTGCACCCACATAAGCGTCTTTGGTGGACGGGTAGCGTTCTTCATGACGCCAGTATAACAAAAAGTCCGGCCGCAATTGCGATCAGCATGGCTGCGACTGCGAAAATTTTAATTGATTTCATACGTCACATCCCAGCCCGTAATTCGTCACTGACGCATCACATTGGATACGTGTGCATCCGTATCGCAAGGTTGCCCATGATCCAGACTGTACCGACAATGATGATCAGCAAAACAAGCGTGGAAAACAGGATGAGGTCCAAATCCTCTCGGCTGCTGCGCCGCCGGTCGATATGGAGGAAATAGACCAGTTGCACGATCAGTTGCGCCAACCCCAGCAGCCCGATTGACAGGTATACCCCTTTGGTTTCAATGCCAAATTTATAGGCAATCGTGAACACAGCCAGCGTTATCAAAAGCGAGCCACCATAGCCGATCACATAACGACGGCGTTCGCGCCGATGCATCTCGCTGCGTCTATCCATAGGTCAGGCCCCCGAAGTAAACGATGGTGATGATGCCGATCCAGATCAGATCAAGAAAATGCCAGAACAGAGCCAACCGAACCACGCGGGACATCAGTAGATCGGTTAGACCGAATATCCGCAATTGGATGCCCAGAACGATCAACCAGACACACCCCGCTGCAACATGCAGCCCGTGTAATGGCACCAGCCCGTAGAACGCGGACAGGAATCCGCTGCGCTGCGGGATTCCTCCTTTGTCCGCCATTGCCATGAAATCGCGGATTTCCAGCACCAAAAAGCTAAGACCCAACACCAAGGTTACACAGAACCAGAACACGATCCGCCATCGGGGCAGATTGTATTTCAGTGCCAGCATCGCAAGCCCAACGGTAAGGCTGCTGGTCAAAAGGATCAGGGTCTGCGCGAAGATGCTGTACAAGTCGAACAACTCATGCGGGCCCGGCCCGCCAGCTTGCGCGTCGATCATGGTGATGTAGATCGCGAACATAAGCCCGAAATAGACCAGATCGCTCATCAAAAAGACCCAAAAGCCGAACGTGACGACTTCGCTGACCCTGTCGGCGCTGGCATGTCGGCGCCCGAGGTTCAGGCCCGGATAGCTATGCGTCGGGGCGCGTTTCATGTCATCGCCTCCAGGTCCGGGCGGGCAAGACCGCGGTTTTCCGGTGCACTTTCGTGATCGCGGTCAACCGCCGATGCGCTGTGAACCAGATCCAGCCAGGCCTCGTGCTGTTTGCGCACTTCTTCCGCCGGAATGACCTCTTCGATATCCAGCCGGAAAGTCCAGAGGATGAACGACAGCAACATTACAAGGGTCATCAACGCAGCCAACCACCAGATCCACCAGACCAGCGCGAACATCCAGATGCCGCTTGTCACGCACAGGATGAACCCGATCCCGGTATTGCGCGGCATCGAGATATCTTCGTACGCGTCAGGTGTCGGGTATGCATCGCCCCGCTCTTTGGCGACCACAAAATTGTCGCGGTCAGTTACCTTTGGGATGACGGCGAAGTTATAGGGTGGCGGTGGCGCGGGAATTGACCATTCCAGCGTGTGCGCATCCCACGGATCGCCGACGGGCACACGGGTTTTTTCCCGATCGCGAATGCTGACCCACAGTTGAACAACCACCGACAACAGAGCCAATAGGATGACCAACGCGCCAAGGACTGCGACGATCATATAGGGGTGAAAGCTGGGATCCTCCCAGCTGAACGACCGGCGCGGCATGCCCATGAGACCGACGAAATACAAGGGCAGAAAGGTCAGCATGAAACCAACCGTCCACAGCACAACCGTTACCCGCCCCCAAAACTCGTTCAAGCGAAAGCCGAAAGCCTTGGGGAACCAATAGTTGTACCCGGCAAGAAGGCCAAACAACACACCAGGCAGCAGGACATTGTGGAAATGGGCCACAAGGAACAGGGTGTTGTGAACCTGATAGTCAACCGTGGGGTTTGCGAGGATAACACCCGACAGACCACCGATGACAAAAAGCATCAGGAACGCCAGACCATAGAGCATCGGCACCGAAAACCGGATACGTCCACGATAGAGAGTCGCCATCCAGTCATAGACTTTCACACCGGTCGGGATCGCAATCAACATTGTGGCGATGCCAAATACAGCGTTAATCAGCGCGCTCTGCCCCATGGTGAAAAAGTGATGCAGCCAAACGGTAAAGGACAGAACCGCAATCGACATCGTTGCAATCACCAGCGAATTGTACCCATACAGGCGCTTGGCTGAGAAGGTCGAGAAAACCTCGGAGTAAATACCATAGGCTGGCAGGACCAGCAGATAGACCTCGGGGTGGCCGAACAACCAGAACAGGTTGGCATAGTTCATCATGTTGCCGCCCAGATCGTTGGTGAAGAAATGGAAATCCAGGTACCTGTCCGCCGCCAGCATAAGCGCTGCAACGCCTAAAGGCGGCATAGCAAAGACAATCAGGATCGAGCTACAGATGATTGTCCAGCAATACATCGGCAGCCGCATGAACTTCATCCCCGGCGCGCGCAGCTTATAGATTGTAACGGCAAAGTTGATGCCCGTAAGTGTCGTTCCGATGCCGGACACAACTATGGCCCAAATCCAGTAATCCGGCCCGACGCCCGGATTGAACGCAGCGCCGGTATAGGGAGGATAGGCGGTCCAACCGCCGGTCGAGAACTCTCCAACGACCAGCGATACCATCAGCATCATCCCGGCGGATACGGTCAGACCCAGACTGATTTGGTTCATCACCGGAAAAGCCACATCCCGCGCACCGATCATTAGGGGTACAAGAAAATTGGCCAATCCAAATACAAAGGGCACCGCGACAAAGAAGATCATGATTGTGCCGTGAGTACTGAACAGTTCGGCAAAATGATCCGGCGCCAGAAATCCATCGCCGGGACCTGCTGCCTGCTGCGCCCGCATGACCACGCCTTCCAGCACGCCACGCGCCAGCATGACGATGGCAAAGACGATATACATGATGCCGATCTTCTTGTGATCCGCGCTGGTCAGCCAATCGCGCCAAAGCGGCCCCCATAACCGGAACCATGTGAGCAGCCCGACGACCGTGATAACGCCAATGATGACAATGGCAGCTGCTGAATTGGCCACAATCTCATTGGTGTTGGGGTTTTGGATCAGGCCCGTGATCGGAAAGGCGTCCCAGTTGAGGCGACCAAAAAAACCGGATTCGGCAGATGTCATTGAGTGGCCTCCTGCCCGAATGCAACGGTTCCCGGCTGTCGATCGACCGGCAGCGGCTGTCCACCGTGATAACGGTGCAGAATGGATTGAAAAAGATCGCCCTGCTCCAGCGTGAAATACAACGCATTGTCTGGCATCTGCGGGGTTCCCAGCGCGGCCTGAACCTCATCACGATCCGTGCGCATGGCCAGAGTGCGATAGGTTTCAGGGCTCAGCGGGATGCCATTTGAACGCACCGTGTCAACCCAAGCCTGGAAATCCTCGGGCTGCATGGCCAATGTTTCGAATTTCTGCTTGGTGAAGCCCCGGCCATTATATTGTGTGTTTTCACCCTGCATGGTCTCAGGTGCGTCAGCCACTAGGTGCAGTTGAGTGGTCATCCCGGGCATAGCGTAAATCTGCCCGGCCAGAGCGGGGATCATGAAAGACTGCATCACGGTGTCCGTAGTCAGCGTCATCGCGACCTGCTGTTTGACCGGAATCCCAAGCTCTCCGACACTGGCGATGCCCAGATCAGGGTAGATGAACAGCCATTTCCAATCCAGACCAACGACCTGAACGTCCAGCGCCGGTGTTTCGCCAAATCGGGTCGCATAAGGATCAAGTCGGTGCGTCGCCTTCCACAGATAAAAGGACAACAGCGCCACAATAACGACCGGCACGCCCCACATGAGAAATTCCAACTTTGCCGAGAAATCCCATTTGGGCCGGTATTGTGCCGCGCTGTCTTTGCGGCGTCGGTATCGCAAAGCGATCAACGGCACCAATACCAGTACAGGTATTACGGCGATCAGGATCAGGACGGTCGCCCGCAGCAAGTGCACCTTCTGGATCTCTGCGATCGGCCCCTGGGGGTCCATAAAGCTGTCACTTGCCCAAGCCACCTGACCCGGTGCAGCCACGGCCAACGCTGTCGCCAACACTGCTAATGTCACAGGTAGGGGTCTGCGAATAGCCACGCCTAATCGTCCTCTTACACCGTCGCTTGCGGCCAACTATCGGCAGAGTCTGGAAATTTCTCAAGGCTTTTTCCAAAACCACTGATTGACCCGCACGCCCGTTGAACAACCAAGACATTACGCGCGCGCAAATCCCGCTCAACACTACGGTTGACTAAACTTTCACATCACGCGAGACGTTTAGGGGATGCGTCGGATTATTCTCGCTCTTGGCTTATGCTGCCTTTCAACAAGTGCATTTGCACAGGACCGTGCTGCGGTTGAACGGCAGTTTCAGGCATGGCTTCAAGAAACCATCTGGCCTAGGGCGAAGGCCGAAGGTGTTTCGCGCGCCACCATGCGACGGGCCTTTGACGGGGTATCGCTTAACTGGAAGTTACCTGACCTGGTGCCGCCCGGCGGATCGGCGCAAGTGCCGAAGAAACAGAAGCAGGCCGAATTTGGCTCTCCCGGGCGATACTTCAACGCGGGTTCGGTTCAAGGGGCCACAACAACCGGGCGCCAAATGGCCCGCCGTCACAAGGCCACGCTAACGCAGGTTGAAGCCGAAACCGGAGTCCCTGGTCGCATCATCCTGGCCATTTGGGGCCGCGAAAGCGGATACGGGCAGGTTCCCATCCGCCACGATGCCTTTCAGGTGCTGGCCACAAAGGGCTTTATGAGCACCCGCGCCGCGTACTTCACGGACGAACTGATCGCTGCACTAAAAATCGCCGAGGCAGATCACGCACCGCACGGCAAATTAAAAAGCAGTTGGGCCGGAGCTCTGGGTCAGCCGCAATTTATGCCTTCGAATTTCCTGACCTACGCCGCAGACGGCGATGGCGACGGGCGATCGGATATCTGGGCATCGCCCGAGGATACACTCGCATCCATCGGCAATTTTTTGTCTCAGCACGGCTGGATTACCGGGCGCGACTGGGGGTTTGAGGTCACTGTCCCTGCCTCGGTGTCTTGCGCGCTGGAAGGGCCGGATCAGGGCAGACCCATTCAGGACTGGGCGGCAATGGGCATTGTCCGGGTCTCAGGCAAACCGTTTCCCCAACACGAGTTGCCGGGCGAAGGGTTTCTGATGATGCCCGCAGGGCGCAATGGCCCGGCTTTTGTGGTTACGCCCAATTTCTACGTACTGAAAGACTACAACAAAAGTGACCTCTATGCCCTGTTCGTTGGCCATGTCGGGGACCGCATCCAATATGGTGTCGGGGACTTTCGGGCGCGTTGGGGTCAGGTGGGCGGTTTGCTTCGCTCTGACATTGCCAACATGCAGCAGGCTCTGGAACAACGCGGTCATGACGTCGGAGGAGTGGACGGTCTGCCCGGTTTCAAGACACGAAGGTCCATCGGACGCTGGCAGGAGGCAAACGGGCTTGCCCCAACCTGCTTCCCGGAGTCGGGGATGAAATCGGCCCTGACGCAATAGCGATTCGCGGCGCTCTGGACACCTGAAGACACCATAACCGACCCATAAAAGCCGAACCTGAAACTCGCCTTTCAAAAAAATGTCACAGAGGCTTCTAGTTTCATTATTATATTTCAGATTGAGCCGGGCATTCATTCACAATCCACCTATGATCGCCTATTTTTCAGGCAAAGCCTTTATCCTTTTTTGAAATAGTGCCACCTTCGGCGGCAGTGAAAGGCAACTTTCGCACACAATCCCGACTGCAAAACCGAAAGACTGCGACGCGGTGTTCATTGCGATCTGACAAAGCAAAATTCGAACTGTCTCCGGTCTTTTTCAGAGTCGGACAAACAAGGTGGCCAGCGGCCATCCTGAAGGGATGCGCGTGCCTTGCCTCTGAAAATGGGAGTAAACAACATGAACAAATATATTCGTACTTCGCTGGCGGGGTTGCTGACCTCGACCATGATCACTGGTGCAGCCCTCGCCGCTGGCACCCATCCTGAAACCGGCGAGGCGTTGGCGGACGATCAGACCTTTACTTATCGCATCCTGGACGAGCACAGCTCGGTCGATCCGCAGGTTGTTGAAGACGTTACCGGTGCTGAAATCGTACGCGACCTATTCGAAGGACTGATGAACCAGGACGAGGATGGCAATCTGGTTCCCGGTGTTGCAACCGGCTACACCACAAATGACACCAAGGACGTTTACACGTTTACATTGCGCGACGATGCCAAATGGTCAAATGGCGATCCGGTAACTGCTGGCGATTTTGTATATGCCTGGAAGCGTGCTGTTGATCCTGCGCTGTCATCTCCTTACGCGTGGTTCATGGAACTGATGTCGATCGAAAACGCCTCAGCAATCATCGCGGGTGACAAGCCTGTCGATGAGTTGGGCGTCAAAGCCATTGACGACAAGACACTGGAAGTTACGCTCAGCGCTCCACTGCCTTATTTCCCGCAGATGACCACGCACTCCACCACCTTCCCTGCCCCGCAGAAAGTGATTGAAGAATTCGGCGACGCCTGGACCAAGCCCGAGAACATCGTGTCAAACGGTGCTTATGTCCTGACAGAGCATCTGCCGCAGGAACGGTCAGTCCGCGAACGCAACGAAATGTATTGGGACAATGACAACACCATCATCGACAAGGTGGTGGCCATGGTCATCAACGACGAAAACGTTGCCCTGACCCGTTATCTGGCTGGTGAACTGGACCGCACCGAGGTTCCCGCAGGACAGTTCCCGCGTCTTCAGAAAGAAAACCCGGATGAGGCGATCAGCTTCCCGCGTTTGTGCAACTATTATTATACGTTCAACGTATCGGACAGCGGCCCAGAAGCTTTCCAGGACCCCAAAGTCCGCCAAGCCCTGTCGCTGGCTGTTGACCGCGACATCATCACAAAGAATGTAAAAGCCGGTGGCGAGCCGCCCGCATACACATTTGTCCCCGAAGCAACGGCTGGCTTCACCGTACCAGTGGTCGAAATGGCCTCGATGACTCAGGCCGAGCGTGACGAACTGGCTAAGGAACTGCTGGCCGAGGCGGGCTATGGCACGGATAATCCGCTGAGCTTTGAGATGGTGTACAACACCGATGAGGCCCACAAGAAAGTCGCCGTGGCGCTGAGCCAGATGTGGAAACAGAAGCTGGGCGTGCAGGTCGAACTGGCCAACATGGAATGGAAAGTCTTCCTTGAGGAACGCGGCAACCAGAACTTCGATCTGGCCCGTGGCGCATGGTGTGGCGACTATAACGAAGCCTCGACCTTCCTTGATCTGCTGCAATCGGATTCCGGCTATAACGACGGCAAGTACAACAATGCCAAGGTTGACGAACTGCTGGCCGAAGCCAAGACCTCGGACGACCCCGCACCTCTGTACACCGAGGTCGAGCGGATCATCGCGCAAGAGACCCCCGTTATCCCGATCTATCACTATGCTGGCGTCTACATGATGGACAGCGATGTCGGAAACTGGCCGGTCAATAACGTAGAGCAGAACTGGTATTCCAAGAACCTCTACAAGCGCGCCGAATAATCATCCTTAGACCGCGCTTTGCCCCGAACTCTAATTCGGGGCAAAGCCAATAATGGGGGCATGAAATGCTTGCCTATATCATCCGGCGATTGTTTGTCGCCGTTCCGACGATCCTTTTGCTGATCGTCGCCTGTTTCTTTTTGATGCACTTCGCGCCCGGTGGGCCCTTTACCTCGGAACGGCCTTTGCCGCCGGCGGTTCTGGCCAATATCGAGGCCCGCTATGGGTTGGACCAACCGCTGTGGAAGCAGTTGTGGGACTACCTGTACAACATCGTCGTGCATTTCGATTTCGGTCCGTCGTTCAAGTTCAAGGACCGCGATGTGAATGACATCATCGCGCAGGGCTTTCCGATCTCGCTGACCTACGGCTCGCTGTCTTTCCTTGTGGCGACTGTCATCGGCGTTGGTCTCGGCATCGCCGCAGCGATCAAGCACAATAGCTGGATCGATTATTTCGCCGTGGGTCTGGGCATCGCAGCTCAGGCACTGCCGAACTTTATCATGGGTCCGATCCTGATCCTGACCTTCACCCTGTGGCTGGGATGGCTGCCCGGTGGCGGCTGGAATGGTGGCCAGTGGCCGTATCTGATCATGCCGGTCATCGCGCTGGCCACATCCTATATGGGGTCCATCGCTCGGATCACGCGGTCGTCGATGCTTGAGGTTTTGAACTCGAACTTCATTCGGACCGCACGCGCCAAGGGCCTGCCGACCAGAACCGTTATCTGGAGGCATGCGCTGAAACCGACACTATTGCCCGTTGTGTCCTATCTGGGACCAGTCTTTGTCTACGTGCTGACCGGGTCGGTGTTTGTCGACATCTATTTCTCGACCGGTGGTTTGGGGCAGGCCTACGTGGGATCGGCCTTGTCGCGGGACTACGCGGTGCTGTTGGGCGTTACGATCCTGTACGGCGCACTGACCGTTGTCGTGAACCTGCTAACCGACCTGGCCTATGCCTGGTTCGATCCCAAAATCCGCTACTGAGGGGCTGGCCAATGCTTGGAAAATCACAAAAAGCCGCCCATCTGGCCGAGGAAATTACCGACTACACGGTCATTCAGGGGCGATCACTCTGGCAAGATGCACGTATGCGATTTGTCCGCAACAAGGCTGCAATGGCCAGCATCTTTATTTTGGGTCTGATTGTTCTATTCACGATCATCGGCCCCTACTTCGCAGTCTGGAGCAACGAAGAGATTGACTGGAATGTCATGGGCGACGTGCGCGGCATGGGAATGCCGTCCATCGAGACCGGGCACTATTTCGGCGTCGATGATCTGGGGCGCGACCTCTACAGCCGGGTCATTCAGGCGACGACAACCTCGTTGCTGGTGGGGCTGATCGGGGCGGCAACAGCGCTGATCGTTGGCACCTGCTATGGCATCGCGGCGGGCTATTTCGGTGGGCGCACCGACAGCGTCATGATGCGTTTCGTAGACATCCTGCTGGCGATCCCGGCAACGCTGATCATCATCCTGCTGCTGGTTGTGGCGGGGCGGTCGTTCTTTATGCTGTTCATCGCCCTTGGCGCGGTTGGCTGGCTGACTATGGCACGAATTGTGCGAGGCCAGACCCTGACCCTAAAGAACCGCGAGTTCATCGAGGCAGCCCGCGCAGCGGGTGTCAGTGAGTTCACCATTATGTATCGCCATATCCTGCCCAACCTTCTGGGCGTGGTGATCGTATATGCCTCGCTGCTGGTGCCCGAAATGATCCTGATGGAAAGTTTCATCTCGTTTCTGGGCCTTGGGATCTCAGAACCTTACACTTCGTTGGGCCGCCTGATCGCCGAAGGGGCTGGAACAATGGGGTATGGCACCCTGTGGCAACTGATGTTCCCTCTGACAATTTACGTCGCCATCATCATCACGATGTTCTTCATCGGAGATGGTTTGCGCGACGCTCTGGACCCGAAGGATCGCTGATATGAGTCTGTTTTCCGTAAAGGACCTGAGCGTCCAGTTCGACACCCCTGATGGCGTGGTTGAGGCCGTCAAAGGCACCAGCTTCGAGATCAATCCCGGCGAATGCCTTGGCATCGTGGGTGAAAGCGGGTCGGGCAAAAGCCAAACTTTCATGGCCGCGATGGGGCTGCTGCCTCCGGCGGGGCGTGCAACAGGATCGGCCATGCTGAATGGCAAGGAAATCCTGAACCTGCCGGTCAACAAGTTGAACAAGATCCGTGGCGACGATGTCGGTATGATATTTCAGGACCCGCTGACTGCCCTGACCCCGCATTTGCGGATCGGCCAGCAGATGCGGGAAGTTCTGCAAGTGCACGAGGGTCTGCAGGGCTCGGCCGCACGGGCGCGCTGTCTGGAGTGGTTGGAACGCGTGCGCATCCCCGAGGCCGCGCGACGCTTGGATCAGTACCCGCACGAATTGTCCGGCGGGATGCGTCAGCGGGTGATGATCGCCATGTCGATGCTGTGCAATCCCAAGCTGCTGATCGCGGATGAACCAACGACAGCTTTGGATGTGACCGTACAGGCCGACATCCTCGACCTGATGGTGCGTCTGCAAAAGGACGAAGGCACCGCGATTGCGCTGATCACCCATGACATGGGCGTTGTTGCGCGTATGTGCGATCGCATTCAAGTCATGCGTCTGGGCCAGTTTGTTGAAGAAGGTGACACGCGTGAAATCTTTCGCGCTCCGCAGCACGAATACACACGTACGCTGCTGGACGCGATGCCGCGCATCGACGCCGGAGACGCGCCCAAGGCGCTGGACAAGATTGATGAGCCACTGCTCAAAGTCGACGACGTTAAGGTGCATTTCCCTATTCATGTCAAAGGTGGATTGTTCGGGCGCAAGGTGCCGTTGAAAGCGGTCGACGGAGTTAGTTTTGACATCCGCAAAGGTGAAACGCTGGGGGTCGTGGGTGAGTCGGGCTGCGGCAAGTCCACGCTGGCACGGGCGGTTCTGCAACTGATCGAACCAAGCGCGGGCAATGTCAGCTGGCTGGGTCATCCGATTGTAGGATTGCGGCGGGCAGAGCTGAACAAATATCGCAAGGATTTGCAGATCGTGTTTCAGGACCCTTTGGCCAGTCTCGATCCGCGGATGACGATCTCGGCCTCGATTGCTGAACCACTGAAAACCTATCGCCCTGACTTGACCGATCGGGAACGCAAGGAGTTGGTCGCATCGATGATGGAACGTGTGGGTCTGAAGGCCAACATGATCAACCGATATCCGCACGAACTGTCCGGCGGCCAGAACCAGCGGGTCGGCATCGCACGGGCAATGATCAACAAACCCAAGCTGATCATCTGCGACGAGGCAGTCTCGGCGCTGGATGTATCGATTCAGGCGCAAATCGTGGAACTGCTGAAAGAGTTGCAGCAGGAATTCGGGTTATCGATGATTTTCATCAGCCACGACCTGTCGGTGGTGCGCGCGGTTTCGAACCGGATTATGGTTTTGTATCTTGGTCGGATTGTCGAACTCGGCGATGGAGAGGTGATCTGTTCCGAACCAATCCACCCATACACAAAATCTCTGATTTCGGCGGTTCCAATTCCCGACCCGGACGTCGAGCGCAGCCGCCAGAGATTGAAACTGCCAGGTGAACTGCCCTCACCCATGGATCCAAAAGCCGCTTTGCGGTTTCTGCCCAGCCGCCTTTCGGCGGGTGAGACAGATTATGTCCCTCGTCTAAGCGAAGTGAAGCCCGACCATTTCGTGGCCGAGCACGACTCGCTGGAAACCATAATGGCTGGTAGATGACATCAGTGTCCCAAAGCCGATTGGTCGGCTTTGGGACGTTAATTTAGCTGATTCAACACCGACCAAAGCGGAGTTCCGCTTATGGATCAATATCCACTCAAACGCTTGATTATGCCTCAATTCGCAACAGATATTGGCAGTGACTCGCCCAATGAGGCCTGTTGCTTTTGACTTCCACCACCCTCGGTGGCACGATCTTTGCAGAAGTTGAGCAAATGGTTATTGACGTTGATTGTTTGGCCCGCAGAGCCTAATAGGTGGCCCGACAATCTGATATTCTGACATTCGTTTAACAACTTGAGAGGTCAAATGGCACGTAAGGTCACAAAGGCGATCTTCCCGGTTGCGGGGTTGGGCACGCGATTCCTGCCTGCAACGAAGTCGGTTCCAAAAGAGATCATGACTTTGGTCGATCGCCCTCTGGTGCAATACGCCATCGACGAAGCCCGCGCTGCAGGCATCACTGAATTCATTTTTGTAACGTCACGCGGCAAGTCGGCGCTTGAGGATTACTTTGACCACAACCTTGTTCTCGAACAGGAGTTGAAAGCCAAAGGTAAGGACGAGCTTCTGGAAACGCTGAATGCAACCAATATGGAAAGTGGCGCGATCGCTTATATCCGCCAGCACAAGGCTCTGGGTCTTGGCCACGCCGTATGGTGCGCCCGTCGGTTGATCGGCGATGAGCCTTTTGCCGTGATGTTGCCTGACGATGTTATCGCCTCGGACAAGCCCTGCTTGCAGCAGATGGTCGAAGCTTACGAGGAAACTGGCGGCAATATGGTCGCGGCCATGGAAGTTCCCACCGAAAAAACCAGCTCGTACGGTGTTTTGGACGTCGGCGAGAATATCGGCCCAGTCGTGCGCGCACGGGGCATGGTTGAAAAACCGAAACCCGAAGAAGCACCGTCAAATTTGGCGGTCATCGGGCGCTATGTGCTTGGTCCATCGGTTCTGTACAACCTGAACCAATTGAAGAAGGGCAGCGGCGGTGAGGTTCAGCTGACCGACGCTATTGCCGAGGATATTGGTAATGGTGTGCCTGTCTTTGGCTACAAATTCGATGGCCAGCGTTTTGATTGCGGGTCCAAGGCAGGGTTCCTTCAGGCAACTGTTGCATTTGCCTTGGCCCGTGATGATCTGCGCGAAGATCTCAGCCAGTACCTGCACGATATCGTTGCCACAGGTCAGGCTGCTCAGTAACAGTCTGGCCTTACCTTTACTTTCAAAAGACCCTAAAGGTAACCGACTGACATTTGGCATCACCAAACAGGCCGGGACACAGAGTGTGTCCCGGCCTGTTTGCAATCCGGATTTCCGGTTCGTTAGCAAAGGGTTCGGCAAGCGCCCGCTCCGGTCACACGGGATTCACGCGGGGCGCTGCACTGTGGCGCGTAATGAAATAGTCGGACCGACAGCCACAGGAGGATGCCTCTTTGTCACAGAACTCACCCCGTTTGAACCTACCTTTCCTGCAACCTTCGCAAGCTCAGAAACACGTCACCCATAACGAGGCCCTGCGACAGCTGGACCTCATTGTTCAGTTGAGCGTTTCCTCAACAAATGCATCGTCTCCACCTATTGCACCGGGCCAGGGCGAGGTTCATGCGCTGGGTGTGGCCCCAAGCGGAGATTGGGCCGGTCAGGCCGGGATGCTTGCCGCATGGTTGGACAATAGCTGGCATTTTGTCATGCCCGAAATGGGTTGGCGCGCGTGGGATGAAAGCGCAGGACAATTGAAAATCTGGGACGGAAGCACCTGGATCGATCCGCCGATTGTCACGCAGAACCTGAATGGTGTGGGCATTGCAACCGGGTATGACAGCACCAATCGGCTGTCCGTGCGGTCTCCGGCTACGCTATTCAGCCATGACGGCGGCGGCCATCAACTCAAGGTCAACAAGGCCGGCGCGGACGAAACCGCATCCCTGCTGTTTCAGTCCAACTGGACAGGTCATGCCGAAATGGGCCTATCAGGAAGTACCGGTTTTTCAATCAAAGTCTCGTCCGATGGGGGTACCTGGACCGAAGCGCTGAGTTTTGACTCTGCAACAGGGACCGCCGGCGGGGCGGCGGTTCAGGTCAGTCCAGACGACACAACCGCCGGACGCCTTATGCGGGCGGATTTTGGATATGGTCCGGGCAACCTGTTGGGATTAGTCACGCAAAGTACGGGCACGCCAACCGGAGCGGTGATCGAGCGTGGATCAAATGCCGACGGAGAGTACGTTCGTTTTGCCGATGGCACTCAGATTTGCACCTTCACACTGGCCGCGTCGGACTGCGCCAACGCAGAGGGTGCTTTATTCGCTGGCAATGCTGCAGTCTGGAGCTTCCCGATGGCCTTCGCGCCTGGCTCAGCGATTTCGGTAAGCGGCAGCGGAGGGGCAAACAACCGCTTCATGGGGTTTGACGCACCTACGGACACTCAGGTTGGGTTCAAGGTTCTGGCCACGGCGAGCGATACGACTGCCCTGGCACCAACGGCAATTGCCATTGGCCGTTGGTTCTGAATTGCCAGGTTGCCCGGGCCAGCGTCCGGGCAACTATCTGGCACGCAACTCCGTCACTGCCTGATCCAGAAACCACGCATAGGTTTCGCGTATTCCTTCTTCCAAACCGATCCGAGCGCGCCACCCCATTTCAGTCAGCCGCGACACATCCATCAGTTTGCGCATTGTGCCGTCGGGTCTGCTGGTATCCTGGGTTATTCGTCCGGTGAACCCGGTGACCTTCGCCACCAGAGCCGCCAGTTCCGCAATCGACACGTCCTGACCACACCCCACATTGATATGGCTTAGCATTGGCTGGGTGTTTGCCAGATACTCGTCCCGAGGAAGATCAAGGATAAACAAGGATGCTTCGGCCATGTCATCCACATGCAGAAACTCTCGGCGTGGTTTACCTGAGCCCCAGACCGCCACTTCGCCCAACCCGTCGTTCTGAGCCTGATGAAACCGGCGGATCAGGGCGGGCAGGACATGGCTGTTTTCAGGGTGAAAATTATCGCCTGGACCGTACAGATTGGTCGGCATGACCGAACGATAATCAACCCCGTGCTGCCGGTTATAGCTTTCACATAGCTTGATCCCGGCAATCTTGGCCAGTGCATAGGGTTCATTGGTCGGCTCCAGCACCCCGGTCAGCAATGCATCTTCTCGCATGGGTTGCGGGATGTCGCGCGGATAAATGCAGGAACTGCCCAATTGCAAGAGTTGTGTAACACCGGCGGCAAACGCCTGATGGATCACGTTGCATTCGATCATCAGGTTTTCGTAAATGAAATCTGCTGGAAAGGTGTTGTTGGCGTGGATACCACCTACCTTGGCCGCAGCCAGAATGACCTGATCGGGGCTTTCAGACTGCATAAAATCGCGCACAGCGGCCTGATCCGTCAAATCCAGTTCGGAATGCGAGCAGATTATAAGGTCAAACGCTTCGCCCTCAACCTGCCGATCCTGTAAAAGACGCAGGATTGCGCTGCCAACCATCCCGCTGTGGCCCGCGACGTAAATCTTGCGCATGCCGCTCTCCTCAGCCGTTTTCCAAACTCACAGATAGTTCATAGCCATTCTCTTTCAGAAAGGCATGGCGTTTTGCGGTTTTCAGGTCCTCCGCGACCATCTCGGCGCACATTTCCTGCGCGGTCAATTCGGGCTCCCACCCCAGTTTGGTTTTTGCTTTCGAAGCGTCACCAAGCAGGGTCTCGACCTCGGCCGGGCGAAAATATTTGGGATCGATGCGCATGACCACGTCACCGGGCTTCAACGCAGGCGCCTTATCGCCATCAATGGATTTGACCCTAGCAATTTCATCGGTGCCCGCGCCCGAGAATTCCAGTTCAACACCCAGTTCAGCAGCTGACCAAACAATAAATTGGCGCACCGAATGCTGCACACCCGAGGCAATCACAAAGTCTTCGGGCTGGTCCTGTTGCAGCATGAGCCACTGCATCCGCACATAGTCTTTCGCATGCCCCCAATCCCTCAGGCTGTCGATATTACCCATATAGAGGCAATCTTCGAGACCCTGCGCGATATTCGCGAGCCCCCGGGTTATCTTGCGCGTCACGAAAGTTTCCCCCCGGCGCGGGCTTTCGTGGTTAAACAGGATTCCGTTACAGGCGTACAGCCCATATGCCTCGCGATAGTTAACCGTGATCCAATAGGAGTACAGCTTTGCCACCGCGTAGGGTGATCGGGGGTGGAAAGGTGTAGTTTCGCGCTGTGGGGTTTCCTGAACCAGGCCGTACAACTCGGACGTAGAAGCCTGATAGAACTTCGTTTTCTTTTCCAGCCCCAGAAACCGGATCGCTTCTAGCATCCGCAATGTGCCGATCCCGTCAACATCGGCTGTATATTCCGGTGATTCAAAACTGACCGCCACATGGGATTGCGCACCCAGATTGTAAATCTCGTCGGGCTGCACCTCCTGAATGATCCGGGTCAGGTTGGACGTATCACTTAGGTCGCCGTAATGCAGGTGCATTTTCGGGTCGGGATCATGCGGATCCTGATAGATGTGATCAATGCGCTGCGTATTGAAGGACGAGGCGCGGCGCTTGATCCCGTGAACGTGATAGCCTTTTTCTAACAGAAACTCGGCAAGATATGACCCGTCCTGCCCCGTGATGCCGGTGATCAACGCCTTTTTAGCCATTTTCTTGTCCTGCAAAGTTCTGAATGCCTGTTTACCCATTCAGAAACAGCAAGAAATCTAGGAATGCAACCCAGAGCGACGGAGCAAGCATTGGCTGGCCCCGCCCGATCCCCGAAGTTGGTCACGTAGCGGCGTATAGGGGTACCGAGCTTTTCGCGCCTTCGGCCAGAGCTTTGCTTTGATCGCGGCGTACCTGCTCGTACAGCGCCAGCGCTTCTTTTGAAAACAGTTCGCGCGGGGGGTCGACATGCACAAAATTCGATTGATCGTCACGACCACGGGCCAGCAATGCATAGTCACGGTCCGCGACCAACTGCTTGGCATTGGGATTAAGGTACCGGATCGCCAGCCCGATCCGACGATCGTCCGACTGGTTTGGACCAGACCCGTGAATGGTCAAACCGTGATGCAGTGACATTTGCCCGGGTGCCAGTTCGATATGGGTTTTGTCGTCTTCGGCAACCTCGACCGCGATTTCTTGCCCGCGCGACAAAAGGTTGGTGTCTGAATAGGTATCATTGTGCGGCAGGATCGGGTTCTTGTGGCTGGCCCGCACGAAATCCATACAGCCGCTTTCCACCGTAGCGGGCGATAGCGCGATCCAGGCCGTAACCTGGTCCGGCGTTTCTCCCATCCCCCAATAGGTCAGGTCCTGGTGCATACCTACGGCGTGATCGGTGTTGGCCTCTTTGATGAAGAACTCTGCAGACCAGACCATGATGTCCGGCCCCAAAACGCCCTCGACCACATTCAGAACCCGATCATCCAACGCGATTCTGGCGGCCAGAGGAATCACAAGATGCGCGTTCACCCGTTTGTAGGTGTTCAGCGGCAGGGGCAAATCCCCCGACAGCCACTCCTGTTCCAACCGTTCAAGGCCCTTTCGGATATCTGCGGCCTCATCGGTCGAAAAAACTGTCAGCGGGAAAAGAAACCCGTCTTTCCAATATTGCTCGGTCTGCGCGGCAGTCAGTGCGCTACGAGATGGGGGGTTTGACATGGTATACCTCATGGCTGCGTGTCACCGCACGATAACCCCGAACGCAGATCAACCAGCGCGCGGCCTCTTGCCCGTCAGGTTAAGTTTTGCTTAGCCTATGCTGCATGGCATCCCGCATCCCCTCTCTCAACTGGCTGCGCGTGTTCGAAGCAGCCGCTCGGACCGAAAGCTTTGCCCGTGCGGCAGTCCAGCTGAACATGTCAGCAGCGGCAATCAGCCAGCAGGTTAAGGCGCTTGAAACGCGGCTGGGAACGCCGTTGTTTCATCGCCACCCACACGCGGTAACTCTGACCGAAGCTGGCCGGGCATATTTACCATCGGTTCAGCAATCCCTTGTGATGCTGGAATCAGCCACAACAGGGCTGTTTGGCGAAACGCGTGAGCAGCGGCTGTTCGTACAATCCGTTCTGCTTTTTGCCCATGGCGTTCTGGCGCAAGGGTTGCCTGACTTTCAATTGACGCATCCCCGCATCACCCTTTCGCTCACAACCGGGAACCTAGTGTCGGATTTCGTCAATCAGTTCACCGATCTGCAAATCGTGTTTGGTAATCCGACCCTCTACGGTACCCAAGGCGACCCGCTGCTGCGCGAGCGCCTGTACCCCGTCGCCCCACCAGACATTGCCGCGCGGATCCAACATCCGCAGGACCTGTTTCAATTCACCTTAATTGAGGTATCGACCCACCGCGCCAGTTGGCTGCATCTGTTCGAGGCCCTGCGCCTGCCCGCAGGACAGGCACGCTATTTTTTTGCCGACAATTCTTTGATGGCCGCTGAACTGTCTGCCAGTGGCAGCGGCATCGCGCTGGCCCGTGCGCCCGCATCTGATCGGATTATGGCTTTATCGGGCCTCGTCCCCTGTCTGCCCGAAATCGAGGTTCCGGGGCAGGAAGCCTATCATCTGATATACGAATCCCGCGCCGCGCTGCGCCCCCCTGCCCGCGCCTTTCGCGAATGGTTGCTGGACTACAGCGCCGCTGTCCAGACCCGGTAACGCCCCTGCCCTGTCACCTCGCGGATCAGGCCGCGACGGGTAAACCGGTCGATATTGCGTTGCACCGCCGCGCGTGAAGCTTGTGTCAGCTCCTCGGCCAACGGCGCCGAAACCATCGGCCAGGCAGTCAATGCGTCGATCAACATGGGTGGCGTTCGACCACTCAGCCCACTGGTGGCCTCGCGAGCACGCTGATCCCAGGCGCTGACCCGGTCAAGATGCATCAGCGCCGCCAATGCAGCTTGCCCCGCCCCCCGAATCCAGGCCGAGAGCTTTTCATCGACTTCACCTACGCCGCGCAGCGCTCCCGGCCCTGACAAGGCCAAGGGCATGAAAATCGCCCCTCCTCGCCCCATCATCGCCGCGTGACGGGCCGCGATTATTGCAGCCTCAGTATCCTGCCCAATCCCCTGAGCCAGCGCGCGCCAGGCATGGAAGGCTATTGCAGACTGCGTAACCGGATGTAGCCCCTCGCTGTTGCGCATGACTTCGGCCAGATCGGCCACAGCTTCGGGAATTTCTTCGATTCCCTGCGCCATGCGGTCCAAAAACGCAGTCAGGCCGGTTTCCCATCCGCCTTCTGACGGACCCGGGCCGGCGGTCAAGCGTCGCACGGCCCAGCCAGCGCGAAACAGGGCTTGTACGTCGTCTCCGGTGGCACCGATCCGCAATCCGGTCCACAGGGCCAGCCGGTCAACGCTGATACGGTCCCCAGTCCACCATCCCAGATCCGACACATCCATTAATGCCAGACGATGCGACCAACCATCTGGACCCGCCCGCAGACGCTCATCCAGCGCACCGAATATCGCGGCCAGATCAGCCAGCTCGTGGGACAATTGATCCTGTGCAGCGCGCCATTCCCGTGGATCGAACAACATGCGGCGGTCGACCTTTGGCCCCGGAGGCAAAAAATCCTCGGACGCCGCTTCGTCATCCGGCGGCAGAAACCAAAGGTCTTCGTCATCCGGCGGATCAGTGTCATAGAGACTGGGAGGACCGACCGCTTCGGCGTCCTCATCCGGATCAGGGATGACGGGTTTGCTTGTCATACCAAGTATATTTCGGGGATTTGGACGGGTTCACAAGGCGTTTCTGCGATTTTGCAGAGTCAGCCCGCAAAAGTCGTGGTCAAGGTGTCCAGCTGCTCGCCCAGATCGGTCTGCCCTTTACTACCGATCAGCATGTAACCATAGCCGTCCTGCGCCCAGGTCGCAGTGGCCAAACCGCTGAGCACCGCTTGTTTCAAATCCCTGTTCGGCGCGCCTTCGCCCTGCTTGATGACACAGAATGCAAACGGTTGCCCTTGCGCGTTGGCAAACACGACCTGTACCAGCGGCTTACCTTTGAATGACAGAAGCTGCGCGCGTTTCACCTCTCCGCCCGGCAAAGCCTCCAGCGCTTCGCGGTTCAGCGATCGGCCAAGCAATTCCTCAGCCTGCGCAAATTGCGCATCCAAAATCTGCGGAGAATTGTCCAACCCCGCAATTGTATCCGGCCCGTAAAGCGATTGATAGATTGCCGCCTGCTCGGCCCAGCCCAACGGGGCGGGACGCATGGCCCAATAGGTTGCCGACACAGCGACTACCGCCACCGAAGCTGCAACGGCTAACAACCGTAGGCCACCGCCACCTGCCCGAACCGACGGTTCGGGCAGATTCGCCCGGGGCACTTTGGTAGGCACGCCCGCAAATACAGCCTGCACAACAGGCGCAATCGAATCCAATGCCATAAGGCGCTGTTCGAGAACGGGATCGGCCTCAACCGCGTCTTCGATCACACGGGCCTCGGCCTCATCCAGAGTGCCTTCCAAATACGCCACCAGCATTTCATCGGAAAACTTCATTTGCCACTCCGTCGAACGACATCTGCCGCCTCATGCTGCATCACGTTTTTCAATTTCTGCCGGGCGTTGGATAGTCGGCTCATGATCGTACCTATCGGCACCTCCAGCAATGCGGCAGCCTCGCGATAGCTGTAGCCTTCGACGAAAACCAGCATGACCGTTTCCCTCTGCGCCTCTGGCAGGTGCATCACTTGTGTAAACACTTCAGCAGCGAAAATATTCGTTTCCGCGTCCACGCCAACTGCGACCAATTCCTCCTCAGGTGTGACAGACAGCGCCTGCGCTTTGCGAACCGAACGCGCCCGCACCTCATTCAGCCAGATTGAGCGGCAGATGGTGATTAGCCAACTGTCCAGCCGCTCATACGACGTGACCTGATGATGACGTTCCAACGCGCGCAAGCATGTCGATTGCAGCAGATCATCGGCCACATCCGACGCACCGGACAACGCCAGCCCAAACCGCCAGACACGTTTCGAATGTGTCTGGATCGCACCGCGCACGGCCTGTTCCGAACTTAATTCACCGCCCATCTAAAAATTCGCGACCTGTGTTTATTTCAATCTCGGGCTATACCCGCTGGGTCAGGACTGACATAACCCGAGCCGAAATGAAATGAAACTTATGTTGAAGGCTCTCACGGTAGGTCGGGCTGACAGGGTCCGAAACCGGACTTTCATTTACCTACCCCGCCGCGCTATGCCTTGTTCTGTCACAGGTAGCAGAGGCAATGGGCATGAGCGAGACAGTCAAGCTGACACTGGATGAAATCAGGAACCTCAGCCTGACAATCCTGACCAAATCCGGGTTCGGCCGTGATCATGCCGCTGCCATCGCAGACACGCTGACCACCTGTCAGATCGATGATTGCCAATCCCACGGGCTGTTTCGCCTGTTTATGTGCTGCGACACGATGAAGGCAGGCAAGATCGACGGTAGTGCAGCTCCGGCTCTTACACTTTCGGACAATGCGGTCGTTCGTGTGGACGCGCGGGGCGGAATGTCTTTGTTGGCATTTGAGAAAGCCTTGCCTGTTCTGATCGAGAAAACCCGGACTCATGGTATCGCAGCTTTGGCGATCAACCGCTGTTTTCATTTCTCCGCACTTTGGCCCGAGGTGGAGCGCCTGTCTGCCGCTGGTCTCGCCGCAATGGTGATGGTGCCCAGCCATTCCTGGGTGGCTCCCGCTGGCGGCACGCGCGGGAGCCTTGGCACCAACCCGCTGGCCTTTAGTTGGCCGCGTCAGGGCAAGGACCCGTTCACCTTCGATTTCGCCACTAGCGCCTTCGCCCGTGGTGAGATCGAACTCTACCGCCGTGCAGGCAAGCCCCTGCCCGAGGGCGTCGCAATCGACAAGTACGGCAACCCGACAACCGATCCGCAGGCCGCGATGGATGGCGCGATGCTGACCTTCGGTAGCTACAAGGGGTCGGCCCTGTCGATCATGATCGAACTGCTGGCCGGGCCTTTGATCGATGATCTGACCAGCCTTGAAAGCATGGAATTTGCCGATGGTGCAGGTGGTGCTCCCTATCATGGTGAAATCATCATAGCCTTCGATCCGGCGCACTTCAGCGGTGGGCGGGTCGTCGAAAATGACGCCCGCGCTGAACGTTTGTTCGCTGACATCACGGATCAGGGTGCCCGCCTGCCCTCGCAACGACGGTTCGCCGCGCGGGCGCATAACACAGCCCGAGGATACGTGGAAATTGCAAAAACCCTGCACGACGATCTGCAAGCTTTGGCCGAACAGGAACAGGCATCCTAAAACCCCTTCCCCTTGGTGATGCGGCTGGCTAAGTAGGTTCTCCAGACATTTTCAGGAGGCCCCCTTGGACCGCATCGCCCGCACCATCGCCACCGAGATCAATGCCCGCCCCGAACAGGTTGGGGCCGCAGTCAAACTGCTGGACGAAGGAGCCACGGTGCCGTTTGTCGCCCGCTACCGCAAAGAGGTAACTGGCGGTCTGGACGATACCCAATTGCGGACACTCTCCGACCGTCTGACTTATTTGCGGGAACTGGAGGCGCGGCGTGAAACGATCCTGAACTCGATCAAGGATCAGGGCAAACTGACCGACGAACTGACCAAATCCATCCTGCAAGCGGACACCAAAGCGCAGTTGGAAGACATCTACCTGCCCTACAAACCCAAACGCCGCACAAAGGCGATGATCGCGAGCGAAAACGGGTTGGAGCCGCTGGCGGATGCTATCCTGACAGATCGCGCTGTTGATCCTGAAACTTTGGCGCAGAGTTATGTCACTGACGCCGTTCCGGCAACGAAGGATGCGCTGAACGGCGCGCGCGACATAATTACCGAACGGCTGACCGAAAATGCCGCCCTATTGGGGGAATTGCGCAGTTTCATGCAGCGCGAGGCGTTGCTGACCTCGAAGGTGATCGACGGTAAGGAACAGGAAGGCGCGAAGTTCAGTGATTATTTCGGTCACTCGGAACCGTGGGCCAAGACGCCGTCCCATCGTGCGCTGGCGATGTTGCGCGCCTCGAAAGAAGGTATCGTGACGCTGGATATCGCGCCCGAGCCGGAAACTGGCGCGGCCAGAGCAGAGGCGATTGTTGCCGCACATCTGCAGACCCGAGGCGATGGCCCCGGTGACCGCTGGCTGCGCAAAGTGGCCGGGTGGACATGGCGGGTGAAACTTTCCCTGTCGATGATGGTTGAATTGATGGCAGATCTCCGAACCAGAGCACAAGATGAGGCTATTCAGGTTTTCTCTCGTAATCTCAAAGATTTATTGTTTTCCGCCCCGGCAGGGGCACGGGCGACGCTGGGTCTTGACCCAGGCATTCGCACGGGTGTCAAAGCTGCGGTCGTAGACGCCACAGGCAAGGTAATTGCGACCGATACTCTCTATCCTTTTCAACCCAAGAACGATCTGCGCGGTGCGCAAGCGGCCATTCTGAAACTGATCACCACCCACAAGATTGAGTTGATCGCAATTGGCAACGGCACCGCCAGCCGTGAGACCGAAAAGATGGTGGCTGACACCCTGAAACTGCTACCCAAAACTGTTACCGCCCCAACCAAAGTTGTTGTGTCCGAAGCAGGGGCATCCGTGTACTCGGCGTCGGAACTGGCAGCACGCGAGTTCCCAGATCTCGATGTTTCTTTGCGCGGCGCCGTTTCGATCGCCCGGCGCCTGCAAGACCCGCTGGCTGAGTTGGTGAAGATTGAACCTAAGTCTATCGGGGTCGGCCAATATCAGCATGACGTAGATCAGCACAGGCTATCCCAATCACTGGCCTCGGTCATCGAAGACGTTGTGAACGCGGTCGGTGTCGATCTGAACACGGCGTCTGCACCCCTGCTCTCTCATGTGTCAGGCCTTGGTCCCGGGCTCGCCGAAGCGATTGTTATGCATCGCGATCTGAACGGTGCATTCCAATCCCGCAAGGAGTTGTTGAAGGTCGCGCGCCTCGGCCCTCGCGCTTATGAGCAATCTGCAGGGTTTTTGCGCATACGCGATGGCTCCGAGCCTCTTGATGCCTCGTCGGTTCACCCCGAAGCGTATGACGTTGCCCGGCGGGTCGTTTCGGCCTGTGGGCGCGATATCCGTCAGATCATGGGCCACGAAGGGGCGCTCAAGGGACTGCGTGCTGAGCAGTTTGTTGATGACACGTTCGGGTTGCCCACTGTGCGTGACATCTTTGCCGAGTTGGAGAAACCCGGCCGTGATCCACGACCCAGCTTTGTCACGGCGTCCTTCGCTGACGGCATTGAGGCTATTACCGATCTGAAGCCAGGCATGGTGTTGGAAGGCACGGTGACCAATGTCGCCGCTTTTGGCGCATTTGTAGATATCGGGGTGCATCAGGATGGGTTGGTTCATGTCAGCCAATTGGCGGACCGCTTTGTCAAAGACCCCCATGAAGTGGTCAAGACCGGCCAGGTCGTCAAAGTCACCGTGGTCGAAGTGGATGTCCCCCGCAAGCGGATCGGATTGACCATGCGAAAAGATGGCGGAGCATCGGCGCGCGAAGATCGCGCAAGCCGTGGGAATAAAAAGAGTCGCAACTCTTCAAAAGCCACGGGATCGCAACGCGCAAAATTTAGCGATAATGCACACAACAATGCATTCGCCGATGCGTTAAAATCCGCGCTAAAAAACAAATGAGGGTCAGAGGGATGCACCAGCCCCTTCTCTTTTTGCTTAAGTAAATGCGTCGGGCTCAAGCTCTTTCCAAAACTCAAAGATAGCGTTGGCGTTCAAACCTGACCGCCAGCCATGCGCGCGGAAATGTTCACGGTCCAGATCGTTGTCGAGCCCGGCGATGAATAGCCGCTTGTCCGCGTCGCGTTGCGTTGGGTTTCGCCGCGAAACCAACTCTTCAACGATGGACAGTTTGCGTGATCGCTCTGAGCGTTCTGCCGCACGCGCCTCGTATGCCTGGTCCTCCCGGACTTTGTTAGCTTCCCTCTCTCGAGCGGCCGCAATTGCTTCGGGGCTGGGTTCAGCTGGGGTTTCTTTCTCTGGCGGTTGATAGTCATCGCGCAACGCGGCGGACAGGTAGCCGACAGTTGACTTTACATCACCCTGCCCACTGACGTAGTCCAGCTTTTGCTGAACGTAATCTTCTCCGTGCTCAGCGATCCACTGGCGCGCCAACCGGTCCGACACCCCCTGTTTGCGCAAAGTCTTGTACACCTGCAGATTTCGAACACCATCGCTGTCGTCTATTTCGAACATCGTCTTCTGCGGGTTGCCCTTAATCAAAAACCTGATGTCCGTAACACTGCGCCCTTTCTTCTGGAACTCGGGCTCGATCAGTATGTCCGAGCTTTTATTCACCTCGGCAACGGCTGGCTTGATAATCTTCGCATTCAGGTGCTTGAAGCTGCTGTAATAGTCGCTTCCATCGACCCCCATGAGTTTGCGAAAGACATCCAGAGCCCACCAGCCGGTGGAGCCGGTTCGGACAAAGCGATAACAGTTTTCATAGAGAGCCAGCCCGTGGCCCGAACTGAAATTCCTTTGAATTTGGACGTTGATCAAAGCATAAATCTTAGGATCATAAAGCTTTTGCGCCAAGGCTGGTGAGTAAGCATATTCACAAACCCCGTTCTTGAGCTTGGCAAAGCTGAGCAGAGACGACACCCCCCATTCCTGACGGCCTTGCTCATCCAGCATGTCCCATTCCGCCACCGTTTCGGCCAATGCGCGCAGGCTTGCACGCAAGGTGTCAAAGTCATTGGAGTTGTAACCAACCATCATAGCGAGCGTACGTGCGTCGATAGTGTGGGTCGGCGCCGAAGTTAATGCATCATAGGCATTCAGCAACAAAACGTTCGACAGCTTACGCTGCAACAGAGTTAGCTTGCCGCTGATGTGAATTGCGGCAACATTTTTCTTAACCGTTTCCCGGCGCAGTGCGCCAGAAAGCTGGTCCATGTCCAATTGTGTATCCGGCATGATTCTGCCTGGCTGCTCGTTTTGCTATTTCTGACATGAAAAGTACCCGTGGATCAATCTATTTTGGGTACCCAAATACAGGAGGTGGGTGATCCCGGATATGGGTACCATTGTAGAAGAGGCCCTCAGTTATCCACAGAACGCCGAGTCAGAAACCACCTTTTCCGATTCTGATATCCGAATCCAGGCAGTCAAATGCGGAGAAATAGGGTCTAAACAGCGTTGGATTTCAAAGTCCTGCGAATCGGCGCCCTTCTTCCCGAAGCTCGGCACCACAGAGCCTGTATATTGGTACCTTTGATCCCGGAATCAGGCACCTTTTATCCCGTATCTAGGTGCCGAGTGAGCGCTTAATTATTGTTTTTATTAGGGTTTTTCAACTCAAAGATTCTAAACTATCTAAAAAAAATAAACCCTTTGTTGCATGCTGTGCCTTCATTTTCTTTTGGTTTCGTCACGAAACCACCTGTTCAACGTATAAATTGTGGAAAACTCTCCATCAGAGGATAGCGTGCCGAATAAATGTTCGCTAAGATGAGCAATATACGCCGACAAGGCGAACATTATCTGAGGCATCGACAGTGAATAAATCTACCCAACCTCCTTTGCCACCCTATTTGAATCTGGACCCAGAAATTGCAGCCCAGAAGCTCCCCGATCCTATCGGGACATCTCGATTCGCAAAAGCGGCCACCTTCTGTGCCAAAGGACGAGAAGATCTCGCGCGACGGGGATATGCTCCGGATGGAGAAAAGCGACTGCGTCGGTTTTCAATATGGGAAATAACAAAATATCTGATCCCGGTTGCGCCCGCTCATCTGCGGCGCGTTCTCAAGGCCAATCCGGATTTACCGCAAGGTGAAGGAGAGGCTGGTTCCAAGTGGTTTACACTGGACGAAGTACTTATTCTTCGAAAGCATTTTGCGACCGAAGGTGTTAGCACCAAAGAATATTTACCCTACCGACCCGAAGGGTTGCCGGCAAAGGTTGTTGCGGTCGCCAATTTCAAGGGTGGCGTGGGTAAAACCTCGACCGCTGCCCATCTTGCCATGTCCGCTGCGCTGGATGGGTATAAGGTTCTGGTGATTGACCTGGACAGTCAGGGGTCGATGACTTCCATTCTGGGTGGAAATGTTGCGGACGAATGGCAAACTGTATTCCCGTTGATCGCCAAGGATTATGCGCGTGCAGTGCAGGAGGAAAATCGAGTTCGGAATGCGGCAGGGCAACCGGAGATTCCGTTGGACGAGACGCTGCAGGAGGCACTTAACACCCTGCCCCATGATGTGATTCAAAAAACCCATTGGCCGAACATTGATCTCATTGGCGCTCAGTTGAACCTCTATTGGGCTGAGTTCCAAATCCCTGTCTGGCGTATGGGCCTGCGGAGCTGGCCATTGTGGGATGGGTTAACGAATTTCCTTCACGACGAAGGTGTGTTGAACGATTACGATATCGTATTCCTCGATACTCCTCCTGCACTTGGGTACCTTACGATTAATGCATTGGCCGCCGCTGACATATTGCTGGTTCCACTAGGAGCGTCATTTCTTGAATTTGACTCGACGGGTCGGTTCTTCGACATGCTCTACACGACGTTTGCAAGCATCGAAGATGGTGAGAACGCCGCACAAAGAGCAGCGGGGTTGCCCGAACTCAAGTTCGAGTGGGACGTCGTTCGGGCGATTATTACCCGGTTTGACGCCAGCCAGCAGACCGATATGGCGAATGTGATCCAGGCTTATTTTGGGGATTTCATGAACGCCTATCGCCAGGACTATACAGCGCTGGTGGGTCAGGCTGGTGAGCAAGTTAACGGTATATACGAAGCGGATTACCGGGATTTCAACCGCGACACGTATGTACGGGGCAGGGAGACGTTTGACCGGACCTATGCGGAATTCAAGCAGGTTCTGATTGGGTGCTGGTGGCGCGATGCGCAGATGGGAGAACAGGCAGATGGCTAAACGCAGAAGATTGACAGCGCCGGACACGGCAGAGCTTGAAGAACTTGAGGCGGGTTTCGCCGCGAAACCGTCCATCAGCCCTTTTGAGACCAAGTCGTCGGCCCCACCAATTGCGCAAGTTGCGGCTGAGGCGGCCGCCTTGAATGGAATGACCGCTGTTACAGATCGGCTTGCTTTGGCGCAGGATCAGGGCGACGCAACAAAATGGCGGGACGCTCATGAGGCTGGGCTGGTTGCGGAATTGCTGCCGTTGGATCAGATCGATGCTGACTACATTCGACGGGACCGGATGGTCAATGACGAAGAAGCAATGGCAGAACTGTTGGACTCTCTTCGAGTTCACGGGTTGCGCACTCCCATTGAGGTGACCCGTGATGGGGAAGGGTATGGCCTGATTTCGGGATTCCGAAGACTAGATGCATTCCGGCGTTTGGCTGAAACCGACGCGCGCTTTGCTGAAATTCCTGCTTTCATTCGCGAAGCAGGGTCCGGCCAGGGTGCTTATGTGTCAATGGTCGAGGAAAATGAACTCAGATCAAATCTGACGCCATATGAGAGGGGCCGGATTGCGGTCTTGTCGGCGGGGCAGGGGGTCTTTGCCTCGACTGAAGCAGCGGTTGATGTTTTGTTTGCAGCGGCCTCAAAGGCAAAGCGATCTAAAGTTCGGAGCTTTGCAATGGTGCATGAGGCCCTAGGCGACCTGTTACAGCACCCCGTTGCCCTGTCAGAAAAGGCTGGTCTGAAACTGGCCGCGGCGCTGCGGGATGGAGCACAATCCCGGCTACGGCAAGCGTTGGCAGGGGCAGGGGAGGTTGATCCCAAGTCAGAGTGGGAGTTGCTGGAGGCTGCTCTGAAAGAGACCCCTAGCGCGACAAAAGACAAAGCGCGAGGCGGGAGGCCACAGCAGGTTCAACGCCTTGCCCCGATGGCTCTTTCCGGGGGCGGCAGTATCCTGGCGGAAGTCTCCGCTGGTGAATTGCGAGTGCGTGTTCGTGACAAGAATCTGACGACAGAAGACGGGCAAGAGATCGTCGAACAACTAGGCCATTTTTTGAACCAGTTTCGTGACGAAACCCGAGGTTGAAACCCTTAAACCATTATTTATGGACAACAGCGACAGACCATAAGTGCCGGTCTCTGCTGCCCCGATGGCATGTCCATTTTAGAAGGCATGTGGGAGACAGTCTAGGAAGTACGCAAAAAGTGTTTTTTTTGCGCATTAAATGGTGATAGATAGAGCAATAAAGGGATGTGTCGCAAACTTTTAGAACGGCCAGCGCCAGCGACCTGCCGGACACACTTATCTTGCGATCTCGGCAAATAGTCGAAAGCCCGACG